>JAKVAZ010000010.1 GCA_022447225.1 Fuerstiella sp. | reverse complement strand
GCAAACGATTGACGACGTGTTCATAGGCGGAACTGGATTCATCGGCCAGAAACGCATCCAGCTCAACCGTCGTCGGCGGCAGCCCCGTCAGGTCGAAGGTCACCCGTCGTAGCCACTGTGGTTTAGCGGCTGGGTTTGCCGGCTGCAATCCTCGCGACTCCAGACCGGCCAGTATGAAACGATCCACTTCATTACGAGGCCAGGCTCCGTTAGCGACGGGGGGCAGACCGGACTTTGACGGAGACATGAAAGCCCAGTGACGTTCCCATTTTGCTCCCGATGCGATCCACTGCCGGATGAGATCGATTTCGGCTGCGGACAGAGACAGTTTGGAATCGACAGGCGGCATGGGATCGTCCGTGTCCATAATTCGCCGCAGGAGTTCGCTGGTTTGCGGATTCCCGTCCACGATCGCCGTATGTCCGGATTCCGCCAGCACCGATTTGGCAGCCGATTCCCGATCCAGTCGCAGGCCGGCTTTGCGGGTCGCTGCGTCAGGTCCGTGGCAGCCATAACACCGATCGGCCAGCAGGGGACGAATGTGCCTGTTGAACGAAATCGGCTCGGCGGCCGATAATCGGGCCGGGCCAAAGCCTGAGGACAGGCCCGTGTGTAACGCAACCATCGCAATGCAAATCCGCATGCCGAACGAAAACCAAATGCTGGTGTGTGTCACGAACATAACGTGTCGGATCTCAGATTAAGCGAGTATGGCTTTGACTACTTCGCCATGTACGTCGGTCAGTCGGAAGCGGCGTCCCTGATGTTTGAAGGTCAGTCGTTCGTGATCGATCCCCATCAAGTGCAATACAGTGGCCTGAAAATCGTGCACATGTACCGGGTCCCGGGCAATGTTATAACCTACATCGTCGGTTTCACCGTAAGTCATCGCCGGCCGAACACCGGCGCCAGCCATCCAGTAAGTAAAGCAACGTGGATGATGGTCGCGTCCGTTGGCCGACTTACCTACTCTACCCTGGCTGTATGTGGTTCGCCCGAACTCTCCGCCCCAGATGACCAGTGTGTCATCGAGCATCCCGCGTTGTTTCAGATCGGCAATCAGTGCCGCTTGTGGCTGATCGACGTCGTGGCATTGTTTGGGCAGCGCGCTGGTCATTCCGCCGTGCTGGTCCCAGCCACGGTGGTACAACTGGATGAAACGGACCCCGCGCTCGGCCAGTCGTCGGGCCAACAGGCAATTGGCGGCAAATTTACCCGGTTGCTGACATTCCGGCCCGTAAGCGTCCAGTACGTGTTTGGGTTCGTTGCTGATGTCCGTAGCTTCGGGCACGGACAACTGCATGCGAAATGCCATCTCATATTGCGCGATCCGTGTGGTGATTTCCGGATCTCCGAAGGCCTCGATCTGCAGTTGATTGAGTGCCTCGATCCTCGCAATCATTCTCTTGCGGGCCGAGACGGTTTCTCCCGGCTGACTGTTCAAGTAAAGGACCGGCGTCTGACCTCCCCGCAGTTCGACCCCCTGGTGCACACCGGGTAAAAAACCGTTGCTCCACAGTTTCGTATAAACCGGCTGACTGCCCGGACGTCCCGTGCCGTTGGAAATCAGTACACAAAACGTGGGAAGACTCTCGTTTTCGGTTCCCAGTCCGTAACTCATCCAGGCTCCCATGCTGGGACGGCCGGGCTGCTGATGTCCCGTCTGGAAAAAGGTCACGCCGGGATCATGGTTGATCGCCTCGGTGTGCATCGATTTGATGAAGCACAAATTGTCGGCCACCGCGGCAGTATGCGGCAGGAGGTCGCTGATCCAGGCCCGCCCCTCACCGTACTGCCGAAATTTCCAGTTCGAACGCGCGACGGGAAACGAGTTCTGCCCCGACGTCATTCCGGTGAGTCTTTGTGTCTTCCTGACGAATCCCTTGTCACTCCAGGACTTCGACTTATCGTCGTAGGTCTTGAACAGTTCCTGACCGTGATGCCTGTCCACCAGGGGTTTGTAGTCGAACAAATCCAGTTGAGAGGGCGCACCGTTCATGAACAAAAATATCACACGCTTGGCACGGGCCGGCCACATGCTGCCAGGTTCGGAGATGCGGGCGACCAGGGCTTCAGGCGACAACATGGTCTGAAGGGCCATGGCCCCAATCCCCGTACTTCCGTCACGCAGCAGTTGACGGCGTGTGATCACGTGTTTCAGGAATTCGGTGACTTCGTTCATGTCTCTGGACATCGCTGTCTTACGTAGCTGTTATCGAATCCAGCTGTCCGGTTTCGACTTTCCCCATCATCCCCACCGGCCCCCAACAAACTCAAGTCAGTCTTGATTGCCGGGCACGTCTCCGCTCGGAATCCTGGTTTCAACAGGTGTTGCCCCTAATCCACACGATACCATGCTGAAACGGCGCTTCAAACCGGACCAGATAATCAACCGGACCGGACAATCGGAATCTAACTCATCTCACAAGCGGTATATTCGTTCCGTCAACCCAACTGAATCCTTCATCTTCTGATCCCGGTTCAGAACAATCATCCCCGTCTAAGTCTTCATTTCGGACAGCGTCTCCGTTACGACCTCTTTAGATTCTCATCACCGGTACTGTAGGCGTCTTATGAACAACCAGATAAAAAATTGACAGTCAAAACCCTTAGCGGAACCGAAATGTCAGACAGCAGCCGGTAACCCAACAGATTTCTATGAATCACAACGGCCTGCAGGACGTGTTGGTGACGCACCCGACTGTGTCCGCGCACAAGCCTGGCAGGGAAAACGACTTTGATGGTGATTCAGCAGCATCAGACAGGAGTTCAGCCTGACCAGAGTAGGGTATGTAAAATCAGTTCCCGCATGAAAGTGGTACCATCTCTCAGAAAGGGTCCGCATTCAGTCAGGAGCGCATGAACAGGACACATAGCCACGCCAGCAAAGGAAACAGCACAAAAATCATTGTGAAGGTGAGCAGCGTAGATCGGTTGTTATCAGGCCAGCGCCCCATTTCCGGATTTCCTGCAGTAACTTCATCACAAGTAAATCAAAGGGAACTCACCGGTTCCTGCCTGTGTTCCGGATACATTTTTTCAGTGTTGCCGGGACTCTGGTTGAGACACCGACCTGATACTTTGTGTCCAATTCTGTAATTCGGACGGCAGCATTGATTTAAGTTCAATTCAGCTGACGGACATCCTGGATCCGCAGGCCCTGACCAGTCCAGAGTGTTTCCAGATCACGATCGTTCCACGGCTCATATCCGCGCGAGGGATCTCCAATGACATGGATTCGTCCGGAACGACCGAAGTATACCACCGAGTGGGCCGTCCCGGGAATCCAGCCACCTTCCTTGACGTATTCCGGCCGTTCACTGGCGGTGGCCGAATCGAGTTTGCAGCAAAGCAGCAACGGGTGATGACCGGCCATTTTCGGCAAATCATCGATTTCACATTCAAAGAACTCCACCCGATAATTCGTCCCTGTCAGTTTGTTGGCCAGACCGTGATAGAGACCCAGCCACGTCGTACCGTTGCGGGTCAGGCACAGTTCCGCCATTTCCTGTTCCGTGGCCCTGATGTTCAATGTCTCAAGAATGGTCGCTGATGCGGCCGCGGAACACGTACTGTTGTGAGTTTGACGACAAATGCGCCACGGCATCGGAGGAAACGGCGGATCCCACCGATCGCCGCACACCGGCGGTGACGCAGGAATAAAGTAAAGTTCCGACCATACGGCGGCACAAGTAATGATGACCATCATCACGATTCGTCGTATGACGAGTGTGCGGCGAAGCAGACTGGATTCAGCTGCGGTGCCTTCGGCGGTGGAATCATGACCTGAGGACACATTTGTTTCTTTTGGTGATGCACCGGATGTTTCGCCACCCATGCGATTCCATACTACGGCTCCCAGTGCCGCAAGTATCAGAGGAAACCAGTTGGCCAGCACAATCACAGAAGGCAGCGGAATCCACTTGACGATCCACAGCTGGCCCCAAACATTCTTCAGATACGCGGCCATCAAAAGAAGAAGCCCAACAGCCACAGCATCCAGTGCACGGGGTGGTAACGGTCTCAGCAGCCGCCGACATCCCAAAAAGATTCCAATCGACAGGAATCCCATCAAACCCAATGCCAGACGGATGTCGTGCATACTCAGGTTGCCCCACTCATTCGATGATGACCGAATTCAATAATGACCGGAACCACAGACAGCAGATGGAATCACACCGATTGAAAACAAAGAGTGCGGTCAATTCCGGCATCACGTTTCAGCAGTGCGAGAGGCACACGGTTACAACAGCCGATCAATTTCTTTGAGTACCACCGAGGTGAGTTCCTTTTGCTTGATCTCATCCAGGCTTCCCTGCAGTTCTTCGACCGTTCGTTCCAAAAAAGCAATGACCGTGTTTCCTGAGTTTCGCTTCAACAGTACTTTGGCAGCGTCTTTGGATTTTGTATGAGTGATCAGGAAACGCAGGTCGTCTTCAGAAAGACTTTCTGCATTCTTCAGCGCCGCCTTGATCGCTGCACCGCGTGCCTTCGGGACGTGCTGCACGATCTCCTTGAGTTCGTCGATGTTCAGCTTGCGTGTAAACAAAGTCTTAATGGCGGCGGCAGAGAGTACGGGAACGAATCTTGCCAGATACAACAGATCCCTGTTGTTCGGTCCGGGACGACTGTTCGCCAGACGCTCCCAAAGCTCGCGCGCCTTTGCTTTGGTTTGCGGATCAATTTTCTCGGAAAGAATTACCGAAGCATCATCTGACACAAAAGCCCTTTCTGTCACGGAATTGATTACTCACATCGCAGATGCCGGACTCCAGGTTACAGAAGGAATGCTGCCGGATCTGACCTGTCGAATGAATTTCCGAAAGTTCCGGAAACCGGAATTCTCATAGAATTCAGCAGGTCGTCAACCATTATCAGTAATTGTTTGAACAGAGTGTGTCACGGCAGGATCGTTACCGGATGCCGGCCGGAACTGCGGCTCTCGCGGCAAATTGACGATACAGCTGCGAAATGGAACTTGTAGCGACAACCGGAATCGTGGAGACTGAATTTTAAAATGGTCACCACACTCTCAACTCGATGGTTTCATTCCAGTGTCAAAGTTCCGTCAGGATCCGTTGTGAACTTGGTGGCCGACAGGAAACCTGAGTACCGTAACGGCGCGCAGCGTTGTCATACATCATTTTTGTGCTGCGTAATATGTCTTTGCCTGACTGTCGAAACGACTCTGGCTCAAAAAATTGACTACGAGAACCAGATCAAACCTATTCTGGCCGAGCATTGTTTCAGCTGCCATGGAGCACTAAGACAGCAGTCGGGCCTTCGTCTGGACGCCTTTCAGCTGATCCGGCAGGGTGGTGATCGCGGGCCGGCCATCGAACCCGGCAGAAGCAGTCAGAGCCTGCTGATGGATGCAGTTCTGGGCACCGGCGATGTCGAACAAATGCCCCCGGAGGATCAGGGTTTACTGCTGACCGAAGAACAGGTGCTGCTGCTGAGGACCTGGATTGATCAGGGTGCTGAGGCATCGGACGAGCCGGTGCCGCCGGATCCGCGAAGTCACTGGGCGTATCAAGTGCCGGTCCGCCCTCCAGTGCCTGCCGTGAGCGATTCACTGTGGCAAAACAACCCCATCGACGCGTTCCTCGCCGCCACTTATGAACGCCAGGGACTTGTTCATGCGTCACCGGCCCATAGGGAAGTGTTGCTGCGACGTGTTTTCTTCAACTTGACTGGTCTGCCGCCAACACGTGAGGAGCTCCATGGATTTCTTACGGATTCCAGCGAGCAGGCCTGGGAGACAGTCGTGGATCGACTGTTGATGAACCCCCGTTACGGAGAACGCTGGGGAAGGCACTGGATGGACATCTGGCGATATACCGACTGGTCCGGCCTGGAAAACAAAATGCGTCACAGCCAGAAGCATATTTGGCGCTGGCGAGACTGGATCATTGAATCTCTCAACGAAGACAAGGGTTATGACTCCATGATTCTGGAAATGCTGGCAGGGGATGAACTGGATCCGGCTAATCCGGATACGGTTCGCGCTACCGGATTCCTCGCACGCAATTGGTATCGCTACAACCGCAATTTCTGGCTCAACGACATTATTGAACATACAGGCAAAGGCTTTCTGGGAATTACATTTAATTGTGCCCGCTGTCACGAACACAAATACGATCCGATATCCCATGAAGATTACTATCGCTTTCGTGCATTTTTTGAACCACACGAAGTACGGCTCGATCCGGTTGGACTGGAAACAGATCTGGAAAAAGACGGTTTACCGCGAGTCTACGATGCACAACCGGAGGCCATGACTTATCTGTTCGTCCGCGGTGAAGAAACGCGGCCGGACAGAGATCACCCCCACTCACCTGCTGTTCCGCCTGTACTTGGATCCATTGACGGATCAATTCAGTCGGTTCCCCTGCCGCTGGATGCGTATTTCCCCGCACTCAGATCGCAGTCTCGACAGGCAGTCATCGCTGCTGCAGATTTGGAAGTCAAAACAGCTGCTGGTCAGCTGGAAGAAACACAGTCTGTTGTGATGAAGATGCGTACCCGTCAGCGTGCACTCACAAGACAGGTTGAGTCGACTGCGGCGAAAAACATTTCGAAAAATTCCGACCAATTCTCTGACGGTAAAGTCATCACACTGGCCCATGCTGAACGGGAACTGACTGCTGCCCGGAAGAACCTGGAAATGAAGCAGGCGAGTCGAACCGCATTGCTGGCCGTTCTGTCAGCTGATTTAGCAACGTTCGTTGAGACATCCCGCTCCGGTTCAGAGCTCAACAGACTGAAACAGGATGCGCTGACTGCAAAACAAAAAACAGCGAGTCTTGAAGCTGAACTGGAATTGCTGATGGCAAAAAACGAAGTCGCAGCGGCGGTGGAACAGCACAATTCAAACGATGAAAACTTCCAAAACACGGTCAATGCTGCACGGGACAAAGTTAAGGCGGCCGCTGATAAACTAAAAGCTGTTCAGGCAGATTCCAGTTCTGCTGCATCCGAAGACATACACGCCGGAGTGATATATCCTTCAACTTCGACAGGTCGGCGACTGGCACTCGCCCGCTGGATCGTTCGCAACAACAACCCTCTCACGGCTCGAGTCGCGGTCAATCATATCTGGACCCGGCATTTTGGTACGCCTCTGGTTGACTCTATGTTTGACTTTGGATTGAGAACGAAGCGTCCGGTACATCATGAATTACTGGACTGGCTTGCCGTTGAGTTCATGGAACACAAGTGGAGCATGAAACACCTGCATCGGCTCATCCTTACTTCAAGAGCCTACCGCATGCAGTCCGGATCAACTGACTTGACACGTGGTAACACTGGAATCGATCCGGACAACCGTTTGTTGTGGAAGATGAATCCACGACGAATGGAAGGCGAATTAGTACGAGATACGCTGATCTGTCTGACAGGACAACTGGATGCAACAATGGGTGGACCGGACCTGCCGATTACTCCGGAAGACAACGGCAGACGCAGAACCATCTACTATCGATATTCCCGTGATTATCAGATCAAACTCCTGTCTGTATTCAATCCGGCCAGTGTCGAAGAGTGCTACCGCCGTCTGCACAGTATTGTCCCGCAGCAGGCGCTGGCGATGACCAACAGTAAAATTGTGCTGGAACGAGGACGACAGCTGGCGGCACTGGTATCTGCTGAAGTTGGCACCGAAAATTCCGATGAAGTCAACAGTGCTTTCATCGAATCTGCCTTTGAACGTACACTGGGACGGGGTGCAACGTCTGCCGAACGAACCGCCTGTGCCGAAGCTCTCAGAGAATTCGGGGATTCAGCGTCTGCCGACGGAATGTCGACAGATGCGGCACACCAGCGGGCTCGCGAGAACGTCGTCCATGTTCTTCTGAATCACAACGACTTCATCACAATCCGGTGATCACGCGATGCGGGAACGAAAAACTGACAGATTTACGAGGCAACAAACTGCTGTTGGCCGCCGTCAGTCTCTGACTGAAGGATTGAGCCTGGCAGGAGTCGCTCTGTCGGCCATGCTTCAGCGAGACGGGTTCGCCCGTTCAGCTGGTCATCCGGTTGCTGCAGCCGGAACTCCACAGTTTGCCCCCAGTGCAAAACGGGTCATCTGGCTTATGATGCGAGGAGGTGTCAGTCACTTCGAGAGCTTTGATCCCAAGCCGAAACTAGCCAGATACGCCGGAAAAACCATCAGTGAGACACCGTATGCCGATCAGATCATTCATTCACCGTTCAGTCGAAATGTTCGTGAGCAGCAGGCTAACAACGTCATCAAGACTGATCAGGCAAAGATCTGGCCAATGCAGGTCGGGTACCGTAAATGCGGCCGGAGTGGAGCCGAAGTCAGTGATTGGTGGCCTCATGTCCGACGTTATGTTGACGATATTGCCATCATCCGTTCAATGTGGACCACAGACAATAATCACGGTGCCCAGATGCAGTTCCTGTCCGGGCGTCACGTTCTGGATGGATGTTTTCCCACGATCGGATCCTGGATCCGATACGGACTCAGTTCACTGAATGACAACCTGCCGCAATTCATTTCAATCGGACCAACACTTCACCGCCAGTGTTTCGAGGGACTTGGTTCAGCTTATCTGGGCCCCGAGCATTCCGGCGTCCGGCTCAAAGTGGATTCAGAAGAACCACTTCCGTACGCAAGACCTGAACTCGACGTGACACCACAGGAACAGGCGATCGGTGCAAGGCTGCTGGGCAGGTTGAATCGGATGGTGCACGAACAGCAACCTGATGACATCGAACTGAGCGCCCGAATCAAGTCCTACGAACTGGCATTTCGAATGCAGAAAACCGTACCTGACCTGATGCGGTCCGGGCAGGAAACTCAGGCAACACAAAAGATGTATGGACTTGATCGGGACGTGACTCGTCCCTTTGGAGAACAACTGCTCGCAACTCGTCGCCTGATTGAACAGGGTGTTCGATTCGTTCAGGTATTTCACGGTGAGGGTTCCTCGGGATCTTGGGATGCACATCACAAACTCGTCGAGCAACATTCGAATACCAGTGAACAGGTCGATCAGCCGATCGCAGCATTACTTCAGGATCTGAAGCAGCGAGGTCTGCTAAGTGACACGGTCGTCGTATGGTGTACGGAATTTGGAAGAACGCCCGGCGTACAGGGTGCTGATGGCCGTGACCATCATAATTATGGGTTCTCAGTCTGGATGGCAGGTGGAGGAATCAAATCGGGAGTAATCCATGGCGCCACAGACGAACTCGGCTTCCATGCCGTTGAAAACCGTCACTACGTAACCGACATTCACGCGACCATCTACCGGTTGCTGGGGTTGAATCCTCGTGAACTGGACGTTCCCGGACGAAAACGACTTGAGATCGATTACGGACACCCGATCACTGACATCATCGCTTAAGAAGTGTGACCGGTCCTGTTGTCGTTGAGATGGGACTCCACATCTGCCAGATTCGGGCCGAATTCGCGACTCGACGGAGCAGACACGATCCGGACGACGCTTGATTTTTCTGCAGCGACCGTCATGGAGACGCCATGCGAACTCAGTCATTCTGCGAGCCCTGTCGGCCGCATGTTAAACTCTGACAGAATCGAAAGTGGATTTGATCCGCCTGTCAGGGAGAGATCGTCGCTGCAGCGAATAACGACATTATTGAAAAAAAGTTTGCAGGTCCGGCCGGGACGTCATGATCAGTTCGTGTAAGAATGTGTTTATGTTTTTATCACGTCGGTTTCTTCTTCCGGTCGTCGCTGGCTTGGGTGCAGCCTGCTCGGTTGCTCACGGGCAGAAGGAAGTATCGTCACCCTCCGAGCATCATGCTGCCTACGGGCAGGTGAAAGCCCTCCTCGCGGCAAAGTGCTGTTCCTGTCACGGCGTGCTCAAACAGCAGGCGGAGTTGCGACTCGATACGCGTAACCTCATGCTGAAAGGGGAAGTCATCGTTCCCGGGCAGGCGGCAGAAAGCCTGCTTATCGAACGTGTGGAGGATATGGGCGAAGACCGGATGCCACCTCCCGAAGACGGGGAAGCCCTGAAGCCCGCGGAAATCGCTCTCCTGCGCAGCTGGATAGACGCCGGGGCCAGAGCACCGACCGGGGAACCCGTTCCACAGAGCCCGAGCGAGCACTGGGCATTCCAAAGGCCGCGTCGCACGTCATTGCCAGGCAATGCGGGCAACCCCGTCGACATCATGCTGAATGACCGACAGGCGACACGGGGACTGAAGGCACAGCCACCCGCGGAACGCTCGATTCTCATTCGCCGACTGTACCTCGACCTCACGGGTCTGCCCCCCGTACCCGGGCAGCTCGATGATGCCCGACCGTGGGAGTCCATCGTGGACGAGCTCCTCGACAGCCCGCAGTACGGTGAACGCTGGGCCCGGCACTGGATGGACGTTTGGCGTTACTCGGACTGGTATGGCCTGGGCATGGAGGTGCGTGACAGTCAAAAGAACCTCTGGCGTTGGCGTGACTGGATCGTCACATCACTCAACGACAACAAAGGCTACGACAAAATGGTTCGCGAGATGCTCGCGGGTGACGAAATCGCTCCGAACGATCAAAAGGTCATTGCAGCCACCGGCTTTCTGGCAAGGAGCTACTACAAATTCAATCGCACAACCTGGCTTGACAACACGATTGAACACACAGGCAAAGCCTTCATGGGACTGACTCTGAACTGTGCCAAGTGTCACGATCACAAATACGACCCTATCAGCCATGTCGACTACTACAGATTTCGAGCTATTTTTGAGCCGCATCAGGTCCGCGTCGATGTCATGCCGGGAAAATTGGATCTGGTAAAAAATGGTATAACACGTGTTTATGACGGCAACCCTGCCGCCGCCACCTACCTGCACAGACGCGGCGAAGAAAGTCAGCCGGATAAGAGCAGGAATATCAGCGCGGGGCCTCCCTCCTTCCTGGCAGACGCGTGGGAGCCTCCCAGGCCGGTCGAGCTTCCACTGGAAGCCTGGCGCCCCGACATGCAACCATTTGCTCAGGAGGGTTTTATCACTCAGACGCTGACAAAGATCACCGCAGCGGAAGCCCGTCTGGAAAAGTTAAAATTCCAAAAGTCCGCTCAGGATACAAAACGGGCGAAAAGTAAAAATGAGAATTCCTTCAGCAAACCTGAAACGAGGACCAACGACAGAACGCCGGACAAAAAAGCAAAGGCACCCGTCGACGAGGTACCGGTGATCACGTCCGGTGACATCGAACTGGAAAAAGCCAAACTGAACCTGGCCAAAGCGGAATACGAGTTTGCAAAATCGCGTATCGATGCAGACAACGCTGTTTACAGAAAAACAGGAAAAGGCTCGGCGGAAACGGCCGGTCGCAGGCAGCTTGAAGTAAAGCTGGCCAGGGCAAACGTCGATCTGCTCGATTCGAAAAAAGATGCCGCCAAAGCTGCAGCGACGATCAGGAATCTGGAAGCAGATCTTAAAGCCGGAAAGTTCCCTGAGCACAAACCGTTGCCCCTTAGTCAGGTGTCTCCTGTCAGGACATCCAATAAAGACGCCCTGCCTTCTTCCGGAGGCTATCCAAAGACCAGCAGCGGTCGAAGAACGGCCCTGGCGAACTGGCTGACACACCGTGATCATCCCCTGACTGCGCGGGTGGCAGTCAACCACATCTGGATGCGACATTTCGGAACACCATTGGTCGAGACAATCAGTGATTTTGGTTTAAGGGCTCCCAAGCCACTGCATCAGGACGTGCTGGATTACCTGGCCGTTGAGTTCATTGAGTCCGGATGGGATATGAAGCACCTGCATCGCCTGATGCTCTTATCAAAAACCTGGCAGCGCAGCTCTTCCAATCTTGCGGCAGACAGGACGACTGTCTCTGCCGATCCTGGCAATCGGCATTACTGGCGCATGAACAGTCGGCGGATGGAAGCTCAGGTCGTTCGGGACAGCCTGCTTTATCTGTCGGGCACGCTTGATTTAACTCGGGGAGGTCCTCCGATCACCCCGTCTTCCGGTGCCCGGCGCCGCAGTCTCTATTTCTTTCATTCCAGAGACGGACGATCGAAGTTCCTGGCGACCTTCGACGACGCCGATGTGTTTGCCTGTTACCGGCGCAGTGAAAGCATTGTTCCGCAGCAGGCCCTGGCAATGATGAACAGTCAAACAGCAACCGCCGCAGTGAAACAGATCGCGGCAACATTCAAACAGGACATGAGTTCCGAAGCATTTGTTCGGGCTGCTTTTGAGAAGATTCTGGGCCGCCGGCCGGTAGCCGCTGAATTGGCTGAAAGTCTGGCATTCCTGAAAGAACAGAAAAAACGCGATCATTTCATTCATGTCATGATCAACCATAACGACTTCCTGGTGATTCGATGAACGACGACAGCGCATATTCGATTTCACGACGGAGTGTTCTACAGTCGGCCCCGGGCATGGGAGCCCTCGCAATCAACAGCATCGCGGCCGCTGAAAAACATGTCCGGCCAACGCCCCGCCCCCACTTCACACCCAGGGCAAAACGTGTGATCTGGCTGTTCATGCGCGGGGGTGTCAGTCATATGGAAAGCTTTGATCCCAAACCCGCGCTCAATAAATTTGCCGGAAACTCAATCGGTGAAACACCATACAAGAGTGTCCTGGACCCTTCAAAAATAAGAAAATTACGTATCCCCATCAAAGACGACGGCAACGGGCATACCCGTACAAAGATCTTCCCCATGCAGACCGGCTTTAAGAAGTATGGCCAGTCGGGAATTGAGATCAGTGACTGGTTTCCAAATATCGGAAGCTGTGCCGATGACATCGCCTTCATTCGCTCCATGTGGACCAGTGATAACAATCATGGTGCCCAGGTACAGTTTCACTCCGGCCGTCACTTTCTGGACCCGCGTGTTCCGACCATCGGTGCGTGGATCAACTACGGCCTGGGCTCACTAAGTGATAACCTGCCACAGTTCATTAACATCGGACCGCGCTTCTTCGACAGGAAGGACGGCCACTACCTCGGCCCGGCTTATGACGCGGTCAACCTTAAAATCGACGTCGGAAATCCTCTCGATTACGCGAGTCCGGGAAATGGCATGACGGCCGAAGATCAACTGAAGAATCTCAACTTGACCAACAGGCTCAATCGTCTTGCCGCCGAACAATACCCGCTCGATCCGGTCATCGAAGCCAGAATGAAGTCCTATGAACTGGCCTATCGCATGCAGTTCGCCGTTCCGGAAGTTTTGGACTTCAAACAGGAATCGAGTGAAACACAAAAACTCTACGGTCTGGATCAGCCGGAAACCAAAGACTTCGGACAGCAGTTGCTGGCAGCACGACGATTTTCTGAACGCGGCGTTCGTTTCATTCAGATCATGCATGGCGACGGCGCCGCAGGTGCATGGGACAATCATTCTAAGTTAAAGAAGGGTCACACGAAGCTGTCCGGACAGGTCGATCTGCCCACGGCCGGCTTACTGAAGGATTTGAAGCAGCGAGGTCTGCTCGAAGACACCATTGTTGTGTTCGCCACGGAATTCGGCCGCACTCCGGGGTCTCAGAGTACCGATGGCCGTGACCATCATTCGTTTGGCTTCAGTGTCTGGATGGCGGGTGGGGGCATCAGAGGTGGTGTGGCCCACGGAAGAACGGACGAACTGGGCTACCACGCGGTTGAGGATCCGCACTACGTCACGGACGTGCATGCCACCCTCCTGCACCAACTGGGCCTCGACCCCCACACCATGGAAGTTCCGGGCCACAAACGCCTCGAAAGGGACTTTGGGCAACCCATCTGGGACATCATCGCCTGAACCGAAAGGGCCATAAGAGCTGCGCTCAAACCTGCCTGGATGCACGACAGGGAACTCGCTTGGTTGGATACGGAGGCACCCATCGCCTACGTCTGCCACAACAGTATGGGCGTGATAACACACCGACTTTCCGTGTCCTCACACTGTCAGCCTGCATTCCTGTGATGCCGGATCGTTTCGACTGATGACTTCGGTTGGCGAGCCGGATTCGTCACGTACCAAAGTTGTTTGTAAATCAATTCTTAGCCCGACGGCCCGATCGCGTACAGATGATTCTCCCCTCGGATGTAGATCCGTCCCCCACTGATTGCGGGGGATGCAGAGCATCGTTCTCCCAGTCGGTTGGTCGTGATGATGTCCAACTCAGGTCCGGGTCGAATCACTGTCGTCAGACCTTTATCCGAAAGCACGTATACCTTCCCCTCAGCTGAAACCATCGAGGCACTGTGTCCGCCGCCAATTCGCTCCATCCACAGCCGTTTCCCATTTGCCGCCTCGAAGCAACTGCCGACACCTGCATCGGAAACCACCAGTAGCCAGGGACCTTCGATGATAGGTGAAGGTACATAAGCTGCACCACGCTTCGTCCGCCATTCAATATGAGTATCTGTCACATCACCGAGACCGTCCGGACGAATCGCCAGAATGTGCTTCTCGGGGTATCCGGCGGTCAGGTAAAGCATGCGATCATCAGAAACCACCGAAGCAACGAACTGTTCCGTTGGCCCCTGAATATTCCAGTGAGCCTGGCCGGTCGCAGGATCGTAGCTGAATACGGACAGACTGCCGCCAAGAACCATTTGGATTCGACCACCCAGCGTGCGAATAATGGGGGTGACGTAACTGCGGGTGTTGTTCGGTCGATCGGTTTTCCAGCGGATGTCACCAGTGAGTCGGTCCAGTGCGACAATGTAACCGTCACCGTCGTGGTCACCGTTGACAATGACAAGATCACCGTAAACGATCGGATTGCTTGAGAACCCGTGGGCACTCACGAATTCACCAGGTTTCACCTTCCACTGTTCATTGCCGTCGAAGTCATACGAGGCAACCACCATGACCCCGGGGGTGATCGGACGAGGTGTGCCGACATTTGGAGCCGGAACTGTCTGGCCATCAACTTCCAGAAAGACCACAAATACTGACTGTCCGTCCGTCGCCGGTGTGCTGGACGCCCGACTGTTGAGACGGTGCAGGGTTTCGAGGGGCGCTCTGATGACAGTCTGCTGCCAGATTGTGCGGCCCGTATCACAATCAAGGCACAGCAGGACTCGTTCCCCCGTGTCTTCAACACATGTTACGAGAAATATTCGCCCCTCCCAGACAATCGGCGATGCATGCCCTTTGCCAGGTACTTCAACCTTCCAGGCAACATTGTGACCGGATTCGCCATCCCAGCGAACTGGAACCCCGGTTTCACTGCTCGTACCGTCACCGCGCGGACCGCGCCACCCATTCCAGTTTTCGGCGAGGGTCACCGGAAGCCTCGTCATCAACAGGACCACCAAAAACACAAACATTTTTTTCATCATTGACTTTTCTCTGACGGGGACTGCATCGAGGTTACTCACCCTGAGAGTTGAAATGACGTATGACAGGCTAACTAAACAGCTTCTTCACGACACCCCTGCCGACATCAGTCAGACGAAAATCACGCATGTGGTAAGGCAGATCGGGTGTTCATGGTTGAGACCCGGCAGGCGGAGGATCGTTGCCTGCAGATCATGGAAATGGACCGAATCCTCACGGTATTTCGAAAGCTCAGGACCCGCGGAACGATCATTAATTTCAGCCGGCCGGCAGCGCAGAAGCAACGACCGCACGATCGACAATCAGCGTTTTCTCCAGAGGATCACTTACCTGACTGACCGGTTCAACGTACTCTCTGCTTTCAGAGGCACATTCTTCCGTGTCACATGTTTTGTGATCGTAGGCCGGCATACTGGACAACCACCATTCTTCAGCGTCCTTCCAGGTCCATTCCTGGTTCAGCGAACATTCTTCAAGGGCAACCAGTAAATCACGCGGGTTTTCGAATCGTTTTTCCGGCTTCTTTTCAAGACACTTCATAATTACGGACGCCAGATCCTTCGGAACCGACACATCTGTTACCGAAAAATCGGGAACGGTGGCAGTGGCATGCGCAACCACCAGCATTACAGGATTTTCATCCTGAAACGGGGGATGACCGGTCAACATAAACCAGGCAACAGCACCCAGCGAATAGATGTCCCCCCGACAGTCCGGCACAAGACCGGAGGCCTGTTCCGGACACATAAAGGCGGGTGAACCCTGAATTGTCGTCTGAACCCGCCGGAGCCCCACTCGTTGGCTCAATGCAGCCTGAACCAGACCGAAGTCGAGTAACTTGGCAACATCAAACATGTGACCTCGCTCCGAAAGGAATATGTTGCTGGGTTTGATATCCCGGTGAACCAGACCTTCACACCAGGCTTCGTGCAACGCTCCACAGATCTGCTTGAGTACATAGACAACCCGCCCCGCCGGCATACGGCCAAATTGTTTGACATACTGATCCAGATTCAGGCCCTCGAGAAACTCCATGGCATAAAAGAATCGCCCGTCCAGTGACGTACCATAGTCGTACACCTGCACGGTATTGGGATGTGTCAGTGCGGCAGTTGCCTTGACTTCCTGTTCAAATCTATCCCTCACCCGAGAATCACCCGCTTTGTCCGGGTGAATCAGCTTAACAGCACAAAGCCGCTTCAGCAGCCGATGTTCAGCCAGATACACATCCCCCATTCCACCGGAACCAAGTGGTGCTTTCAGAACGTATGCCCCCAATTCTTCGATATTAATGCTGCGATCGCGGATTCGCTCACTCACACCGGCACCCACTGCGGCACAACAGATAGCCGCAATCAGCGGGATTACGGATTCGACAGCAAACTGAAGCCGGAGGGCTCCGGAAAACTCCGGAAAGGCAGAAGTATGCAGAACCAGGCTGGCAGCCACCGTTGCCATCGGAACAGCAGCCAGAGCCGAAGCTATCAACAGTGACCGTCGGCTGGTATTGGGAATGATGACACCGTAAATCGTCACCAGTACCAGCGAAATTAAAATCGATTCACGAATCGTCAGTACATAATCATAAAACTGTCCTGACTGACTGGTCGCTTCGAGGTCGGCCAGCGTCAGACTGGCCAGAGCGGCAAAGCTGCAACCAAATACAAGTGCTTCGGTACGTCGCAATCCGGATTCTGTATGACCGTGCCGGGATTTGAACAACCATCGTGTCACACTCCAGCACAAAACCAGCAGAACACCGGCAATACCCATCCATATCGATGGCCAGACTCCTGCAATTAACTTCAGCAGCAGCAGGACAGTGAGCGTAACAACCATCATCCGGGAACTAAAACGCAGACGTTGCGCAAGAAATTTTTGCATGCGGTCGCGGCTGAGCGCATCCAGCTGCCGTTTGGCCGTTGGCCGTATATGCAGGCGGGCGGGTCGTCCGGGAACAGCGTTCTCGATTGCTGACAGACCTGAGTGCATCAGTGATCCGGTTTCCTCAATTTAGACTGGGCATCCCACCGGACAGCACCAGGTTGAACTTGACCGCACATGAGTCAGCGAATGGGAAATACATGCGGGGGAAACATAGCTCGTGTTCAGTCGCAACCGAAACAGTTGTCGCAGAACTCCACAATGAATCGAATCAGCATTTTCGACGCGAACGGAATTGAATAAACAAACCGGTGTTGCAACTTACAACGGTTGTTCAGGTGGTATGCCCGCAGCTGTCGTTATGGTCCGGATTTCGTGCGCAACCGGTCACAAACGGAGAGTAAATTCACCGGGGGTTCGATGTTTTGCAGCATCATCCACGCTCTGTGGTGCCGAGTTCACATACAAATTTTTTTCGATCGACCTTCCACATGCACCAGGCCATGTCAACATCAGTTCCTGGTGGACACGCCGTTCGTCTGGATACCAGACATACGATACAGGATTCGTTGTCAGACGCTGTTTGCCGCATCAACAGAGATATTCGCGTGCGATTCAAACGACAACGTGTTCATTTGGCAGGATCTGCCGGCAGGTGGCACGAAAAACAACTCACCCTCGGTCACTGCGTTCGGTCAGTCGTTCCGTTCTGATTCAAAACGACATCAACGCTGCCGCCTGAAATTGAAGAACCTCATTATTTCTGTTTACTTCCGAACTCACGGAAACTGATACTGCCGTCGAGCACCCGTGCCTTTATCAATCTGTCCCGTTGCGGATTCCCGGCAGAGAACAACACTCCGATGGCAGATCGCTGAACATCCGTTATCCGGATCCACCGTTTGAATGATTTCGGCAGCAGCGTGGACAAACCGACGTTTCATTCCGGCCTCAGGATACTGCAGGCCCGAACCGGCAACTTCTGCTGCTGAATACCGGTGAGCATCAGACCCGGACACAAAGTGAGCCAATCTGCCCGACAGGCGGCAGCAAAAAAACGGGAGAAAAACTGACCGCGCAGCAAAAACGGCTGCCAGAACCTGCCTGCCAGCCGTCTGTAAAATTTGGCGGTTATCGCCTTCTTTTCGCAGCTTTTTTCTTCGTCGCCTTCTTCTTGGCTACCTTCTTCTTGGCAACTTTCTTCTTGGCGACTTTCTTCTTGGCGACTTTCTTTTTAGCGGCCTTTTTCTTAGCTACTTTTTTCTTTGGCGCTTTCTTCTTGGCTACCTTCTTCTTGGCAACTTTTTTCTTGGCTGCCTTCTTCTTAGGTGCCTTTTTCTTCACCGCTTTGCGGACAGCTTTTTTCTTCGCCGCCTTTTTCTTGGTTGCTTTCTTCTTGGCCACAGAGAACCTCCTTAGAGTGTCATTGAGTGGCCGCCTGCCGCAAATACCGGGCTTCATAAATCAAACCGGGCAAGGAAGACCACGACTAAAAACCAGACCATCACACCTACCTGGTGATGGCAACACAAAATCCGTCTTGTCCTAATTCATCGTCGTGAAGTTTGCAGTGATGGCAAATCCGTCGCCACGATGTCTCAACGCAACAGACTCTGCGTGAATAACGGCGAAATCGTATTTAATAACTCAGAATGTGCAAGACTGTTACGCACCAATCATTGCGGATGTTACAGAACTTTTAAAATTATTCACACATTGATTTGACGCGCTTGCGCGACATTTTTTTGACATGGACCACACACAATGTCAAATCAACGTAAGAAATCTGCTGCGGCGTTTCACTCAATACCATCAACATCACGGGTGCGATGAACAACGTCGGTTACGCTGAGTGCGCACCAGTGAAGCACAAAAAAACAACGTGCGGACTTAACAACACAAAGTTCCGCAACCAGTTCGAACAACGCATGTGTCTCAAATATTTCGGAACGTTTTACCCGATAAAATCAAAGCGAGACCATAATTTCCTGCATGCACTGTATGCTCTCGCGCGTGATCTTTTCTGCCCCGGGTGCATAGTCAAACACTTCAACGGATACCCATCCGTCATACCCGGTATCGTGGAGCGCCTTGAGGATAGGAGTGAAATCAGTTTCCCCCATTCCGGGTCCCAGCAGGTTCGTATCATTGACGTGAAAGTGCCCGCAGATGTCTCGATACTGATAGATCAGTGACATCACTGTTTCCGATTCCGCTCCCAGCATCGCTTTCACATCCTGATGTAAACGAAATGACGGATGATCGATTTGCTCAATCAAATCGACCGCCTGAGCGCATGTGTTGACAAAATCGGTCTCTCTGCGTGTCAGCGGTTCCATACACAGCACCACATTGCTGGACTCGAATTCTGCGGCTGCCTGCCGGAACACATTCGCCGCTATTTCCGTCGCCTGCCTGGTACTCACCCCCGGCAGCAGGTTTCGTTGCTGTGGCGAACCAAAGACAAGTACATGCCCGCCTAATTTCGCACAAGTGCGAGCCAGCAGGCGGAGGTATTCGACTGTTGCCGCCTGGACACCCCGGTCGGGCGACGTCAGGTAAAACCCTTCTGTTTTCGCCAGTAACCAGTGGAGCCCGATAATGCTGAGTCCGTAATCCGCGGCAATTGATTTCATATCCGTCAGCTGACTGTCCGGAACAGATGACAGATCATCCGCTATGGAAAAAGGGGCTACTTCGATTCCCGTGTAGCCGGCATCGGCAATGATACGACACTGCTCCTGCCACGGAGTTGATTCGAACAGTTCCTGGCAAATGGCAAACTTCATAAGTAATTCTCAGCTCGAATAAGTCCGCGTCTGCGGAGTAATCATTTTCCGTCTCAGCGACTTGTCCTGTATACAGGGATGACACCCCGACCACGGCTCGGTACAGAGTACACAGTGATCAGCACACGCTGTACTGAGAACCATTCAGAGCTCCGGTTGTGCAGCCCGCAGCGTTCATATCGAATGCAATCAGTATGTTGATTGTTCAAGATCATTCACTCAACTCAATTACGCGGTTCGCATCATCTGCAAATTGAAAAACTTTGTTGCCCTTCAGCCGCGCAATGTGAATCTTCGACGTCATGCCCACCGTTTGGCAAACACAACGCCGGTCGATCCACTGCCGATTTGACCGGACAGAAGTGGTGACCTAAATGGTCGTGGACGGCTCTGCGTATTCCACCGGTACTGTCCTTACACGAATCATTGCAAATCGGGAAGCGTACTTTGAGTACTTCAATTGGGGCACAACAGCCGCCGGACGCCGGTCTTGATACACTGTTCAATCGAGTCAAACAGCTTCTTGGTGAACCGGGACCCGGTATGACATCGGGGCCGACCGGCCAGAGCATCTCCGAACGGTTCATGGAAACGGATGAATCACGTCGACCAGACTCTGCGCGGCCCGCCGCCGGCGTCTTTACACCAAAGCAGCCCGATTCGATTCGGGCCTCAGGACTCAGCGAATCAATGATTGAACGCCTGATCCTGAAGTACCTCTTCAACGTCGGCCAGAGGACTGTTCGAGGAATCGCCGGCCAGATCAAACTGCCCTTCAAAATCCTGGAGCCTTTGCTTCGGCAAATGCGAAGCGACAAACATATCGACCTGATTGGTACCACTGCCACCGGTGATTCTGAATACGCACTCACGGCAGACGGACGTGAACGGGGCAAACGATACATGGAGGAGTGTACGTACTTTGAATCTGCTCCCGTAACTCTCAAGTCTTATGTGGAAAGTGTTACCGCTCAAACCATTGAAGGCCAGGTGGTCACAGCAGGTGACCTGCAGCAGGCATTTGGTGGACTGATGATCAATACCGGAATGCTCGACAAACTTGGCCCGGCCATCAATTCAGGGCGCGGCATGTTTTTATTCGGCGAGCCAGGTAACGGTAAAACGAGTATTGCAGAACGGGTAGCCGATGCATTCGGGTCCACTGTCTGGGTGCCGCGGGCACTTGAAGTGGATGGTAACATCATGCGCATCTTTGACCTTTCCGTTCATGAAGAAGTCACAGAGGAGACCCAAAGCGGCCTGCTGGACTCGCTCGAAATCGACCGGCGCTGGGTAAAAATCAGGCGGCCCACGGTTATTGCGGGCGGTGAACTGACCATGGAAGAACTCGAAGTTACCAAGAACACTCAGTCCAACATCTGTGAATCCCCTCTGCAGATGAAGAGCAATTGCGGCACTCTGGTCATCGATGACTTCGGTCGACAAAAAATGCCGGTGGATGTCCTCCTGAACCGCTGGATCGTTCCACTGGAAAAACGATACGATTTTCTGAATCTGCCCAGTGGAAAAAAAATCCAGGTCCCCTTTGACCAGCTGATCATTTTCTCAACAAATCTGGAACCGAAAGATCTGGTTGATGGTGCGTTTCTACGCCGCATTCCCTACAAGATCGAAGTGCCGGATCCGTCCGAAGAAGAGTTTCGTCGACTGATGGGCGTTATGTGTCAGGCGATGGAAATCGAAGCCTGTGACGAGGCGTTCGAATATTTGATTGCCACCCACTACAGAGCCGCTGGACGTCCTTATCGCCTGTGCCAGCCACGTGACCTGCTGCTGCAGGTACGCAATTACTGTAATTTCCATCAACAACCGATTAAGCTCACACACGCCGCATTTGATTTCGCCGTCGAAACCTACTTCAGCATCATGTAGCTGCACGATGGATTTGACGTTGCCGCCGCAGGTTTGACTTTTCCCACAGTTCGACATTCTTCCCTGCGCGAACGAGTGAACCAGAACACGTTGGCTGAAAAGGTTTGACCGGCCCGGAGGCAAGAACAGGTGACGATTGCAAAAACTGCGCTGCACGCTGCCCGGACCGGCGGTGAGGTATTGATGAAATATTTTCGCCAGGGTGTATCGATGCGGCACAAAGGACCGGTTGACCTGGTCTCAGATGCTGACGTCGAATCGGAACATGCAATCGCTGACGTCATTCGGCAGACATACCCGGATCACCGTCTCCTGGGGGAAGAGGGACTTTCTGCCGGTACCTCTGCGGAACACTTGTGGGTGATTGACCCCCTGGACGGCACAACCAATTTCGCCCACGACATTCCTCACTTCGCCGTGTCACTGGGATACTACCACAACGGTGTGGCACAGCAGGCGGTAATCTTCAACCCGGCCCGCAATGATATTTATACAGCCGAACGGGGACGTGGGGCATTCCACAATGAGCGGCCACTGAGTGTATCTACCGCTGATTCAATGAATGAGGTTCTGATTGGCGTGGGGTTTTACTACGACCGTGGTTCAATGATGGAAGCAACACTGGCGGCCGTCAAGGATTGTTTTGGGCACCAGATTCGCGGAATTCGACGGATGGGTACGGCGTCACTGGATCTGGCTCAGGTCGCCTCTGGACAGTACGGAGCATTCTTCGAGTATCAACTATCTGCATGGGATTTCGCAGCCGGACGACTGTTAGTTGAAGAAGCCGGAGGTCACATCACTACCTGTCACGGCGCAGAACTACCCCTGGAAAAAACTTCAGTGCTGGCGTGCAGCAGACAGCTGCATGAAACTGTATGCGAAATCACTTCACGACATCATCCGTAGGTTCCATGCTGTTATTCGTGCCGTTCAAAGAGGAACATGTTGACGGCAGTTTCACATCGTAGATTCGCCACACTTTGTTTTCATAAACAGGCGTCTGGTCCGTCACAACATGCTCACGGGTGATCAGGTGTGTTATTTGCATGTTCCGCTGCATGCGGCGCAGATCAGACGGCTTCAGCGGCCGTTTCAGCTGAACGGGTCGCAGCGGGGCAAGTTTCCGGAGTCGCTTCCGCCATTCCAAAATCCCGGCACTGTCCTGCGGACAGTCTTTGAAGCATACAAACTCAGCACGTTGCG
Organism: Fuerstiella sp.; assembly: GCA_022447225.1. Taxonomy (NCBI): domain Bacteria; kingdom Pseudomonadati; phylum Planctomycetota; class Planctomycetia; order Planctomycetales; family Planctomycetaceae; genus Fuerstiella; species Fuerstiella sp. The sequence goes on along the minus strand of JAKVAZ010000010.1, from coordinate 269,434 downwards.
CGTGCCATTTAAACGTAACGGATTCACGAGGTGTCACGAACAGACTGTCTTCCGGTGTTTCGGCACGAACCCAGTCACAGGCCTCAATCCAGGCCGAATGCTCATCCGGCCGATAGAAATTCGGTGAGTCGCTTCGCAGTCTCCACGATATCCCCAGCACAACAAAGACAAACACGGTGGGTACAATCCACCGTACTGATGGTGCTGCTCTGAAGTTACGAATCCGCATCATCATTGCCGTCAAAATCAGCGACGCGGTCACGGGAAGCAAAGTATCGATGAGTCGAAACGGATAAAATTTCAGCAAAAATGCCCGCCATGACCACTCTGCTAAATGAAGAACGGGTCCCTGATGAAAACCAACGGCAAGCCCGACGGCGGCAATCAAAACAGCGGTAACCAACAGAAGCAGATGCTGACGCAGGACTGATTGTATACCGCTTTTATACAAACGCCGGCTGCAATAGCCGATCACCGTCAGCAGTGTGGCAGAATGAATCCATGAAGACGGTGGGAATTGCGACGGGTCAAGATGATGACCAAGTCGCATAAAAACCTGGATGCGGTCCGCAGCTGCTCGCTCCCAGTAATTCAGATCGGACCCGGACAGCATTCGGATGACGGGAATCAGTCCAGGTAAAGCGACAATCAGAGCAATGCCGTCCATTACCAACAGCCTTGAAAACCCGAACCCGGTCGACTTTAGCGGAATGCCAACATTCACCCACTGCCTGAGTGGAAAATAAAGCAGCATCAGTTCGCCTATTGATACTGCGATAAGCTGCCATGTACCTACGACCGGGTGCACAGCCACAGACAAACCCAGCAGGAAACCAGTCGTCACAAAACAACGTCTGTCGGTCCGTTTTCCGCTCTGCAGCCAGCAGGCTGTTCCTGCAAAGCCCAGGCCCCAGGCCGAAACCTTGCTTTCGAAACCTCCTAAAATCCACTCTCCGGACAGATTGCCGGTAAGTGAGACCAAGGCCAGGAGTGTCGCAGCAATCACTGTTCCGCTGCGGCTGAGGGAAAATGCGGCGCAAAGCGCTACCCACCCCCATGCCAGTACCGTGCCTGAAATTATGCGACCGGCTACCGCAACCTGTTCCAGAGAAAAGTGCTGGGTGAAATATCCGACAACGTTGAAGAAAACGGAATGCGCACTTGCTGACGTCAAAAAGAAGTCGTCGGCACAAAAGCCGGGATCCCAGGTCGCTTTCGCCTTGCAGAGATAGTGCGGTTCATTGACACCCGGAACGGGAACATGCAGCAGAGAAAAGGCTAAAAATATCGCCGCTACACACAGCACGGCCCGCGTGTCAGTGGGATTCATTCGCTGAACACTGTCAGACACGACGATCACCGACGAATGAGACCGTCGGATAAAAAACACCGAATCGCAACGTCACTTCTTTGCTTTAGCTCTGGCTGTTTTCTTCTTACTGCTGCCAGCTTTCTTTTTTTTGCCGGCAGCCGTGGTTTTTGATTTCCCGGCGCCAAATGCTTTATCCCAGTTCTTCCAGAATTCAGGTGTTGTTCCTGTGCGGACAATTGGACCACTCATGTATTCACTTTCTGATTTGCCGATATATTACGAATCCGTATTTCCAAACTCAGTCGATGCCTGCCGATGGATTTTCAGCCATACTGCTGAACAACTAACCAACCGGCGTCACTCGATATCCTGTGACAATTTCGTAACGTAAGTACATCATGTCTGTCACCAAATAATCAGATGCGGATTCTTGGCCCGATCACATTCGACGTCAAGCTATCCCTCATGAATCAACGTTCCACAGATCAGAGGATCGTCCTGCACCGTATGGGCCTGATGATCGGTATTACTCGATTCCGGCATCCGGCAGAATATGAAAAAACGTACGACTGCGCGGTCACGCAGCCGGTTGACCCTCATTCCACGCCGTCAGCTCAGTCCTCAATACCAGGTTTCTAAAATGACATCGTCACTGGTGGCCGGACTCGACATCGGCACCACAAGTATTTCGATCGTTGTCCTGAGTGAAACCGGAAAACAGGTTTCGGCAGTCAATCGACCTCATAAAGCCGGTCTGAAAGGACTCCCCCGCGGTTACGCAGAACAAAATCCGATGGTCCTGTGGAGGACAGTCGTCAATGCTCTGCAGCGGATCACCCAGGAACTGGCGGGTGGTTTAGTACGTGCCGTCGGATTGACCGGACAGATGCACAGTACACTGTTGTTGAGAGAAGATGGCGAACCGGCTGCGAACATCATCACCTGGCAGGATAAACGAGCCGCAGTCCGCGAACAAAGTGAATACAGCATTCTCGATAAAATGTTGTTGGGTATCACACCGGAGTCAATGGAACCTGCGGGCTGCAGTCTGGCTCCCGGATACATGGGCACAACCCTATTTGCGATGCAGCAACTGAATCAGCTACCGGTGAATTTTCATCGAGTGTCCTTTGTGGCCGACTGGATCGGAGGTCGACTCGCCGGTCAGCGTCCGGTGACGGATCGATCTCATGCCGCATCTTCCGGACTGTATGACCTGTGCAGAGACTGCTGGAGCGATGAACTCATGGCAGCAACCGCTACTCGTCCGGCATGGCTGCCCAGGGTCATGAATTCCGGCAGCGTCATCGGTCAGGTGAGTCCGGAAACCGCAAACGAGACCGGACTGCCGGCAGGAATTGCAGTCTGCAACGCAGTTGGGGACAACCAGGCAGCCGTTCTGAGTTCGCTTCCCCGCACTCCGGATTCATTATTGATCAATATTGGTACGGGAGGTCAGATCGTCTGGCGTATTCCTGATTTTCAGCGAGTGGAGGGAATGGATACTCGTTATCTGCCGTCAGGCCCCCGTGATAACAAACAGTCTGAACACGAATTCATGCTTGTAGGAGCAGGACTGTGCGGTGGCGATGAAATCGCCTGGATCAATCGCACGGTGCAGCAATGGTTGAGTGCTTTTGATGTGCATAAAACTGAAGAAGAAATATGGCTGGGACTGACTCAGCAACTCAGCGAGATGTCAGACGAACCACACAGATTGACATGTGAACCGTTCTTTTCCGGAACGCGACCTGAACCATCGCGCCGAGCCGTTTTTCGCAACGTCGCTGCGAACAATTTTACTCCGGCACACGTTGCCCGCAGCATTCTTAACGGCATCGTGGAATCCATGTTTCACGTCTACGAAACAGCAGCCCGCAACAGCCCCGACGTACTGAAGCGCATCGCCGTCTCGGGCAACGGCGCGCGTCAGAATCCACGACTCGTTCAGGCTGTGGAAGAACGGTTTCAAACAGCTACGAAGGTGGCGCCGTGTCGTGAAGAGGCCGCAACCGGTGCCGCAATGCTTGCCGGTGTCCATACGGACATCTGGCCTGATCTTCAAACGGCACAACAGAAAATTCACCGTGAGGCGTTAGCCCCGAAATCATCATGACGGCTTTTGCGTTTGCAATCGCAGCCCGATCTTTCGGTCTGTTAGCTGACAGGCGTCTTCCAATAGTCGGTTTGGCCCTCTGACCAGGCTGGCAAACCACGATATAATTCTGTCTGCCTCTGCTTTACGGAGGTGCCCATGTTAACTTTGACGAAATTTGAACAGTAAAAGATCAGACTCTACGTAGCACGACGGGCGCCCAGTTCCCGGTTTCAACAACAGACGTTAACCCCCTGGTCTTACACCAAACCTGTCACTTAAGGCCCTGAAGTCAAACTGTCACTCAGAAAACGGATTTGGCAGCCCGCATCTACGAACACCAGGTGGGGCGTTGTTTGTCGAACACCGCGAGGTCGACTTCCAGAGCTTAACCTTCCGCCTCTTCCGTGAAAAAGCCAGGACGGATGCAGGGAGATCCACGTCGGTGGATCTGGGGGAAACCACGCTTTACCCGCACCTTTGTTTTTATACTTGTCTTATTTCCTGTGTTGCAGGGATTCAGCCAGTTTCTCGAGGACATCACTCAGACGGACCAACTCTGCCTGCACATTCTTAAGTTGTTCCGAAGCATCTTGTTTTGTCAGCGGGGGGCTGGTCATCGCCTTGAACTCCGACCTGTCGATGAAGCCGTCGTCACTGGTATCGATTCTATCCATTGTTGCGTGCAGCCACGCGATGATTTTATCGATATCGAGCCTGCCGTCATTGTTCCGATCGAATTTATCAAAGACTCGCTGTTGGAAATGAGAGAGAAATTTCGTTCGCGCTTTGTGGCAGGCCTTCCTCATTTCCCTCCTGTTGACTGTGCCACTTGCATCCAGGTCGACATGTTTGAAGTGCTTACGAAATCTTTCAGGAACTTCCTCAATACTGATCTCACCATCTTTATTCGCATCCAAATGGGTCATCAGACGTCCGGAAAAATCACTTCGCCCACGTTTACCCCATGCCTTGCGCAGGTCGTGACGCTCTGACCCGGATCTGTCATCACCATCCTGGTGATGATTTTTGTGAATCCTGCTCCGTGCGTCCCAACGCTCTTTCCGCTTCCCAGCCCATGATTTTTTCATGGACCCACGTTCTTCTTCGTCCGGATTGTCCTCGTCCTCGGTGTCGTATTGTTTACGAATCTTGCTCCATCGGCTCCTGCGATCTTCCCATTTCCCCGCCCAGGCCTTTTTCATGGACCGGCGTTCTTCTTCGTTGAGGTTACCGTCGCCATCAGTGTCGTGTTCCTCCATCAGTTTTTCTCGCCACCGGGAGCGATGATGATCACCCTTTTCCCGTGCCTCAGCTGGCTCAACGGTCAACAGAATCACGTTGACCACAGCCAATAAAAAGATCGGTAGTCTCATAGCTGTTTTCCTGTCAGTTGACGTTGGTAATGTTTTGGTCATTTGCTCACGCGGAAAGACTGTCCGGAACCGTGGGAGGAACTCCAGCCGTTCAGTCTAACAAACTGTGGAGCATCACAGGATGATCGGAAACATAATTTTAGGCGTGCCAGGCGGATCTTGGTAATTTCCATTGCTTGCACCGGTGCAGAGTACCGAGTCGACAGCAAGTCGATTTTGGCCGCCTGTTCAGGAGAATTAAGCGTACAGTGCCCCCAGGAAATCATGTCGATTGTTGGCCGTCAACTGCAGTGATTCAGCGGGTAGGGAACACGTGTGATTGTTCAGGGTCAACGCCTAATCCGGAAAACAGGGGTTGCAATCTCGCAGGCCACCGCCGGATCACACACCCGGAGACGTATAGTTTGGGTATAGTGTTCAATATTGAATGAGCAAACAAACGCTAACAGCGGTTAAGAATCGGCGGACGTTGCCGCCCCCCCCGCAATCGCAGGGTCAATCTGTGCCCACAGGACACGAAACGGGAACTCGCAGCGTGATTCACAATATCCTGGCAGTGGATGTGGGAAACTCCCGCGTCAAATACGGCGTCTTTAAACGGGTTGATGACCAAGTCACGCCTGTTGCAATCTCGGCTGTGGAACTCCGAAAACAACCTGATGTGGCGACAAGGATGGCTGAATGGACTGATGATTACAAAATTGAGAGCTGTATTGCGGCTGGTTCGAATCCTCCCGTACTCAATCGTCTCATCGAAGACTGGCCGACACAGCTGCCGGTTGCCACATGCATCCGATCAACACAGTCAATTCCCGTCAGGCTCACCGTGGATCAGCCGGACGCAGTGGGCCTGGATCGGGTTCTCAATGCTCTGGCTGCCTCAAAACTGTATCCTGGAAAAAAACTCATCATTGTTGATTCCGGAACCGCAACAACCATCGATCTGATTTCAGCGGAGGGGGATTTCTGTGGGGGCTCGATTTTTCCTGGTCTGCGTCTTTCCGCATACGCATTGCATGATTACACAGCCAGGCTCCCGGTGATTGACATGGACGCTCAACCTGCCGCTGTCCCAAAATTGCCTGGAAAAAACACGATAGAAGCGATGCGAGCCGGTCTGTATTGGGGGCAACTGGGAGCAATCCGCGAAATCACTGATCGCCTGTGCGAAGGTACCCTCGATTCCACCACTCTTGTGTTGACCGGTGGCGGTAGTCGTATGCTGAGCTCACATTTTCCTCGTGCCCGGTGTGTTGAAGCTCTCGCTCTGCATGGTCTGGTGTTACTTACCCAATAGTTCGAACCGGTTTCCCTGCCCGACATCTGACAATCACCGGTTCAGATTTCAGGGAATTCACGTCAAAACATTAAATCATGGCAAAATTGTCGCACGGACAATCCTAGGATGCCGGACTGTACACCTGCAGCGGGACGAATCCGCTGTTTTCATTATGACAACATAAGAATGCTGGAGGATTTGATGAGGCGATTTCTGGTCGCTGGTAACTGGAAAATGAACACAGATCAGGTGACTGGCATGGCTCTGGCTGGCGCTCTGTCGACGGCTGTGCCGGAATCAGATAATGCAGTGGAAGTACTCGTGTGCCCGCCTTTCCCATATCTGTCCGGGATTGGGACAGCAACCGCGGGAAGTGGTGTCCAGTTGGGTGCCCAGGATGTGTATTTCGAACCATCGGGAGCATTTACCGGAGAAGTTTCGGTTTCAATGCTAAAGGATATCGGCTGCAGTCACGTGATTCTGGGGCACAGTGAACGTCGTCACGTAATGGGAGAATCCGATGAACTGATTAACCGTAAGGTCCGAGCCGGCATCAAAGGTGGGTTGCACGTAATTCTGTGCGTCGGTGAATTACTCAACGAACGTGAAGCCGGTCAAACCGAATCGGTGCTCGATCGTCAGTTGAGCGGTGGTCTCACCGGAGTTTCCCAGGCAGAAGCCATCGACCTTGTGATTGCCTATGAACCTGTGTGGGCCATTGGAACGGGGGTCACAGCGTCTCCCGACCAGGCAGAATCTGCCCATGCCCATATTCGCAAATGGGTGACGGACCGCTACAATTCCGACTTCGCCGACAAGGTACGCATTCTATACGGTGGCAGTGTCAAGCCGGACAATGCCCAAACATTGATGCAGCAGCCCAACGTGGACGGTGCCCTGGTTGGCGGAGCCAGTCTGAAGGCAGATGACTTTGTCCCCATTATTGGTGCGGCAAAGACTCTGGCATCAGCCTGATCGCCTGCCTGTCAGCAATATTTTGTGTCCGATCTGCGGCAAACGATTAAATAAGTCAAGTATGGTTTTCGCCGACTTGCCTCGTGAAACTACCGCAAAAACTGGAGTGTTAGCATCATGTCATCACCATTCGTCGTTGGGACGTTGTCATTTCTGCTGCTCCTCACGAGTCTGTTCATGATCCTGCTTGTTCTTATTCAACGTGGGCGAGGAGGGGGACTGGCCGGCGCATTCGGTGGACAAGGTGGACAAAGTGCTTTTGGAACGCGTGCCGGTGATGTCTTCACCAAAATCACAGTGGTTGTGGCCATCATCTTCATACTCCTGGCATCGCTGCTTGGAAGATCCATGCGTGCCGCTCAGGAAAACGCGGACAGTGAAATCGGCACGAGTTTCACCGGGGGAGCACAAACTGAAACTGATGAATCAAATTCGGAAGATGGCTCTGCACCGCCTTCTATGGAAGCCGCAGACTTTGACACTGATGAAACATCGACTGACGATGGAAACTCCTCTGCTAACGACAGTGACGAAACCCCGGCAATAACATCTGATGGCGAGGCTGCGACAGAATCAGACGATTTTCCGAATGTAGAAGCGGACAATGTCGCTCCGGACGCAGAACCAACCGGGTCCGAGGAATCGGGTACATCACCATCTTCGGACTCGGACATTGAGCCCGCGGATTCCTCCAGCGAAGATACTGATTCAGAATGATGCCCGTACCAACGTGTTTCCTCTAATCATTGGATGTGCTGTTCGTCGGGTTGTTTTAATTTATCTGCAATAAAGGTCGATAACTTGCTGCTGAGCATGACAGGATTTGGTATTTCGACAGTGGAGACGGATGTAATTTCTGTCAGCGTTGAACTTCGCTCTGTCAACAATCGATATCTTAAATTGAATATACGGCTGCCGGATGTATTAAATCGCTTCGAGAGTCAGATTGAGAAACAGGTCCGCAGCCAGATTGCACGCGGCACAGTGCAGCTTTCGGTACGTGTCCGTTTCCCCAGAAACGCTGGCGGATACGTGATTGATGCCAAAGCCGTTCAAGACTACCAAAGACAGCTTGAATCACTGTCGCAGGATTACAATGCTGCCCGGCCCCCTGAACTCAGTGATCTACTGACATTGCCGGGAGTGGTCAGAGAATCAGAACCACTGCCCGAAGTCATCGAATCGTTTTGGCTGCCACTGGAACAGGCGGTTTCAGAGTCGCTCGAGCAGTTCCACGTTTTTCGTCAGACCGAAGGTCAACAAATGTACGAAGACCTGAATCTGCAGCACCGGCTGATTTCGGAACAGGTCGACAAAACAGCAAAACTTGCCCCGGACGTGGTCACCGAATATCGAACGAAACTGCTGGAACGTCTTGTCACGAGTGTGTCCGAATCGGGTGTGGCCGTTTCAGAATCTGATGTCATTCGCGAGGTCGCCATTTACGCTGATCGGTGTGACATTAACGAAGAAATCACACGTCTCAGATCGCATCTGCAGCAGTTCACGGTTTTCCTGAGCAGCAAAGCCTCAACAGGTCGGAAACTGGAATTTCTCGGTCAGGAGTTGTTCCGGGAAATCAATACCATCGGTTCAAAAGCCAATAATGTGGCTATTGCCCACAACGTCGTGGAAATGAAAGCGGCTCTGGAACGCATTCGAGAAATTTTGCAGAATGTAGAGTAATTGCAGTTGGACAGTATTCGAGGCAGCTGTCCAAACGTAGAGACAATTAGAAACGATGGAGCTTTCCAGTTCAGTATCCGCGAAACATCCGTCAGACAGCCGATTTTCGATAAGCAGCGGTTAGGCGTGCGCTTATGTCTAACTCCGATGAAAATTTGAGTTCCGGTCCGATCGTCGTCCTGTCCGGCCCGAGTGGCAGCGGCAAGACAACCGTCGTTGAAAGACTGGTAACAGAATCCCCCGTCCCACTGACCAAATCGGTGTCTGCCACCACCCGCCCGGCACGAACGGGAGAAATTCACGGTGAAGCCTACTATTTCCTCAAAGACGCGGAATTCCGAAAAAAACTGGATCGACATGACTTCCTGGAGCATGCAGAAGTGTTCGCATCCGGTTATTTGTATGGGACACTGAGATCCGAGCTGCATCGTGCCTGGACGGAATCTGCCTGGGCATTCCTGGAAATTGATGTCCAGGGTGCCATGAAGGTAATGCAGCAATACCCTCAGGCTGTTACTATCTTCCTGAAGACACCCTCGACGGAAGAATTCGAACGCCGCCTGCGGGCGCGGGGAACGGAGACGGAAGACGTCATTCAAAAGCGTCTGGCCACTTCCGTGCGGGAACTTGAATACTCCAGTCGATACAGACATGTCGTGGTTAACGACGAACTTGATCGTGCTGTTCGTGAGATTTGCGAAATCCTGAAGGCAGAGGAGATCCAATTGCATGCTGGATGACTTCCGAGAAGACGATATTGTTCGCAAGGTTGGTGGTCGGTTCAAACTGTCCACACTGGTCCAAAAACGTATGGTGGCGCTCAACCGTGGTGCGCAGGCACTGGTTGATCTGCCAACCCGCGATCTGATGGAAATCGTGGTTGCCGAAGTGAAAGATGACAAGATTTATCTGGACACTTCAGGTCGGGTTCAGGCAGTCGCAGATGAGTCTGAAACAGTTGATGCTCTCGAAGCGTTGCTGGCGGAAGACGACGGAGGCCCCGGTGTCGATGATCTTGCGGACTGACCTACCCGTATTCCAGGGATGAACAAAGCAGTGATGCGGTTTCGGATGATGAAAGGCCTGTATTCCCAAAACGTCTATGTCCCAATCACTCAATGACTGCGAGATTCTTCTGGGCGTAACCGGCGGTGTTGCTGCGTGGAAGGCAGCGGAACTGTGCAGTCTGCTTGTTCAGCAGGGAGCCGGCGTTTCGGTGATCCTGACGGATTCCGCTCAAAAATTCATCGGCCGGACAACATTCGAAGCTTTGACCGCACGACCGGTCAGCTTAGGTCAGTTCCAACCCACTGAACATTTTCGCGGAGAGCATATTGGACTTGCTCAGCGTGCAGATCTGATCGTCGTGGCACCTGCAACTGCAGCTTCGATTGCCCGAATGGCCCACGGGTTGGCAGACGATCTGCTGACAACCACTCTTCTCGCATCCACAGCGCCGGTGCTGGTTGCACCGGCAATGAATTGCGACATGTGGTCCAAACCGTCCGTCCGGAGAAACGTGGCGCAGCTTCGGGATGATGGATACGAGATCATCGATCCGGAAAGCGGATGGCTGAGCTGTGGGCAAACTGGTATGGGCCGGATGGCCTCACCGGAAACCATCGTGACCCGAATTACCCGGCACATATAGTTTTTGCTGGTTCAGATACCCTGGATCACTGTCCTGCATTCCAAAACACGAAGTGGTTGATGGCAGAATTAAGATGAGGTTCAGAAGCTCACCTCTTTTTTGCAATACCGCCACGCATTCGCATGATTCCGTTTGAGCCGCCAATTCAATTCCGGTCCCTGGTGTTGACACCCGATAATAGAACATCATGCGTATTTTGATCACAGCCGGTCCAACACGAGAGTATGTCGATGACGTTAGATTCCTGTCCAACGCCAGCAGTGGAAGGATGGGATATGCAGTCGCAGAAGCATCACTCGAACGCGGTCACGACGTTGTACTGGTGACGGGTCCTGTCGAACTTTCAGCACCACCTGATGCGGAAGTTCACCGGATTGAAACAACCGATCAACTGAGGATAAAGTGTCTGGAACTGTTTCCACTATGCGACGGTGTGATTGCCACTGCAGCAGTATGCGATTATCGCCCGGCAAAACGTGTCGTCGGAAAAATAACGAAAACCGGACAACCCATCGTACTGGAACTGGTGGAAACTTCGGACGTTCTGGCGGAACTGGGAACCTGTAAGGCACATCGATGGGTAGTCGGCTTTGCTCTGGAGTCACAGGACCCGCGAACAAATGCCATGAGAAAGCTTCGGATGAAGCACTGCGACTGCATCGTGCTCAACGATACCGCTGCAATTTCGTCACTGGCCAACCACGTGGAGGTCCTGTCCCCGGATGCTGAGATAATTGCGGAATTCCAGGGAGCAAAAACAAGCGTTGCCGCAAAGCTCATTGAATTTGTGGAATCATCGATTGCGGTACGTCACAGTGACTGACTACAGGCTGTGTGGCGAATACCCAACCGAACAGACCCACCGCAAAGGGCCACGATGAGCCTGTGGTTCCACTGGTTTCGATTATGCGACTGTACAGGCAGAGTCAGTCGGGTCTGCGGACCGTCTGCTTAGTAGAGCCCGGCCCAGTTCCAGTAAGGAATTCTAAAGTAGTGATTCAAGCCTCGACGCCGCTGGTTGTAGCGGGAAGGCAGCAAATATGTTCGCGCCTGTGCCCGCGGCCGAACAACAGGCACCGTACTGTGTCGGAGGATTGTCTGGTGTCTTGCATTACCGGTGATTATCTCCATCGTTGAATCATGCCGGTACGATGGATTAGATTTGAATTCGGTACGATTGAAGGGGATGGATTCATAGATGCGTCGGTAGTCCGCGCCCGAAAATCGCGTCCCGACCGGCACGGATGCGTCCGTAATCGGTCTGACAGTATGATCCGCGGGCATGATACTCGGTGAGTTGGCCGAGTTAGCTATGTTCTCCTGCAGCGTCACTCCATAAGATCCCGGTGAAATTTCAATATTCCAGTCATCACCAGCCTGGAATGTTTCTGCCTGAACATGTTCACCCGTCAAACTGCATGCAGCAGCTGCGACCGACGCGGCAAGGCACATCCTGAATCGAACGGTCATATGCTCCCCCTTTGGAACTCCTCGGCCGCCAGACGCAGCAAAACGGGTTCGACGGCAACACTCCGTCGCGGGTCGCTGTGCCGAACACCACAGCTAAATCCCCACAGGCAAGCATGAAGCCGGCGTGAACCCTGTGTCAATTACGGAAGATGCAAACGGATCCAATTGAGTGCCGGCTGACGCATCGGGTAAATCGTGTGGATTATTCGGTTTGCGCGGGCTTGTGTCCGATGTAGACCGCGGCGATTCCACCGGTCAGTGATTTCCAGGAGGTCTGTTCCAGTCCAGCTTCCTCCATGATCGCAGCCAGATCGTTTCCACCTGGGAATTCCGAAACAGACTGAGGCAGATACTCGTAGGCTGCCTGTCGATTTCGGACCAGCAACTGGCCCAGCTTTGGAAGAACGTTGCGAAAGTACCATTGATAAAGGCGACTGAGCACTCGATTGTTGGGCATGGAGAATTCCAGCACGACAACGCGACCTCCCGGGCGGCAAACACGGGCCATTTCCTGCAGTCCTCCAATCGTACTGGCCACATTTCTCAGTCCAAATGCCACCGACACGATTTGAAACTGATTATCTTGAAACGGCAGCGAAAGCGTGTCAGCTTCAAGAAATCGAACATTACGACCATCTCGTTTCTCTTCGGCCAGTTGCAGCATCCGATGGGTAAAATCGGTGGCCAATACGGGCGTGTTTGCTCCTGCTGCCTTGCGCCATGCAAAAGCCAGATCACCGGTACCTGTACACACATCCAGGATGGGCGCGACACCAGTCGGGCTGGCAAACTTAACTGTTTGCGAGCGCCAGTAGATGTCCGTTCCAGCGGACAGGAAATGATTCATCAGGTCGTAGCGACCGGCGATCTCACCAAACATCTGACGAATACGCACGCCAGACTTATCAACGGGCATTGTGTGGCCTCCCGGGCCGGACTCGCAGTCAACCGCTGCTCAGGCGGCTGTACATTCAGAGCACAGATTCATTCTGACGTGGATTTCCCGGAATCGGCTGAATTGATCGACTGGGACGATTCACAGTGACTGAGTGCCAATAAACAGTAGGCAGTTACGAGATGAGGGTCGCCTTCTTCCCATCGATGGGCTCTCGGATTGATCCAGCTGCCGTTGGGATTTTGCAGATCACTCAGCCGCTCGGTCAATTCCGTGCGCCAGTCATGCTTCCGGCCCTCAGCGTCGATGAATTCGTCGTTGCCGAAAGCTGACATCGTCTTGGCAAAGGTATGGAAATAATAGTAGAGGCCCTGGTCTCCCATTCCTGGATTCTGTTCGAGTGTGTAGTGTCGGCTAATCCACTCAGTCGCGGCCAAAATTCGAGGATCATCAGGCTGCAGCCCGGCATAAATAAGGCTTTTGACACCAGCGTAAGTCATGCTTCCATAGGAACGCAGACCTCCATTTTCTTCTGTCCCCGATTTTGAATCACCACCTGCGGCCGGAGTGTAATAGAAACCACCATCGTTGATCAGTGCTCCAAATGCGGTTTCATTGTGTTCGGATTCAAGATTCTGACAACGTGAAATGAACTGTATCACTCGCTGCATTTCCGGATCATAATCTTTAAGTCCGGCCGTCCTGAGTGCTTCAACCAGAAACTCTGAATTACACAGGTCGGGCCGCTGATGTTTACCATAACCCGCACCACCCCACGCCGGATCCGATGATTCGATCCCCTCACCCTCATCCCACTGCAATCCTGCAAGGAAACGACGCGCCCGGTGGAGGATGCCGTCATAGCGTCCACCGGTATTGGCAGCAGAAAATGCCATCAGAGCAATACATGTCTCATAGTTCCGGTGAAGACTGTCCGGGGAATGAATGCCACCGGTAGGCCGGACATTCGATTCCATTTGCTGCAGTGCGATGAGGATCACAGGATCGTCCACATCCAGGCCAGCTGCAAGCAGTGCGCGGGTCACCAGCCCCGTGACTCCCAAGGAAGTTGGATGAGTCCATGACCCGTCGTTGTTCTGGCGAGCCTTTAGAAACGCCACCGCCGGGCGCCTCAGTTCGTCAATCGTCTGACCGGATGTGATCAGACAGGTAGTGAAAAGAGCCATGAATGCAGTGAGACTCACAACGAATCGAATCATGTGATGAGCTCCGACAGATCAGGAAAAGATACGATGGTCAACGGACAAAGGTCTGCCAAATCAGATGCGGCAAAGGATAGACCGCTGCGGCTCGAAGTCGTTATGGTACCATCAGGCAAAGCTCTCGCCATCAATCTGTATGGCGGGTTGTAACATTTGAGGATTCGTATGATGACAGACCCTGAGTCTCTGCCGCTGGTCCCGGACGATGCCTGTTCCCCCGTGCCGGTATTTAATTGTCAGATTATTCTCAATACCAGTGAATCCGGCCAGCAGATTGTTGGTCGAGTTGCCAATCTCGGCGGCATTTCTGTTTCCGGAAACACGGAACGAGAAGTACTCAGGCGAATTGCGCAGATTTTTCGGGATCAGGTTCAGACGCTTACTGAAGAGAAAATGCCAATCCCCTGGATTGCCCCCCCGGAAAAAGCAAGACCGGGCGAGACAGAACGGTTCGTACCCATTCATCTGTAGCGAGATTCGCAACGCATTTCTGACTGGGACAGATGTGGACAGCAAACCAACTTGGATTCGGCTGTTAAGTTATCTGCAACTTAAAGTAACCGTCAGGTCGGCTGATTGCAGGAAAATACCTGCGCGGTAGAATTTGGGTTACGGTAACCCTTTCGGGATGTAGCTCAGCCTGGTAGAGCGCTGCGTTCGGGACGCAGAGGTCGCAGGTTCAACTCCTGTCATCCCGACTCTGCACAAACACCGTTTCGCGAAACGGTTGCGACGGCGAAGTCACTCACTGATTGACGCAAAGTTTTAACAGTGAAAAAAACAGAGCACACTGGACTTACTGACATATGTGTCAGGACGTTGTACGCCACAGACGTGGTAACTCCCCCAAAAGCTGCCTGATCAGGCTCTGGCCTCTATTCCGGAACCAGGCGTGCTTCGCCGGTCACTGACCGATCAACACACGCGGTCATATCAATGCCGGAGCGCTTGCCTGTGCCTAAAAAGATACCGCCACCCACGGCTATTTTTTAATTAACCAGATCTCAGCCACCTGTGTCCCGCGACCTTCAACAAGTCTCCATTTCAACTCAAGTTGGCCATCGGCGGTAGCTTCCCTGGGGATGTCGTATTCCACGGGCCAAAGAGGATACTGAGGACGCAATGGTCCGTGAATCTTGTGTACATCATCCGCGACCAGATCAATCGTGGCATGAAACCGTCCAAATTCCACAACCTTGATTTTGTACTCAGCCCGCTTGTCCAGTCCGTCATAGCGCACGATGAGGGGTGCTCCATGAAGACTTTGGGAATGATGGAGCCACGTATGTCGATAGCGATTATCAACTTCCAGTGTCATGTTGTTCATCCAGCGGTAATGCCCCTCGGTGATGCGGTCAATACGGCTGGGATTTTCGTCATACGTGGCCAGCATATCCAAATGGGACTGTTTATCAGGATTTCCGAGGTCGTCATAGAATCCTCCTGGCCCCGCATCTTCCCAGTTCACAAGCATGTGAATTCGTTGCTGCCGATCTTTTACACTGTCCATCGCCAGAATTTCATCGAACTGGTTTTCCAGCCATGGTCGGTCGTTCAACGGTTGGTCGAGCTTATCCAGTAGTGCTCCGCGTTCCGCGTTTCGCGTGAAGTAGGGTGACTTGATACTAAACTGCCATCCAATGCTGTTGAACATGTCGTCCGCCAGTTCCGCCATCTCCTGACGCATGGCGGGACCGAACTTTTCTGCATCGACTCTGGCAAACTCTTTTCTTGCGGCTGCAACGGCTTTCGCTGATCCCACTTTCGGTGCCTTCGCCAGGGCCGCATAGGCTGCTTCTTCGTACTTCATCTCCTGAATACAACGATTGCGGGTATACTCGTCAAAAATCGCTCGCATCAAATAATTCTGATATCGCCAGCTCCTGCGGACTTTTGGACTGACCTTTTCTCCGATGGATCGCCATTTGGCCAGGGTGACGGGAATGCCGTCATTCTCGATGAAATTGCCGGTCAGGTTCTCCTGCAGCATCCACAGACCTTCAGCAACTTCCTCACCCATGTCTTCGCCAAAAAACAGACGGCCATAATCCACGACGATTTCATGGAGATCTGCATCCGGATCCCAGCCCAGAGCACTCCAGACCACCTTATTCAGGTCATCATGGATCCCGTCGGAATAGGTTCCAAAACCGCTCGCATACTCATCGAAGGCATTATGAACTTTTTGATTGTGCCCTGGCCGCGGATTGATTCCTTCGCGTCCCAGTGACTGTGCCATCTTGCCGTCCCAGTGAGGGACCGGAAACATAGCTCTCAAGTTGTGTGTAATGTCCGGGTAACGGCGAATCTCGTATTGTTTCGGCAGCCATTCTCTGGCGTCCATGATGCTGTGTTTGGTTCCTGGTCCATACACATATCCCCCAAGCCACTTTGGCTGCTCTTCGCGAAAATACGAAAACATCCAGTCGGTCGCTTCCGGCTTCATCTTCTGGTTGGACACAAAGACACCAGCGTCCGGGAACCGCTTGTGCAACATTTCCGCCATCCCTTCCAGAGCCGGCATCAGAACTCTGGGATGGTTATTCCCTGGATCACCGCCTGGAACAAACAGATGATCGATCCGGGGCATTTCGTTGAAGAATCGTTCGCGATATCCCAATTCAGTGTCATATCGCTGCTGATCATCTCTCAGGATTGGCACGGGATACCAGAGAAACACCTCCCAGTCATATTCATCCATCATTCGTGACAGTCTGATATTCATATCCCACTGGGATTCTGCCATCAATACGCTGTCTTTCTCACCTGGGGGCTGTTCCTGAATCAGCTCGGCACCGTTGCAGCCAAATATTGCCATTTCTCTCAGGTATTGTTCATACGTTTCGACGGTCCACAGGTCATAACTTGTGGCCGTCTTTCGGTACCCCATCTGATGGACCCGCATCGCGTGTTTTGGTGAAGTCGATACCATTGTCTTTTTCGGCAGCGAGATTTCACCATCACGCATGGTCATCAACCGGAGCAGCCGACCAACTCCAAACAACACACCTCGTGGCTTTCGACCGACGATGAAGATATCCGTTCCATTCACACCCAGGGCAAATCCCTCTGCAGCATCAGGAACCACTAATCCTTCCGGAAGTTCAATACCCTCAGGGATGGTGTCACCAGTGCAAAGCACAATGCGCGCTGCCCCCTCGAAGTGGTCCCGGATATACCATCGAATTCCGGTCCGGTCGTAGACTTCGTCACTCAGAAAATCAGCCGCTTTTCCGACTGTTCCTCCCACGGGAGAAACCAGCACCGTGGTTCTCAGATCCATGTTTGATTCTGCATAGCTGAGGGCGCCGCACAAAGACATGTGCATCGCAACTGCTGCCCAAATAAGACGTTTAAGGAACATCAAGATTACCTTTTTCTGAATTCGTTGAATGAAAGGCAGGGATCAGCACTTGACGACACCTCGGAATCCGTGTCGTTGTAAAAGTCAATTGCGGGAGTTGTTCCCAGGGCGAAAATCCGGTTTTCAGGTCAACCGGCTGCACTACGTTCCTTTCCTGCGTCTCTCCGTAATCCGCAACAAACCATGCAGGTCAAGGACGTCATGTAGATCACAAAAATGGCATTCATGGTATTGGGACCACCCCATTTATCCCACGGCCAGCTACTAAAGTCTGACCACCGCCACCACGGACAACCCCAGAACATAAAATTCAGATAGAAAAACAGCCATCCCATAATCAGCAGAGCAGTTCCGGTGAAGGCAGAGTCCGTCGTTTTTGTTTTATGCTTATTGTAGAAGTACCAGGTGGAATAAAGTGCGATCCCCACCGGGATAATGAAATAGATCAGCCAGCCAGCGATCAATGACACATGGGGATCGTTATCCAAAAGCGGAAGATTGATCGTAGCCTGGTCGTTGTAAACACGCTCCCTGGTCCCGTCCTCGAGGTGAATCTGCTTATAGAGTCGGGCCTGCAGTGTTCTGCCTGCAATCGTCTGCAGGACCACCGGGAACATGATGAAGTAATGGCTGAACCTGCCGCCAACGATCAGAACAAAGGGGATGAATGCCATCACCAGCCCCTGTTCGTACAACGCGTCATTGTAGTGATCGGTGTGTGCGACGAAGTAGAACTCAAAATAGAAAAGACATGCCACATGGATAGCCAGTAATAAAGCTTCCACAGGCACTGCCATATATGACCGCGGCGTATCACCTGAGACCAGTCCACCGATCTTTTTGCGATTGAACCAGACCCCAAGACCAATGAGTCCGCCCATCACGGTCCCGAACGTGGTCTCCATCGTGTTCCACCAGTTCATGGACAAGTGACCAATGATCCATTTCAGAGTCTCATTTTCCTGAAGCACGGGACGAAATACGGCAACACATTCAGGGTCGGTGTTCCATTGGTACCAGGACTGCACAGACTGCCCGGCGGGGAACCCAATTGCTCCGGCGATGACACCCCACATCGCC
Organism: Fuerstiella sp.; assembly: GCA_022447225.1. Taxonomy (NCBI): domain Bacteria; kingdom Pseudomonadati; phylum Planctomycetota; class Planctomycetia; order Planctomycetales; family Planctomycetaceae; genus Fuerstiella; species Fuerstiella sp. Next base: position 251,028 of record JAKVAZ010000010.1, on the reverse strand, counting down.
AGGTTGCGGGCCAGCTTATCGTCACACCACCAGCCCACATAGATGAACACCACCAACAACGCCAAAAGCTGACCTCCCCAGTTTTCCCACCGAGGCCTGATTGTTTCGTATGGCTCCCAGTCCCAGTGGTCAGAAAAATACAGATATGGCAAAGCCTTCTCACTGGCCTCCTCCAGGTTACCTTTGCCTCCTGCAAACCGATTGGCATGCACCATTTCTGTGCCGTCTTTCCCATATGTGAATTCCGCGTCCACTTCGTAAGGTCGGAACGGATAGTTGATCGTGTTGATGCCCATGAAATAAGCACCGAGCGCTGCCAGCATCAGTGCAATCATGTTTCGCGACGTGTAAACACGACCACTCAGGCCCATCCCCAGAAACGTACCGAAGAAACCGATCCAGATTCCACCTTTGATCGCCAGTCCCAGCATGCCCCACCGCCATGCTTCCGCATTACCACGCAGCGGCGTATCGTGAGTCAGTCCGACTGTTTCACCGTAGGTCATCGAGCCACCGATACCCATCGCGACGATGGCCAGAGCAACTGTCCGGCTAAGCTGGTCGATCGGCATCCTGCGGCAAAGAATGAAACAGACGGTGAGGCTGACGAGCACGCCCGCAATCATGGCGCCGGTCTCGTGACCGTACTGACCTCGAATCCCCCAGGCCATGCCGCCCGCCATTGCCGCGAACAGAACGGGTTTACAAAACCAGACTCCATCACCATACGTCTGTTGTTGGTTCATCAATGTCCCAGTACAAAGAGTCACATTGTGAATAACGCCAACCAAAGACCGGAAATTCGGTTCGCGCGTCCCACCGATTCTTCATCCGGATCCCGTCGTCTCACGGCCCATCTCATTCGTCAACAGGGAAACCAGGAATTTCGTCAGCAACGGCCTGCAACTCCTGATGTGACCCGGTAGTCAAACCTTCCACGCAGTCCGGGAACACCCGGAAACAGGATTCTGGAACTTCCCTGCGAACACAACCAACGATTCACAGGTCTGCTGCTGTACCGAAGTCATCCTGAGTGCCAAACGACAGATTTGTTCACATCATTATCCATGGTTTACAGGAATAATTCCACTGCCCGGTTTACAGCTGTCCCAGATCCACCAATCTAATCAAGAACCCTGTTCTGCAGGAAAGCCGTCGCAACTGAATACAGGGCTGGATTCCCGGAGAACACGCCGACCACACAATGGTCCTGTGCAGCGATTCACGAAACGGGTCTGGATCCCAGGAGACTTCCTGTTGCATGATCATCAGATCCTGGTCTTCACCGAGTCAGTCGGTGCGACCAGCGTAGGTACAGATCATCAGAAATCATGTGAACCCTGCTCGGTCAGTCACAGTCTCCGTGGGGAAAGTTGAGCCGAAAAGCATCAACATCCGCGAGAATCAACGGTCTCAGAGTTTCGGTATCTTCACAGGCCCGACCAACCGTCGCCCCAATGCGGATCTGCGGAATTTTGCGGACTGAAACACTGGATGCCGACATTTGCTCGTGCCGGCAGAATGATCGAAACATCTTTGAAATAGTTTCTAACGAAGTAGTCACACAAACGATTCAAGTGACTGTATGGAAACGCGACCACATTCGACTGGCCGGACCTGACTTTAAATCTGCAGGAACGGCCGGCAGCACTAAGAACTCGCAGGAGGAGGGGGCGGGGGAGAAGCCTGGAACGAGGTCGACAACTGCGGCACATTTCCAGCCGGTTGCCACCCGGTCATGCCGTCTGACCAGACCAACGTCTCCGCAGTGATCTCACCCGATGACATTCCGGCTCCCATTTGCTGTATGGAAAACGGTCCGCGAGTCTGGCCATCCACAGCAACATGCCAGAGAGCTGCAGCCGGAGGAAGAGGAGGAGCCATTCCCGGAGCAGTGCCTGACATACCTGGCTGCATCATCCGTCCGGCCATCGCAAACCCAAGGCCCAGCCCCATACCTTCGGCAGCACCACCACCCGAAGGGTTTTCAGCAGCAGCCGTCATAGCCTGTCCCATTTGGTACTGCTGGAACTGATTCATGTCACCAATCACTCCCATGCTCGTTCGTGTATCCAGTGCTTTTTCCACTGCCTCCGGCAGAGAAATATTGACGACGAACAGTTGAGGAATCTCCAGACCGTATTCGTCATCGACCTTTTCCTGAACGGCCTGGCGGAGTGTTTCACCGAATTCCTGATACTTACTTGCCAGGTCCAGCGCAGCAATATTAGAGGATCCAATCTGTTCTGCGAACGTACTGATAATCATGGACCTCAGCAATTCGGTGACTTCGTCCGTGTCAACAGCGCTATCGGTTCCAACAAGTTCTTTAAGGAGTGCACGTGCATCAACGGCCTTCAGTGCATAGGTTCCAAATGCGCGAATTCGAATCGGTCCAAATTCAGGATCTCGCAGCATGATGGGGTTGGGCGTGCCCCATTTGAGATCCGTGATTTGTCTGGTACTGACAAAGTAGACCTCTGCCTTAAAAGGGCTGTCAAAACCATACTTCCAGCCGGCCAGCGTACTCAGAATCGGCAGGTTGTCTGTTATAAGTTCGTAGTGCCCCGGTTCGAAGACATCGGCAATTTCGCCACGATGTACAAAAACCGCGATCTGTCCTGGACGAACAATCAGCTGCGCTCCATTCTTAATCTGGTTGTTATATCGGGGAAATCTCCAGACCAGTGTATGCCGGGAATCGTCTACCCATTCGACGATATCAATCAATTCAGCGCGAAGTTTGTCAAACAGTCCCATCGATGATCTCCTCGATCGAATCAGGAATTCTCCCCGGCCAAGTGTAGTTTAGCCGGATGTACATATGGTGCTATGTGGATCAATCGGAGCAGACTTTCGCCACAGCCCGGCTAACGCACGATCTTGAGAACCGGATCAAAAAACTTTCACCGCGTGAACAGCTGACAGCACAACCAGATCTTCCTGCTATTGAAAAACTTCTGCCCCGTAACCATTGTTTTCCGGCTCCATGAACCCGGAAAAATTTTTTCAGCCTGCGAACGTCCACTCATTTCACACACACCGATCTGGTCTTTTCAGTCATGCTGATGTTTTGGTGGCAGCGTTTCTACCTCGGATGGACGGTTGTCTTTAACCGGCCGACCTCTCCACCAGGATGCTAAAATGGAACCCGATATATTCATCCACGGACCAAAGATCGCCGATGCCAGTGCGGCATTGCTGCTCTTAAGTACATTAACTGCCAGTCCTGACGCCATGCCACCATTTTGCAGCCCCACCTCAATTGCCACGGTTCGGCGAGTCGTTTCATCCAGACCGGTGAAGTATGCACACCAGTATCCGAGAAGATATCCAATGGCATTGTGTGCTACAGCCACGACAATCAGCAGCAATCCAACGCTCATCAGCTGCTCACGGGAGATAGACGTAATAATCGCAATGATGTAGCAGATTGAGACCATGGCAATCAGCGACAGCGTCCGTTCCATCTTTGGTCCAAGAAGCGAATAACGAGTCAACAGCTTGTTGGCAATCAGGCCCAAAACGATTGGTGCAATAATCATTTTCAGGATTGCCACCAACATGGTTGTGAATTCGATCTCGATGTACTGGCCAGCCAGCAGTTTCATCGCCAGCGGGGTCAGAACCGGAGACACCAGTGTGGAGCATGCCGTCATGGTCACGGAAAGTGCAACATCACCACGAGAAAGATAAACCATGACGTTGGATGCCACACCACCCGGGCAGGAACCGATCAATACGACGCCGGCTGCAACCTCGGGCGGAAACCCGAACACCATAGCAAGACCGGCACCTGTAAGCGGCATAATGGTGAACTGAAGCAGCATGCCGATACCCACCGCACGTGGAACTGTCAGCACCCGGGTAAAATCCGCAACACACAGTGTTGCCCCCATCCCGAACATAATGATCTGAATCAGCGGGACGATGAGAGTTTTCTGATCGAACGTGCCCCATTTTTGAAACAGTTCGGGACGGAACATCGCCGCAGCAACCAGCGTCATGACCCACAGGCTGAAGGCGAATCCCCGGAACTTGGCGTGCCGATTCGCGGCAATCGCCAGACATCCCATACCGCCGACAACCCAGGCGGCCAGCAGGAAATCCTGCTTGCCGCCGTCAAATACGATCTGCAACCCCGCGCCGGCGAATAACATCGCACTGGCGCCCAGGAATAATTTTGGCAGTGACTTCGATGTCGACATTGTATTCGCACGGTCCTCACAGCGACTGAACTTGAAATCCTGTGCACACAGCGATTCGTTTTCGGTACAACAGGCACGAAACGCCGGTGCATGACTTTATCAGAGCAAACACGCCCGCAGGCGATTGACGTCTGTCTTATTGATCAATTGAGGCAAAGTGATACGGTCCGAATCAATAACGCTGCGAGAATTCGGAAGACTCCCCATCAATTACCCCTTTGACAAAAAGGGTCGGTTGACAGCCAAGGGAGCCCGCTGTCTGACTTGATCCGGATTTAAAATCTCTCTGAACGTTTGTGCCTTTTCCTGTTCGCTATCCGCAACCCTGCAAGGAAAGGATGAGCCATCGGCGAGTCCCTTCATCGTGCAGAGTTTTCTATTTGCTCCACGGAAAACGATAGGATGGCGGATTTGAGAATCGTTCCAGCCCGATGTGCAGGCGACATACAGCAGCGGGTGCAAGCCTTACAGTGACGTGAGGCCCGTTGACGGTATTGAACTGAAATGGATAGTTTTCAAGCTGACGAATCCGGGAAATGTTGTGTTCACGGAACATTCCCGCCTGAATCAGCACCTCTTTTTCTTCTGTCGCACTGAGGTTCACCAGATTGAGTCGGACTCCGTCAGGCGTCAGACGATCCACCATGGCAGCAACCTGAGACGGCAACCCCGATCGCTGCTGATCCGGATCAAAATATCGAAGACTCGAATGAAGCAGTCCACCATGATAAACATGGTTCGGAGCTCCGTGCATCAATTGCACCAGACCTTCCAGAATGACCGGATTGAGTTTCTGCCAGTGATGCACGTCCTGCTCATCGGGCGTTGTTTCATCTCTGCGAATCCTGCTTAGCCGCGACAGCGTTTCTTCGTAACAACCATTCAGAATCTGCAGTGGGTAATCATCATTTCGTCCGAGGACAAATGCGACCCAGGAACCTGTGTGATTCGAATCCCCTTTGCCCTTGCTGTAGTTGAGTTGATCGAATTCGGAAAGATCTGCCAGCCGTTGCAGGCGATCCCAGTCTTCATCTTCACGAGAAATAAACCACAGCTGGAACAGGTGCCTGACATCCATCCGGCCGAACGCATGCCATCCGCTGCTTCCGTGCCGGTGAGGTACCAGCAACTTACCGTTTTCCTTTCGGCCCAGGCTGGTCACCAGGTCAATCACCGACCTGGGCAATTCCAGAAAGGCCGGATCGCCACTGATGATGTAGGCATTGGTACCGCCAATAACGGTTGATTCGACCTGATTGTAAAGACCATGCGGCCAGTTCCATCCGTAGTATCCGGACCACCACTTGCCGTCATTGTATTCTCCAATTTCACCGGAAAGTCCGATGTTGTCAGGCAGGATACCATTGTTGTCACGAACACGCTGGAGCCAGGCGCTAACATATTCCAGGATCCAGTCCCTGTATCGCTCCTCGCCTGTCGACATATAGGCATGGAGCATCAGGCTGGTCGATGTCAGATTCAGAGGAACGTCCCCGCGCATCATCCGCTGATTGATGGTGTCCAGAATGTTCCGGAACAGCACGTCATCATTCCAGGCATCACCCGACGTCACGTTCGGTATGTCATCGAACGGCAGTGGATACTTGGCAAGAATCGGTCGATGAGTGACCCAGTCCTCCGCCGTATTTACAAAACGAGGGCCACGACTGCCATTGATCGGAGAACGAATCAGTTTGCGTAACGGATCATAATTCGGAGCGTCCGGGTTGTCTCCAAGGTACAGCGACGCAAACCTGACCGTCCGCTGGCGAAACGCCTGATTTGTCGGATCAGAGAGACCAAAGAAATAGAAGTTGGTGTAGGACTCACCATGATGCATCCAGTCGTAGTTCGCATCGAACTCGTCGTGAATCTGTCCATACTGAGTAAACTGTCGTGTGACGCCCTCCCACAGATCGCGTGACAGCCGATCAATCGAAGGTGGTCCACCGATCGCATAGTACAGTGGAAAATTGTAAAAACTCTCGTATCCGTCATCTGATCCGTCAAAGCCTGGCCATTCCTTTCGCCACTTGAGCGTGTGATCGTCATTTGTGTACCTGTTGACAAACTCCAGCGCTGCCGGTTCCAGTTGCTCTATCACATGCTGCTGCAACAAGGCCCATTCCGGGGGCAACGCTGTCGTTTTCATGGAGATGACAGGGATTTCGGTCTGAGCGATAGAACACGGCATAGAAACACAGAACAACAATAATCCTGCCGCAGCAACTCTCACGCGCCCCGTCACTTTCATACTCTTCGTCATGGGTCCCCCTCTTCAGCAGCTGTCGAATTCTCGTCGGCGAATGATGCTAACGTCGGGGGTGTACGTGATTCAAGCAGCAAGTTTTACGTATCACGAGTGGCGTTCACTGCGGTAACCGCATAGTCGGTCCAAACAACGGCAGCAGTTACTGCCTGTCACCCCGGGCCAGAATCCGGACCGCTGTGGTACTGGAACATGGTCTGAATCATGAAAGCCTGATCAGGAGACGCGCTGCCGGGCTATGTTCTGACAACCCGACGACTTACTCTGCATCCTCAGCACACTCAAGCGAGAATATTCGCAGATAACTCACGAGTGAATGACCTGCGCCAAAACTCATGATGAAGAATTTTTTACGAGGAAATTCAGTCGTGGTCGAAGGTCGTTCACAAAGGCCCGTTGCCTGCTACGTCCTTCGTCCGGCCGAACTTCGGATGTTCTGATCAGCCATTCACCGTTGTTCGGAATCCAGTCACGAATTCCGTCAAGCGCCAGCTTCGTTGCCTCCAGACGCTCTTCCATATTATGAGTGAAACCCACAAATGCCGGCAATTCGTTCCGGGCAAGTACGACGTACACGCAGGGACCGGGAGGACAGCGGATTATGTCGAGAGACTCTGCCTGATCGAGTGGACTGTCACCTGCCGACGTACTGCCCCACTGGTCAACCGATTTACGCAGCTTCATCGCGACCCAACGGTACTCAAATGACGTTCGGCCTGGACAGACAGCCCGGCAGTATCGATCGAATCGCATTGCGGCTTCCGGATCACATAAAACATCATCCAGACTCCGATAACCCTCATCCAGCATTCTTCTCAGACCCATCTCACACGCAAATTCAAATGCGTCTGCATTCTTCCAGTCCATGCGGTCCCTCGAACCACCCTGTCTTTTGAGCTCAGGATAGTTTCCGCTTCGGCGCAGGTTCATCAGAACGCGGCACCAGTCTGCGGGTCTGCCTGGAATCTGTCTCGTGCTGCAGTTGTCAATGAATTCCGCATTCAAAAACGGATCAGCCACCATGCGATCAATGGTTGGACTTCCCTTCAATTTCACAAATGCATCGATCAGCGTCGTCTCGTCGATTCCCTGAGGTCGCCGGAGATTCTTTTGACGATCGATTGTTGTTCGTGGTGCACTTGTTGTTGGCTCTTCACCGCCATTCAGCGGGTCACCTGTCCGAACTTCATCTAACCGATCACAGGAGAACTGCCCGTAATCCTCCGACAACTCTACACCAAGCCAGTGTCGTCCCAGCTTCTTCGCAGTCACCAGCGTACTGCCGGTTCCGGAAAACGGATCGATGACGATCTCCTCAGGATCTGAACAGGCACGAACAATTCGTCCCAGCAACTGCTCCGGAAGCTGGCAACCATGAAACTGAGCGCGTTCCTTAAATGTGCCCGCAATTCGAGGCACGTACATAGTGTCATGATCGGGCAGGAATCCGCCGTCGCCAATGTCCTGTGGCCGCAGTACCCAGGTATTGTCGGGAACTCGGCCCACGCTGTTGGCTCGCTTATCGTTGTAAACAAGCTGCCGGGCAGACGGAACGCGGATCTCATCAGCGTTAAATGTGAAACGTTTCGGATCCTTCACGAAATACAGGAGGTGCGTGTGCGATCGTGTGAACTTCGTAGTGCAGTGAACGCCGAATGTGTAATACCAGATCACCCAGTTGCGCATATGCAGCCCGCAACTTTCGGCAACACGTTTCACCTCTGCCGCATACTCATCGCCGATGGCAATCCAGAACGTGCCGTCGGGTTTTAGCGAACGAACCGTCGCCAAAATCCAGGCTCTGGTCCACTCCAGATACTCGTCATCTTCCAGTCGGTCAACGTAAACGTCATATTTGTAACCAATATTGTATGGCGGATCTGCAATCGCCAAATCTGCCCAGCCCGCGTCCAAGCTGTTCAGCGTCTGAATACAGTCACCCAAAATAAGCCGGTCTGTCTTCACAAAGCACGCCTTCCTTCCGACGACATCATCACGCTGAAACTCCTGGTGAAGACAGATCGTCCGACCATGGATGATCACCACGCCCGATATTGTGCCAGGCAGACATAATCAGGCAATCGTCCAAAATATGTTCACCGTTTACAGTGCACCCGTGTGTGTCAAAATAAGCCTGTCTCAACCTGCCATCCAGCCCTGAGACGTTGTCGGAGAACACCTTCAGTCCCTGCGACCTGCCTCAATCGTGAACAGCATCCCGCTGCCCGGAGATTTTATAATTCGTGTCCGGAAACACATCATAGCGTGGGGGTCATCGTCAAGATCAAACGACCAACCGGAGCGAAGCAACTTACCGAGTCCATTCCGCCGCTCAACAGTCACCAATTTTTTTACGAATCAGTGAAAGACCCAGCGAACCCTGGATAAAACTTCCGACTACACAACATCGTCGAAGGTCATCGTGCAACAGTGCAAAACTCAAAACAGCCGCCGCCGGTAACCCGGGTGGCGGCTGTTTTAGTAATCAATCAACATGAACAAAGTGCGGGCCACCAGCAGGTAACTCGTACACTGAGCAAAGTCGCAAGAACTAACCTTCCAACTCCCCCTCCCGACCGCAGCCGGGCACTGATCGTTCAAATCGAGGCCGACGGGACTCGAACCCGCAACCACCGGATCGACAGTCCGGTACTCTAACCAATTGAGCTACGGCCCCAGGTGCTTAACAGCACAGGTTTGCTGACGTCCGCATGAGGACAGATTTGGTACAACGACACCGGTCCGTCTCGTCTGAATTCACAGTTGACAACACGGCGAATAATGTCGCACAGTTGCCACTGTTCGACCGTCAACAGGCTGCGGAGTTTAAAAGGCAAAACACCGAAACACAAGTCTGTCGGAGTCAGCACTGACTTTCCTTCCGTTTCCCTGGTCTCCTTTTTTAAACGTACCCAAAAGTTCCGGTTCCGCAGTGTTTTGAGAAATTTTCCCGGAGTCGGCAGTTGGCTCCAGACACAACATCTCAGACGTTGTGTTGCAGATGATCGATGAATCCCGCCAGGACCTTCAGTGTGCATCCTGAACCAGTTTAAACTGCCGGATTTGGCCATGAAAGCATTCGGTGTCCGGAGACTGACCACACTACTCCCGGCGGGTTTTGTGGAACTCGTTCCAATTGCAGACGGAGGCACGACACTTACCGTCGGATCCACCTGATGAGCCGATTTCTGCTTCTCCAGGACACTTAAACGTTCCGGAATTAAAAAAATTTCTCCGCGGTAGTGGTATGCACTTGAATCGGCCATTTGAGTGGATACCGTCCGCGTCTTCTCACGAACAAAGGAATCACAAAGAATGACTGGGTACACCGTTCATACCGGGGCCTCAAAAAAATTCGTTACCGGCTGGGATAAAATTTTCTCTGACGGAAAGCCCACGACAGGAAAGAAAACATCCTCCAGGACGACTTCGCGAAAGAAGAAGGCGGCAAAGAAAAAATCCACCAAAAAGAAGCAGGCTGCTGCCGGGTCTTCCGTTAAGAAACATTCGGGAACGAAGAAACAGGTTGCCAAAAAGAAAACAGCTACAAAAACTTCAGTGTCTGGTAAGTCAACCACGGTTCGCAAATCGGCAACAAACCGAAAAACGAAGAAAGCGTCCACAAAAAACAGACGACGTTCTTAGTTCTGTCGAACCGTATTGCAGTTGACAGTGCCGCCGCAGATGACGTCCGCCGCAGCGCAGGCGATGGTCAACCTCCTGCAGACAGAGTATCACCCTCGCATCTCGTTGTATGACAACCGGTGCTAACAGACGCACTGGACGCGCCCGACAGACTTCTGACCGGCATGGATCGACACATGTTGGCCTGTCTCAGTCATGCGGCAGAACGTAAATCAGATTTGATCGAAACATCACCATTCAAAATGGTAACCGCAGAGGGACCACGGTTTGCTCCAAAGGTGATGAAAAGATTCCCGCCAAGTTCATCAGGTTCGCTGAACAACTCTCTTTCTGTGTTGCTGAAACACTGCCCGTATGGCGGCATCGAGTGTCAAAGTGATTTTCTCACACAAAAGTCATAATCCCCGGGTGGCTTCGGGTTATACGTTCAACTTCAACACGGAAGTCAACCTGTTCATTTTCTGAAAAACATCACTGTCGGTTCACAAATCCCGGTTTGGCACTGACAACATTGTACAGAACGTGAAAACTGAACCCGGACAGACTTTTGAATTCATAAACGGAACCCGGATTCTGTTCGCATGATGCATGGCCGTTTCTCGTGGAGACAACTAACCGATGCGCAAATTCTGCAGATGACACGATCCGGTTCGGACCAGAAGATCACAGTCGGACTTACAAAACATTCTCTTTCCGTACCTACATCAATCGGAAATTCCGGGCGACACCTTTGGCCGGCTTAAGTGTTCAGACTGACATCAGCGTGTCATTGTCGGGGAGGTATGGGCCAACAACCGGCAGAACGGCGGTGTTTCCCATAACCTGAACGGTGGAGTCCGGACATGAGACAACGAATCAGGAGTTCTGTATGTGTACCTGTGGCCCTGTTCGTCCTCAGTTCAACTGCACTGTGCCAGACAGGCGGCGCACGATTCGACCGAAAAATACCCAAGGTCGGTGAGCCGTTACCAAACATCACGATCCTTGACGCTGACGGAAATGACTTTTACCTGCGCGGTTTAAAAGACAACTACACCGTACTGGTATTTGGTTGCCTGACCTGACCTCCGTTCCTTCGCAAGGTTTCCGGTCTGGAGACCGTTTATCGTGATTTTGCCCCAAAAGGAGTTCGCTTCTACTTTATCTATAAAGCACTCGCCCACCCGGAGACTAACGATTACGTCCGGCCGTTCACGACAGAAGAGCGCCTGATGCATGTCAAAGAGGCTCAAAATCGCCTGGGGTCAGGCTTCACCTGGTTGTGCGACACCATGGACAACGTGGCCAAGCACCAATTTGGCGACGCACCCAATTCAGAGTTTGTTATCGCCCCCGAAGGACGCATTGTTCGCAGCAGATCCTGGAGCGATCCTGACCAACTGCGGAAAGATCTGACAGAACTGGTTGGCCCGGTCAGAAAACCAACCAGGGAATCTGAACTCAATTTGCCGCAAATCATCACCGGTCGCAACGTCAGTCAGGGGGTCGTACCGAGAATCCGGCGGCCCGGCCGTATGCAGGCCGTAACTGTAAAAGCAGAAGTTGATTCTTCAAAGGATCCTTTTTATGCCAAGCTTCGGGCGGAAGCCGATTTCGATCTGCTGCGTTCCGGCAGCGGTCAAATGTATCTTGGGTTTCTGATCGATCCACTGTATCACGTACACTGGAACAATTTGTCGAAACCTCTGCGTGTAGCGGTCACCGCAACCAAAAACTCGCACGTGGAACCTTCGATTCTTAAGGGTCCGAAGGTCCATGTGGAATCAGACAGTGATCCTCGTGAATTCCTGATCACCGTCGAAAATGCACAACGCGGTACGGAAATACAACTGGATGTGTTTTATTACGCCTGTGATGACGACCAGACGTGGTGCAAAGCCATTCGACAGTCGTACACCATCAGTCTGGAAACTGACCCGGATGCGGGACGAATTCAGAAAAACCGAAGTGGTCTCCGCAGACGATCGGGAACACGTGGTTCATTGATGTCGATAGGCAGAGTAACCCGTATTGACGTCAGGGCGGAAACAATCACCCTCCGAATGCCCGCTGGTAATTCGCAGAAGTATCGTGTGACCAACAACACATCAATTGTGCGGAATGGTCGCCGCAGTCCGTTGAAGGCAATTCGAAAGGGCGAGATGGTCCGCTATGAATCAGAGCCAACAGACACCGAACCGACAATTGTCCGCATGATGACTCGCAGCACACGATGAGACAGTTGTTGTGATAATGAACTTCAGGGAACAGAATCGACAATGGACGCCGATTGGCACGGGCAACGGAAGACGCCGGATTTTTTGGGAAACCGCCTTACACGAGCCAGTCCTGAACGACGTCTCCGCCGACATCGGTCAGCCGAAAATCGCGACCCTGGAAGCGATGAGTGAGCTTTAAATGATCCAGTCCAAACTGGTGCAGCATTGTAGCGTGTAGATCGTTGACATGGACTCTGTTTTCGGTGGCGTGCCAGCCGATATCATCCGACGCTCCGTAAACCTGACCTCCCTGAATTCCACCACCCGCCATCAGCATGCTGAACGAATACGGATGATGATCCCTCCCTGTACCAACATCCCGCTTACCCTTACGGTTTTCGCCTAACGGCGTGCGACCAAATTCGGATCCCCACACGACCATTGTGGAATCCAGCATACCTCGCTGCTTGAGGTCACTGATCAGTGCTGCAATGGGCTGGTCAACGCAGCCCGCGTTGTACGGAAGCTCTTTGGGAATGTTGGTATGATGGTCCCATGAAGCGTAGATAATGTTGATAAAACGGACGCCGCGTTCGACCATGCGGCGTGCCAGCAGACAGTTTCGAGCAAAGCTCTGATAAGTATTCCCCTGTTTACCACGAGCTTTCACTATTTTCTGTTCAGGACGATCCACACCGTAGGCATCAATCGTGGCTTTGGATTCACCCGCAAGGTCGATCAGCTCCGGTGCCGCTGTCTGCATACGATACGCCAGTTCATAGGAAGCGATTCTCGCTGCAATCTCCGGATCCCGAACCTCAGCAAAGCGTCGTTCATTGACAGCCCGCAGTGCATCGATGCCCTTTCTTTGCAGCTGAGACGGAATACCGGCAGGGCTGGACAGGTTGAGAATCGGCTCTCCCTGATTGCGAAACAGCACTCCCGCATATGAAGAGGGCAGGAATCCTGACTGCCAAAGCGTGGCACCGCCGGAAGATCCTCTGCCGCTGTTCAGCACGACATATCCTGGCAGGTTCTGCGATTCGCTGCCGAGACCGTAAGTCAGCCAGGAACCCATCGACGGCAGTCCGAATGTACCTCGGCCACACTGCATCATCAGCTGGCCTGGATGGTGATTGAATTCATCTGTATGCAGCGAACGAATCAGCAGCAGGTCATCCGCGACGGATCCAACATGCGGAAGCAGTTCGCTCAGTGACATTCCACATTCACCATGCCGATGAAATCGATAAGGGGATCCCTGTAACAGTGCGGTCTTTTTTTTGATGAACGCAAAACGAACTTTCTCAAGAAATGAATCCGGCAACGGTTGCGCGTGCCGCTTTCGCAACACGGGTTTGTCGTCGAACAAATCGATTTGTGACGGTGCGCCGGCCATGAAGATAAAAATGCAGGCTTTGGCTTTCGCATCGAAATGAGGCTCCGCCGGAGCCAGAGGATTCCCATCCTCCGCCGCAGTGGCAGCCGGCATCAGACCATCCTGCGACAGCATGGATCCCAGTGCAGCCATCCCCAGACCGCTTGCCGTCGTATTAAGAAATTCGCGACGGGTTCTGTCCGCGTATTTCGCAAGATCGGATTGTTGTTGCATCTTCATAATTATTTTGTCGGTTACGTATGAAACATGCTGCAGAAAAATCGAAGGCTGCAGGCCGGGCAACGAACAACGTCTGCCAGATCAGTCTCTGACAATGAATTCGTCCAGGTTCAAAATCATTCTTACAGTGGCTACCCAGGCCGCATTTTCTTCAGGTTCAAGCTGTTTAACCGGATGCTTTTCTGTCAACAACTTCGCATCATCCAGGTGAACGCGATAATACTCACGAGACGTCGACAGAAATTCTGCAAATCGATCCAGTTCGGGATCTTCCGGTATACGTGCGATGCATAATCTCATGGCCCGCATCAGCTGCTTTCGGTCGCCGTCACCCGCCTCCTCGAAAATTCGTCGAACAAGCGCCTGAGCGGCCTCGGCGTAAACTTCATTGTTCAGAGTGATCAGGGCCTGCAGGGGCGTATTGCTGGATTCACGCTGCAGGCGGCTTGTGTTTGAATCCGGACAGTCGAAACTGATTAAAGTCGGATGCGGGGCCGTTCGTTTGAAAAATGTATACATCCCGCGGCGATGGCCGTCGTTACCTTCACTGGTTTTCCATTTGAACCTGTTGGCGTAACTCAGCTCTGCCACTCCGGACGGCAGTGGCGGAAAGACGCTGGGACCACCAATTTGAGGACTCAGCAGACCACTCACCGCAAGATGCAGATCACGAACAACTTCGGCTTCCACTCGAAACCGGTTTTGCTGTGCAAGCAACCGGTTTGCAGGATCGATGTTGCGGAGTTCCTCTCGATAATGAGAGGATTGCCGCCATGTGGAACTCATCAATATCGTTCTGATCAGCGTCTTGCGACTCCAGTTCATATCGCGTGAAAAATGCCATGCCAGCCAGTCAAGCAGTTGGGGATGCGTTGGCAGCTCACCACGAACTCCAAAGTCATTTTGCGACGGTACAATGCCGCGACCGAACAGATGCGACCAGATCTGATTGACCGTCACTCGAGCCGTCAGCGGATGGTTGGGACTGACAAGCCACCGGGCCAGATCCAGTCGATCAGCGGAATCATCAGATTTTCGAGGCTGAAGCGAATGGCTGCCACTGATAACCGACAACGTGTTTGCCGTCACATCGTCTCCGGGCTGAAGGAAGTCCCCTCGATGAAGGGTTTTTGTTACACGTGCTGCCGGGGCGATCACACGGACCGGCAACAGAGGAGCCTTTGGCGTTTGGGTTTTCAACTCTGCAATTGCATCAGCAACCCGCACGGTAACCGGAGAAATCAGTGCAACATGTGCTGCAATGACCTTCCGCTGCTGCTCTGTTCTGGCTGCTGATTCTTGCCGGACGGCGTCGGCAACCGCTCTCGGCAAAGCACGAACGGGGTTGAATTCCGAGACCGTGCTGACTCGAAGACGACCGATCACGTGCTGATCGCCATATTGCTGATCCAGTACGACCTGCAGATACTTCGCACCGTCGGTCCGAACCGGCTGCACGGTGTACGCGGTGATCTGGTGAGCACTGCCGATTTGCGGAAAGACTGCCCACCCGGACTTCTCTGCGGAGGAAACTGAAGACTCTGCTGAAAATCCATCCTGAGAAAAGTCAGAATCGGCCGTTGCGAACTGCAGCTCTGTCCGACTGTTGAAGTCTTTCTCTGAACTAATGTACGCCCGCAGCTGACTCAGCACAAAATTTCCGTCGGAAGCGCTGCCAGGTCCTGTTCCCGGGAGCGAATCATGAACCAGAGTTTCTACCCGAATCCCGGTAACCGGTTCCACCGGAAGTTCAAATACAAGCGTATACCTGTCTTTGTCCGGTACCTGTCCGGATGCCAGCAGGGAACCGTCTTCCTGCAGCACCAGTTTTGTACTGCCGGAAGTTTTTGCATCCACCAGATTCAGATGGTTACGGGTTGGTGTTTGCGACAATTCCATTTTGATTCGGGCGGATATGTCGTCAGTCCATTTCGCGATTTGCGGTTTCAGAGATGCTTTTGCATGTTCATACTGTGCGGTTAATGCTGACATTTCATGGTCGTGCGCTGCCTTGTCTCGACGATATTTCGCCATGTCAGAATGGCTGCGGCCAACATCAATGCTGGATTCGTCGGCATTGTTGAAAAACGCGAACAGCTCATAATATTCTCGCTGTGTGATTTGATCGTACTTGTGTGTATGGCAGCGTGCACAGGTCATTGTCAGGGCCATCCAGACTGTACTGGTGGTTTCTGTGCGGTCGAATGTTGCTTCGATACGAAACTGTTCCTGGTCGGTTCCGCCTTCAGTGTTGGTCAGTGTCTGCCGGTGAAACGCAGTGGCCAGTTTCTGCATCGCAGTCGCGTCCGGCAGAAGGTCACCGGCAAGCTGCTCAATGGTAAACTGATCAAACGGCATGTCTCGATTGATGGCTTCGATCACCCAGTCGCGATAGCGCCACGCGTTGGGTCGGGAGCGATCTTTTTCATAACCGTCTGAATCAGCATATCGGGCTTTATCCAGCCAGTGTCGTCCCCAGCGTTCACCAAAATGGTCGGATTCCAGCAGCCGGTCTACCAATGCCTCCCATGCGTCTGACGATTCATCTGTCACAAAAGCATCAACTTCCTCCGGTGTTGGCGGAAGGCCAACCAGGTCGTAAAACAATCGTCTGATCAAAGTCGCCGGTTTCGCTTCAGGTGACGGCGTCACTCCGTTCGCTTCCAGTCGGGCCAGCACGAACTGGTCAACGGGATTGCGAATCCAGTCGGGATGCGTCACCTGGGGAGGCACTGTCCGTTTGACCGGTTGATAGGCCCAGTGCTGTTCATAACCGGCTCCATCCTGAATCCACCGACGGAGCTTTTCAATGTCGTCGTCAGACAGTGGATCACCCTCAGGCGGCATCCGTTCCGACGCATCGGCTGCTGTGACTCGACGCAGCAACTCACTCGATTCCAGGTTTCCGGGAATCACGGCACGTGACCCTGACTCAAGCTCTGCCCGGGCCTGTTCAGCGACATCCAGCCGCAGGCCCCCCTCTGCCATGTTGGGACCGTGGCAAACGATGCAGTGCTTTGCAAGCAGTGGTTGAATGTCACGACTGAACGTGGGAGATTCACTGGCAACACTCAGCGTATGATGCTGCACGCATAACGCAAATGTCAGAGCCATTAAGTGGTTTAAACAACCGGTCCTGTGCATGTGTCATTCCACAGTTCAGTGATTCAGTATTCTTTGTGTCGCCAGCCAGTGAATCGCATGGTCCGGCCAGGACGAAATCTGCGAACCGTCAACGTGCCGCAGACCGTAGCCGTGTCCACCGTTGACATAGATGTGCAATTCGGCCGGAATCTGAAGTTTCCGAAGTCCTGCATAATACAATGCTGCACCAACCGAGGACGATCGGTCGTCGTCGGTGTGGGCCAGAAACACGGGCGGAGACAGTTCAGTGACTTTGACTCCCGAAACCAGTTCATCATTCAGCACATCGTAGATTTTCCAGGGATAAACCAGAATCGCAAAGTCCGGCCAAAACGAAACGTCATCAACGGCATCAATACGTTTGTAAGACCGCTTCATCGGTCTGCTGAGCAGTCGGGCAGCAACCTGTCCTCCGGCCGAAAACGCAACCAGACCGATGCGATCCTCTTTCAGTCCCCATGATTCAGCATCAGCACGAACACGCGACAGAGTTCGTTGTGCATCCTGCAGCGGCTCAACCCATGCCGGACCTGAAGAATCGTCTTTTGTTCGGTAACTCAGTACGAATGCTGACACGCCGTGCCGGTTCAGCCAGTCAGCAGCTTCCGTTCCTTCCTTGTCGGGAACGACTTTCCCAAATCCTCCTCCGGGAAGGATGATGGCCGCCGAACCATTCGGATCATCCGCCAGGTGAACCGTGAATGTCGGTCGGGTAATTTTGACAACTCGGGTAACAGGTGGCTGCTCAGCGGGTCGAAACGGCAGAATCTCGCCGATATTGCGCGTTGTTTCACCCGGAGCCAGCTCCGGCCACACATCCACAGGGTCAGCACCGAAACCTGCGGGCAGAACGGGTATCACCAACAGCAGAGCGACAATTCGACCCATACTACTCACCGTGATCATAAAACAACCAGGAGACGCGGCCGGACGTTGACTGAACTGAAAACGACGGGTTATTGCCCCCGCAGCACAATGTCGTCGAACTCGTTCAGATCATCGAAGGAACCAATTCCAATGCGTCCCTTTCCAAATGTAGGGTCGTTGACCTGCATGTGAGGCTTCTGCATATCGTCGAAGTAAACAGCAATTGTCCCGCTCTTTGTGGAACGTACCAGTTTCACCTGATGCCATTCGTCGTTCCATGGTGTGGGTTTTTCGTTTTTGGTCAGTGGCCTGCGCGGGGCATCATTCACAATCATGATCTGTCCGCTGGCCGGATCCGGTCTGGCGCCAAGGTGCGCGTAGTAGAAATGAGTCTTATCCTGCCAGCCAAAAAAGATACAGCAGTCACGATGATCGCCCGTGTCTTTGGTACTTCGAACTCTGAATGTTAATTCAAAATCTGAAACAGTTACGTCTTTGATCAGAGCGACATGACGCGGACTTCGAACTGCGGGCTTGTACTCACTTTTGCGTGCCGTAATCTCAATCGTCTTATTATTGTTGCGACTGCTCACCTTCCATGTTTTTGGATCCAGAATTTCCCAGCGATCACTCCCCTGCTCAAAGTTTTCCGAAAACACCACAGGAAGTTCTTTGGATGCAGCGCAGGGCACTGTTTGAAATGCAAATATGATCGTCAGGGTGATCACACGAGCTGAACGTTTCAGCAACATACGAATAGTTCCGTTATCTGGGTTGTTGAATGGTCTGTTGATATGCACCAAATACACAGCCAGGAAACCTGGACACCAGGTTACATCATCCGACGCACGTGTGCTGTCCGAATCGGCTGATACAGTCGACGAAAACACGCCGCTCAATCTGAACGATCGGGTTTCACCAGACGCCGAACAGGCACCGATATCATCACTCAGATGTCTGACACTGTACAACTTCAGATTATGTTCGGAATCACAGCACAGTGAAACAGGTTCGACTCAATAAAATTCGATCAGTCCGTTTTCGTATTTTCGTACAGAAGCCTCACAACCCGACAGACAAGCAGCAGGGACCGATTGGGAGGGGAGGACAGCCAACATGGCCACGCATGACTGGAATCGGACTTGTGTTGAACCGTTAGACTTGTCCTGATAGCTTGAGGATCTCGCGCAGTGGTAAATTGTTGAGTTAACCTACAGGGGACTCACACGGAAATGCAATGCATTCCTGGACGAAAGACGACAGCACATAACGGGCTGACGCGACGTAAACTGCTGACGGTTGGCGGCCTCTCCCTGTTCGGCGGACTGACGCAGACAAATCTTCTTCGCGCGGAACAATCCCGGAATTTATCAGGGGGTTCAGCACGATCTGTGGTTCTGCTGAATTTGTTCGGCGGACCGCCGCACATGGACATGTTCGATCTTAAGCCGGATGCACCGGACAATGTGCGCGGAGAGTTTAAGCCCATTGCGACCTCTGTTCCTGGCTTACGAATATCCGAGCTACTGCCCAAAACGGCCGGACTGATGGACCGGGCAACACTCATCCGCACTTACTCTCACAAATACAACAGTCACAATCCGTACAATGTGCTGACAGGTTTTGACGGCGGGAAGGACAGCGATAATTATTTCGCCAAAGTGACGGATCATCCGGGTATTGGATCGATCTGTCAGTATCTCGACATCGGTGCGAAGGATGTGCCTCAATACGTCATGATGCCGGCATCTCCAGGCTATACACAGGCGCTTCGTCGAGCAGGACCATATGGCGGCTATCTTGGCAGTCAGTACGACCCGCTGTTCACTGTTTGCGATCCGCAAATCGCCCGCGAACCAAAGCATGACTACGATGCGGTCGTTCCGATGGGCCACCCCACACTGCCCTCACTTGACGCACAGCCTGGGATCACGGCCAGTCGATTTTCCGGCCGAGGTTCACTGCTGAAACAGCTGGACACGGACCTGGCGCGGCTGGAGAACAGTGGTGCGATTTCACGCCTCGACGAGTTCAGGCAGCAGGCCTTTAATCTGCTGAGTTCCTCCGCAACGCGCAAGGCGTTTGATATCACGGACGAATCAGATTCAATGCGCGACCATTATGGCCGGAATCTTTGGGGGTCAAGTCTGCTGGTCGCCCGTCGTCTGGTAGAAGCCGGGTCAACCTTTATCACGGTCCACTGGGAATCTAAAGGTAAGAACCACTGGGATCTGCACGGTAACTGTTTTGAAATGCTGAAAATCCAGTGTCCGAATCTGGATCAGTTAATTGCTGCCTTTGTGACGGACCTCGAACAGCGGAATTTGCTGGACTCAACCCTGTTCGTGGTCATGGGTGAAATGGGACGCACTCCGACCATTAACAAAGCGGCGGGGCGCGATCACTGGCCTCAATGTGGTTTCTCACTTCTGTTCGGTGGCGGGAGTCGGCGAGGAGTTGTCGTAGGAAAGACCGACAAGCACGCCGCCTATCCCGCAGAACGGCCCGTGTCAGCGGGAGACATGGTGGCCACGATCTACCATTTACTGGGGATTGACTCGCGGATGACGGTCCGTGATCTGGGGGGGCGCCCCGTACATATCGCGCACGGGGGTTCGCCTGTGTTCGAAGCGATTGCCTGACCTCATCAATCGAAGTTTCCTTTGATCGATGGAAACCAAATACAGTCCTGGTGACCGGGACTGAACTACCAGTCGACAACGGAATTGTCGTCCGGGTCATACTGCGTCAGATAAGGACGAGGCTCACCGACCAGTGCCATGAGTTTATCCTCGTCGATTGTGATGCCAAGACCGGGCTCCGTGGGGATCGGACGGTGGCCATTCCGCACGGGAGGCAGTGGCCTGGCAAGAAGATCAGCGTATTCGTTGTCCCCGCGTTCCTGCACCATGAAGTTGGGAACTGATGCGCCAATCTGAAGACTGGCAGCGAGTGAACACGGTCCCTGCGGATTATGTGGCGCCAGCGGAGTGTAGTACGCTTCGGCCATACCGGCGATGATCTTCAGTTCCGTAATCCCGCCCGCGTAGCAAACATCCGGCTGCAGGATGACAGCAGCCCGTTTTTCCAGCACCTCCCGGAAACCCCATTTGGTAAAGATGCGTTCCCCCGTGGCAATGGGAATGTGGGTTTTCCTGGCGAGCTCAGCCATTACGTCGACGTTGAGCGCCTGGACAATTTCCTCGTAGAACCAGGGACGATACGGTTCCAATGCCTTCATCAGCAGCATGGCGGTTGGAGGCTGTACCGCTCCGTGAAAATCGATACCGATATCAACTCCTGAACCGTATTTGTCTCGAAGTGCTCTGAAACGTTCAGTGACTTCATCCACAAACTTCTGTCCTTCGACATATCTGAAAGGGTTGCGAGTCGTACCAGGGCCAACTTTCATAGCAGTCACCCCGGTTTCTTCGCTGACACGCCCGTAGACGCGAATTCGATCACGAGTCGGACCGCCCAGTAGTTTGTACACAGGTACGCCGTAGCATTTGCCTGTGATATCCCAAAGCGCCTGATCGATCCCGGACGAAATTGCTGTTTTAATCGGCCCACCACGATAAAAGGCTCCTCGATGAATGGCCTGCCAGTGGTGAACCACCGGGCGAGGATCTTTCCCAATCAGATACTTCCCAACCTCAAGGGCGCCTGCGGCACAGGCTTTTGCGTCGTCCTTGAGCATTTCGCCCCACCCCGTAATCCCGGCATCAGTAGAGATTCTGACAAACACCCAGGAATTTTTCAGGACGAACGTGTCAATCGCAGTGACCGTGATCTGATCCTTTGGACCGATTGCTGCGGCCTCCGTACGCTTTGCGTTAAACGCTTCCAGACTGAGCAGTGCAGCGGGCCCGGTGAGCATTGAATGAATCGCCTGACGGCGGTTGAAATGACTTCGTGACATGGTCGTGTCTACCTGAAAAACAAAACCTGGGTTACAGCGTAAAGGTGATGACAGTGTCCATAACCGGCCTTCTTTCGTAAAGGAACTGATTCCGATCCGGATATGAAATGAAACAACAAAGATAACCTGCGGGATCAATCCACGCTTATTGCTTTACAATTACCTCGTGCAGATTCAGCAGAAGTCGCACTGTCACAATCCACGCCGCGAATTCTGCAGGGGCTACAGAATCAACCGTCTGTTCACCTGCGGTCAACGCAGCTGTAACGTCAGACCGATCAGTCAGATGACTTTTTTGCTGCTGATAAAAGTCTCGGATTGTCTGCAGCTCGTGCGAATCCGGAGACCGGGAGGTACATCTCTCGAAAGCCAGTATCAGTTTTTCGTCCTGTGATGTTCTTCGTTCACCCAGAATCTTTTCTGCCAGCGCACGGGATGCTTCAATCGTCAGACTGTCATTCAGCAGGGCGAGCGACTGAAGTGGTGTCGTCGACCGACGACGCCGAACGGTACACGTCAATCCGGGTGGTGCGTCGAACAGTGAAGACATTGCATACGGTGAGGCACGCTGCCGAAACGTATACAGGCTGCGGCGATACTGGTCACCTCCTTCGCTGGTCGACCACCTGAATCCGCTAAACCCGGCCAGGGCTCCGTTCGGCTGAGCAGGAAACACACTGGGACCACCTATTCTGCGATTGAGCAGCCCGCTCGCCGCCAGCAGAATGTCGCGTACCATTTCGGCGTTCACACGATGTCGTGGTCCCCGATCAAGCAGAATGTTTTCCGGATCACGATTCTGCTGCTGTACTGTCGTCCGCGATGACTGCTGCCATGTGGCTGAATTGACAATCAACCGATGGAGTTCCTTGAGGCTCCAGTTCCGTTCCATAAATTCCACAGCCAGCCAGTCCAGTAACTCCGGATGTGACGGCAATGCCCCCTGAGAACCGAAATCCTCCGGTGTACTGACCAGGCCCCGTCCGAAGTACTGCTGCCAGATTTGGTTAACAATCACTCGGGCCGTCAGCGGATTGCGACGGTCAACGATCCAGTTTGCCAGAGCCAGACGTGACGGCGTTTCGCCGGCCCTCAGCGGATGCAGTACGTCCGGAACGCCGGCGGCGACCTCAGTCGCAGGTCGACGGTAGTCACCTCGCTCATGCAGGCGTGTACGACGCGGCACAGCGCGTTCCGACAGGACCATCGTTGTGGGCAGTTGCGGCCGAGTCTCTCGGAGTTCTTCAATCGTCCTGTTGTACTCGGTCAGTTCTTCCGCAACCGACAGGTAGTGTTTTTTCAGCTGCTCGATCTGCTGCCGGCTGCGTTTCGCCGGATCTGCCCGCAGAATCGAGTCAATCACCGGATCACGGAGATTGGCACTGAGAGTTTGTTCATCATCGGTAACAAACAGTCGAAAACGTCCCAATGTCTGCTGATGAACAAAATTCTGCAGAACCGTGATGGTCAGCTTGGTTCTCCCCTCCGCGAGGTACGGTTCATCGACTTGAAACACTGCGACGTGTCGTCGTCGTGCCGCATTGTTGGTATGCCAACTCGTCAGACGATTGCCGTCGATTGCTTTATCGACTGTGCGTCTCTCGTTTTGATACGTTGCATCCGCCCGCACAAAGTTCAATGACCGGATTTCGGTCGCGGAATCACCCTGCTGAGAAACCACGAGCGGTTGTGCATCCACGTCGAATTCCGTGACGACGAAAGTGCCGTCACTCATAACGCTGCCCCGCCCTGGGCCGTGGTTCGGAAGTCGGGGATCCGGGATTGCTTCCAGTCGAAATCCCGTAATCTGCGGCAAATCGGTATCGCAAACGATTTCATACGTATCCAGCTCCGGCCGATCTCCCGTGACCAGCAGAGAACCATCTTCAAGGACTGTCATGGTAGCATTATTAGCCGAAACCGCTTGACGGGGATCAAGCAACTGCCAGCGCACGGCTGTTGCGGACTCATGCTCGATCCATTCCAAAACCCGCTGCTGCAGGTGTTCCTGGCGTTGTTTCTGTGCTGAATCAGTCACGGCAACGTTGGCATTCTGAAGCTCGCTGTCCAGCGGGAAGTGCTGTGGCCTGTCGGCTTCCATGACCGCTATCTGGGCATCGATTTCTGCCTGGCGGGCGAGGAGGTCTTCGACGGGAACTTCAAGTTCCGGTTCATCGGCATTGTTCAGCAGCGCAAAAAACTGAAAATACTCTTCCTGAGTGAACGGATCATACTTGTGGTCGTGACACTGTGCGCACGCGAGAGTGAGTCCCATAAAGACAGTCGCGGTTGTGTGCACTCGATCGACAATCGATTCGTAACGGAATTGCTCCCAGTCATGCGCACCTTCTTCGTTCATAAACGTATTACGGTGGAAACCGGTAGCAATTCTCTGTTGAGTTGTTGCATTCGGCAACAGGTCTCCGGCCATCTGCTCCATCGTGAACTGATCAAACGGCATGTCGTTGTTGAGGGACCGGATAACCCAGTCGCGCCAGGCCCAGATCATGCGGGGCCGGTCAACTTCATAACCGTTCGTATCGGCGTAGCGCGCGCCGTCGAGCCACCACACAGCCCAGCGTTCACCATAATGAGGCGACTTCAAAAGCCTCTCTACGAGGCGTTCCCAGGCGTCAGGTTCACTGTCAGCCATGAACGCATCTATTTCCTCTTTCATCGGTGGCAGACCTGTCAGATCCAGACACAATCGGCGAAGCAGTACGGCCCTGTCCGCACGAGGAGACGGTTCGAGACCTTCATCCTGCAGTCGCGCAACAACGAAGCGATCAATCGGATTCCGGTACCATTTCTCATTGACAATCACCGGCAGTTCAGGACTGACCGGTGGCTGAAAAGCCCAGTGCTCATCAGCGGTCGCCAACGGCACCGCCATCAACAGCAGCACCTGCCACGACAGAACCGGCAAGCCGGCTGGAATCGCGTATCGGAGATTCATTGTGAGAGACCTCGAAACCACAGAATCCGGCTGTTCACCAATCCAACACAGAAAACAAACAACACGGGATCCCGGTACCAGTGCTGACGAACAGGTTGGTTCAGCGACGTCTCAGTAAACGCACGCCGGCGCACGAAAACTTTTATCGAATCATCCCAGCAATTTCTCAACGACTTCTCCTTCCACGTCGGTCAGTCGAAAATCACGTCCCTGGTGCTGAAACGTCAGCTCTGTATGTTCAATACCAAGCAGATGCAGGATCGTTGCCTGCAAGTCGTGAATATGCACCGGATCTTCAGTGACGTGGTATCCTAATTCATCCGTCTTTCCGATCGTCTGCCCGGGATTGATTCCACCACCGGCCATCCACATTGTGTAAGCATTGGGATGGTGATCACGACCACGCGTACGACCAAGCGCCGGATTGTCTTCGACCATTGGTGTCCGACCAAACTCGCCTCCCCAGACCACCAACGTTTCATCCAGCAGTCCGCGCTGCCTCAGATCTTTGATCAGTGCTGCGACAGCCTGATCTGTTCTTCCGCATATCTTTTTGACTCCCCCTTCCACATCCGAGTGATGGTCCCAGCCTTTATACATGAGCTCCACAAATCGGGTCCCGCGTTCAACCAGCCGGCGAGCAAGCAGACAGGTCCCGGCAAACGAAGGCGTGCCGGGTGTCACTCCGTAGAGGTCGAGTGTTGTTTTGCTTTCCTGCGTCAGATCAATCAGATCGGGAGCACTGGTCTGCATCCGGAACGCCATTTCACAGGCAGCGATGCGTGTCTCGATTTCCGGGTCGCCAACGATGTCGACACGATGACGATTCAGTCGGCCCAGCGCGTCGATCGTATTTCGCTGAATCGATCGATCGATCCCTTTCGGATCGCCCAGAAACAGAATGGGGTCTCCATCCGGTCGCAGTGTCACACCCTGATGGACAGAGGGGAGGAAGCCATTGCCATAGCACGAAGCACCACCACTGACTCCCTGTCCCGTTGTAAGCACAACGAATGCAGGCAGGTCCGATGATTCACTTCCAAGACCGTACGAAATCCAGCTGCCCACACTCGGCTTACCGAGTTGAAGATGCCCCGTATGCAAAAAAATCTGTGCCGGCGCATGATTGAATGCATCCGTGTGCATGCTTTTCACAATGGCTATCTCATCAACAACTTCGGCCAGTCGCGGCAGCGCTTCAGAAAGCTCGGCACCCGATTCTCCATAGCGTGAAAAGCGAAGTGGTGACGGCATCAGCGTCGCGTCACGTTCGATAAACGGAAGCTCCTGGTTCCCGAGTACGGAATGCGGAACTTGACGGCCGGCATACTTTCGCAACGAAGGTTTGTTATCGAAAAGTTCCAGCTGACTCGGCCCACCTGCCATGAACAGGAAAATCACATTTTTGGCACGGGGTACAAAATGCGACTCATGTACTGTGCGGGAACGATTTACCTGCCCCCCCGGCGCTGCCGTGGCGCCGCGACGATCCATGAGTGAAGCAAGTGCAACGGTCCCCAGACCAAGTACCGATTCCTTAAGAAAGCAGCGTCGGCCGGCTGTCACGGACAGAGACATGGTTCACAACTCTTTTTCTTCAGGAGAAATCTAATCAGTGTCATCCAGTCCTGTATCACTCAGCCTGGCATAAGCAACTGCCGGGAAACCCTCCCGTCAGACGCTCCGAAAAATTGACCCAACGTGAACAAGTCGGCCGAACTGTGAACTCTAAACAGGATGAAACCAACCAGAACTCGCTATTCCGACAATGGACGTAACAAACAAATCAACTGTGACATCCACGGCCCCCAGCGTATACGTCCTCACCCTCGAAAAACAGTGAGTACACCCGGGGCGAAGTAATACGTATTAATTGCTTTGGTCACTTAAGGGACTAATCACACGGACACCAGAAATTCAGGAGTTCCCGGACCGCCCGGACAAGATCGGGACATCGATGCAGGCAACCGGCGACGGTATCAAAGAGACCCGCATTCGTAATATTCGCCGGACTGCCTGACGCCGCATCTCCAGTTGTTGGGTGTCACTCATTGACTGACTCCAGTTCAACATTGAACAGATGATCACCGCGACGCAGCAGCAGGGAATCTCCGCACCACACGGCAGCATAAAGAACGGGTCCCGAAAAGAACGAGGGACGGCGACCTT
Organism: Fuerstiella sp.; assembly: GCA_022447225.1. Taxonomy (NCBI): domain Bacteria; kingdom Pseudomonadati; phylum Planctomycetota; class Planctomycetia; order Planctomycetales; family Planctomycetaceae; genus Fuerstiella; species Fuerstiella sp. The sequence goes on along the minus strand of JAKVAZ010000010.1, from coordinate 224,032 downwards.
CGGCGGCCGGAGTTGGTAGAGGTTTCGGAAGTTCGTCCCAGGTTGTTAGTGTTCCAGACGCCGTCATTTCGGACAGAGAATCGACCTTGCCGTCCCTTCCAAAGAAGAACACCTGACTGCCGCAGCCTACGGGTGTCGCCCAGGAACTGCCCTTCAAGCGGCGAACGAACCGTTCTTTGCCATCTTTCGCGTTCAGTCCGTAGAGCACTCCTTCCCGATTGACAAACAAGGCCGTGTTGTTGTGAACGATCGGCGAACCGAAAGAACTGGTTGCTCGTTTAGCCCGCCACGCGTAGTCGACCAGCCACTGACCGTCTGCACGACGTTGAATCTGAATAACACCATTGCTTTCTGCGGCCCTGCCGGCACCCGATTCGCCACGACCGACTGTTGCACCAATCAGAAACCGACCGTCACCCAGTGGCATTGGAGTCGGTGTTGAATTTCCGCTGATGTCTTCAAATTTCCACAGCTGCCTGCCGGTTTCCACATCCAGACCCGTGAGTGAACCAATAGCACTCAGAACCAGCTGAATGCCGTCTTCCACGGGAATGAGTCTCGGACTGGCCCAACTGGTCGCTCCCGCCCCAACGGCTTTCCACATCGTTTCGCCGTCTGCCTTCTTCAATCGCAGCACGTACGGATCTTCGGACCGCTCAACCCACACAAATATGGAATCCTTGTCCTGCTCAAGTGAGGAAGAAAGACCGTGACGAGCCGCCACGCTTCCGTAATCCGCGACCAGATCACGCTTCCACCGTTGGTTGCCCTCGTGATCAAACGCCACGACGATCCCGCCTTCGAAGAAGCACACGACACCGGATTCGTCTGTGACGGGCGACGGAGCCGATCGACTAACATAAGTGTTATTTTCCTGTGGTGATGGATTGGCAACCGACTGCTGCCACAACCGACTCCCGTCTTTCAGAGCGAACGCAGTGATGTGATAGTTGTCTTTGTTCGGCCCTTCGACCGTTGTGACATAGATGTGTTCATCCCGGACAACGGGCGACGACTGGCCGTAACCTCGAAGTTCAACGTCCCAGGAAATCTCACCGGGCTGCAGCGCTCGATCCGCAGGCTGCGAAACGCGTCCGCCGTTCTGGAACGAAGACCACCTGTCGGCGGCTTTGACGTCTGCTGAGCTGAGACAGAGAAGAGTCAGGATAATTGATATCGTTCTGGTCACGGTGATTCCTGTCAGACGCGAAGTGCAAAAAGGGTATAAACGAACAATTGCTGTCGCCGCTATCCCTGATGCCTCCATGAAAAATTATTCGATTTTCATCACTTCAATCACATCGGCTTCTTCAAACTTCCCGATGCTCATGTTTGCCACGCCAACTGCCAGCAGTGGATTGTCATCAAACCGCAGCAGGCGGTAAAAGAAGACGTATCAGGTTTGGTACGTCGACAACGCGGGCAGGACAAACGCTGCACCACGACGTCATTCTGACGATGTGCTCTGTTGTTTTGTACCATTCCGGACGATACAGATTGAAAGTCACGCACAGATTGCTGAAGGTAAATTTCTGAAAAAAAACCTGTGCCCTGGACTGATGTGGCCATACCGTTTTCCGGGTGACAGGGTTGCAATGTTCGTTATCCGCTATGCGAACTACGCAGATATAACTTCGTGAGACTGCACAACAGCAGGTAAATGATGATGAATCCTGAACCTGATCTCCACTCACTGGACTGGTCGAAAACGGCTCTGGCTTTTCGTGGTTTCGGCGTTTCCAATCTGGGCCGTACCGCGGAACTGTGGGCTCATGATGACTACCGCGCCGTTCTGGACAGTTCACTAAGTACAGCGTCAGCCGTCTGTTCGGAGATCGCCGGGAGTACTGTTGACCTGACAGAATTTGTCCGCGAAGGACAGAATCCCGACGTTGAAAACTACTCCGCAGCTTTGTCGTTTGTCATGGCCGTCGAGTTGGCTCAGTTGAAAATACTGCAGGAATTGTACGGCATCGACTGGACAAAGTCCCAATTGAGCTGTGGCTACAGTCTGGGCGAAATTGCAGCTTTGGTGGCTGGCGGCGTGTTCGAGTTCGATGAAGCACTGCGGATTCCATTACTGCTGGCAGAAGATTGTGTTGAGTTGTCCCGTGAAGTGACACTCGGCGTCCTGTTTTCTCAGACGCATGAAATTCCGTTTGCAGATGTGCAGAGACTTTGCTGTCTGATCAACGCCGAAGGAAATGGCGTCATGGGTATTTCCGGACAACTCACACCCAACTCATTTTTACTGATCGGTCAGCAGGACACACTGAATCGTTTTAAAAACGAAATCAAGAAAAACCTGCCGAAATCAACGCGTCTGCACCGCGACTCCCGTCGCTGGCCCCCCATCCACACTCCTGTTCTGTGGGAACGTAACGTCAGCGATCGTGCCGGCCGACTGATGCACACGATGACCGGTGGATTTAGTGAACCAGTCCCGCCTGTACTGTCGCTCGTGACCGGCGAACTGAGCTACAACGACTACAACTCACGCGAACTGCTGGGACGCTGGATCGACCACCCGATCCTGCTGTGGCAGGGCATCGAACACATGCTTGCCAACAACACCGAAACTGTGATCCACGTAGGACCGTCTCCCGAAATCATCCCGGGAACATTTCGGCGTATTTCGGACAACGTGGCAGGACAAATGCAGTCATGGCCTGTGCGCACAGTTGGTCGAATGGTTCGGCACCCGTGGATGGCGTCATTGTTGCCTAGTCGCGCCACACTTTTACGGGCGCCGCTCGTTCGGCATATCAATCTTGAAGACTGGCTTCTTCAGCAGTCACCGACGGCTTCGATTTCAGGGGAATTCGAGACCACAGAGTAAACCACTTCGACGAATGCCGTCCAAAGCGAGGATCTTGACATGAACAAATCCACCACCGCCGGTGGTGACGTTTGACCTCGCAGTTGCAGATTTTTGCGGCACCGCAACTCCAATCGCACCTGTCAGGCCAGTGAATGCATGTCGGCTAATTGTCGCCAACTCGCGATTGCCAGCGTTCGAAAGAAGTCACCATGTGCGCAACTTTCTCGGGATACAGTGCAGCAACATTTGTGGTCTCGGTGGGGTCGGTTTCCATGTCATAGAGCTCCCACTTTCCACCACGTTCCGCATTCACAAGCTTCCCTTGCCCTTTGCGAATGGCCTCATTCCGCGGCACGCTGAAGCAGAGAATATCGTGTCCTTCTCTTTGCTGACCGCAGAAGACGGGTGTCAGGCTTTTTCCTTCCGGCGGTTGCGGCTTTCGGCTTTGGAATTCACTGGGATATTCCACTCCTGCGATGTCCAGAAAGGTTGCCATGAAATCGATCACGTACCCTGGTTGTGACGTCATCTTTCCATGTTTCCGAATGACCGACGGCCAGCGTGCGATCAATGGTGTACGAATTCCAGTATCGCACACGCGGTACCAGCGGTTTAAAATCACCCAAGTGTTGATCACTTAATTCTGGCGTTTTGAACGTGTATTCTCAATGCTCGGGTCCCTGTTTGACAGGTGACCCCGATCGCACGATCTGTGATGGCCTACTCAGATCAACGGCATGGTGCCGGCTGACAAAGACGGCCACATCGTTGCCACCAGCGGACAAAAACACGATTCATTGATGGCACAGACGCGGACGCTTTGTGTGGCGGCTGCGAACCGGGACAAAACGTGGATCTCATCTGCAGCCTGTCTTTGTCTCAAATCAGGCAGGCCAGCACGTCGTCCCGATAGGCTTTCAGACCAGGCACTTCACATCCACCGACTTTGCCGCCGTCATCCCAACGACGAAGCTGCACAGCAAACTCCAGGTGTGAAGTCTTTTCAAATTCGGTGCGTTCGGCATCGCTCATTTTTCCGCCCTGGACCTCAAAACTATGCTTCGAAGAAGCAGACAGGCCGTCGTAGTAACCGACATCCACGGTGCAGAGGTATCGTTTCGACGGCACATGCAGGCCGATAGGAACTGTGACCTCCTGCGGAAAGAACGGTTCAAGATATTTTGCCCCAACCACTTCGTGTTCAAGATCCTCCTCAAGGAAGTCATTTTCCGTATTGTGTTCGCTGACCAACAGGTGGCCCAGATCATGCAGCAGGGCGCTGGTCACCTGGGCGTGTGTACCTCCGGCCGACTTGGCCAGAGCTGCAGTCTGCAAAGCATGTTCCAGCTGGGTGACCTGATCGTCATAGTTCGTTCCGCCGTTTTTCTCTATGTAAGCAAACAGCGCGTCTACCTTGCCGTCCGCATCGGCGTCCTGCATCTGATGAGCCAGGGACTGGTCAAGCATGTGGATCGTCATTGGGTCACCGTCCTGCCTTGAAAATGTCCAATTTTGCTGATTTGCTGGGCTTTGTCCGAACCACTCGACTTATACATAGCGAATGCCTTACGTTTGTCTTCGTAATACTGCTGACGAAAATCACCTTCTGCTAAGGCGTTGTAGGTCAGGTAGATGGCTCGTCGTGGTTCATCCGTAGCATTCGGAGGACTCTTATGTGGTGCATACGAGCTGAAGAGCAGCACGTCACCCGGTTCCGTTGGCACGGGGACCCATTCCAGACTCTCCGCCGTTTCAGAATGGATGCACCCGCGGTCGTCCAGTGCAATCAACCCCTCCTGGTGACGACCGGGAGAAAAGAACAGGCAGCCATTCTCCTCGCACATCGGATCGATTGTCACCAGGCAGGTCACGTGCTGCTTAATGAATTCGTACGCCGGAGCATCCTGGTGAGCCGCATAACCACCACCACCGGGGTACTTGTAATTGATTTTTTCCTTGTACAGAACGGCAGGCTGTCCCATAAGTTGTCCGAGTGCAGCCAACAGTTTTCCCTCTGTGAGCAAATGCTTCATTCCTGAATGGAAGGGAACGAAATTCTCCGTGCGCGCTAACCGAATATCGCCTCTGCTGGTCTGCTCTCGATGGTGCATCCATTTGTCGTCGCTGACCGGCCATGAGGAGATTTCTTCAACCCAGTCACGGGCATGGGCAACTTCCCGTTCACTGAGGAAACCATCCACTTTGAGGTATCCATCCTCAATCCAGCGCCGCTGCAATGTCTCTGAGATGCTTTCAACCATGCGATTGCTCAATCATGATTCTGTGATGACTGTCTCTGCGGGAATCAAACCGGTAAGGCCGGTATGTTAGCCTCGGCGGTGTCTCTTTTACAGGGTAATTGCACGTCGCGTAGTTCCTGCACGCTGTGAATAATGCTGCCGGACTTACGGTGACCGTCTTTGTACCTGCATACGGAATCTGAATGAGCAACGCACCCCGTTTCTATTGGCTTTAGTATCGTTTCCGGTGCTGTCTTCCATTCCACACACAACAGCACAACAAACGTTTCCGCGTGGTCACGAGACCCATACAGAAACAATCTCGTGGACAACATCACCTTCGAGAGTTTCGCAGGCCAGAAGATGATCCACGACTGCCGCCAACCCAGGCCAGACGTCGTCGCGAGAAAACAGGCGGTACAGTTCTACGGAAACCTGTTCCAGCAGAGTCAGTCGCTTTTGCTTTTCCGCTTCCAGTTGAAAAGCGGCTTCCCACGCGAAGTCCCAGTCAGCTTTCCATTCAGCGACCAATCCTGGATGGTAAGGATCTCCACTGTGCACCATTTCCGCGGCCGGTCCGGCGAGTGCCACCAAGACCATTTTTTGATGCAGTTCTCGTTGTGTGAATCGTGAGTGATCCCATTCAATCCGGGTGTCGCCGAATCGTTCGGGGCCGTCATCCCAGTCCGGATCAATGGTGACCGAGCAAACTCTCGCTCCAAAATAGACAGCAGCGAATGCATGACCGGCCTCGTGGTAGGCAATTATTTCCGACATTGATGTCAGTAATTCCGATGGAATTCGAAACACGTTTCAGACTCATCAGAACCATGGTGAGTCGTGATTGCTATTTCAACAGGTTCAACAAGACAAGCGTACTCCGGCAGATACACAAAGGTTTAGACCATCGTGGTAAGACCCTGCTCAACGAACACGATGACAGAAACCATCGCTCCCGGAGCGATCTCCATATATTAATATTACCCTTTGGTTCTCGATGCAGGTGTCGCTCCGCTGCTTACCGGCTCTTAGCAATCGGTCAATGATAATCGATTCCCGACCACTCCGCTGTCTGCTGCCAACGACACCACAACTGCAGTGGCAACTGTGCATTTGGAGTGACGGAATCTGATCCTGACCAGCCTGCTGCCGTTTGCCGCTTACGGACAGGAAAGCCATGGGTTGGCCATTGAGAACACTGTTCAACACCGATTCCGGGGAACACGTGTTCTCCAGGATTAATGCTTCGATGAACGAAAAAACGTTTGCAGCGTAGTCAACGATCTTAGTGTCATTCAGACCGACGTCTTCATCGTCTGGATACGAGGTACAGGCTATTTACAGGTATAATCAGGAGCTGGGAACGTAAGGAAGTTTCGCATGCTAATAATATCGGGTTTATGGGCCAACACGGGGAACCGGAAATTACCGCACCGAACAGCGCAAATCCCAGGCGAGGTCGACACAACGCCGGTCACGATCCTAATAGGGAAGACGTCGATGGTGTCGGACGCAGTAACACGATCGGCAGTAATATCAACACCAATACGAACGGCTGGTGTGGCGGGGTCTTCAGTTTGTGGCAGGCGCATTTCGATTGTGATTTCGCGTCCACCTGTGAATTGCTGAACCTGCCGCTTGTGGGGCCGAAGCTAATGACCCGCAGTATCGATCGCATGCGGTTTGCCGGACAGCTCCAGGCTCGGTATCGACGGGGTATAACTGGCGACGCAGCAATCGAACCAGAGGATTCACCGGACAACATCGCTGGCGCTGCGGGCATGATCCTGCAACCCGATGCGGCCGGTGTTAATACTGCAGACGACAACGCGTGGTATCGACTGCTGCAGTTCGTTGAGGTTCCCTCGCGCGTCAACCGCATGCTGGGAAACTACATCAATCTGCAGCGTCTGCCGGGGAAACTGAATCTCAATACGATCCGTCTCCGCGAGGTCTACGCCGGCCTGCTGGATGATCTGAACATCGCCAATCTGCCGGTGATGACGGATACCAACGGCAACGGTGACCTGGACGGACCATTTCTGACGTCAACAACGCCGGATGGAAACGACGCGACACCGGGATTGACGACAGGCCGCGATCGCTGGCTGGAACTGATCAACGAACGTGACGGCTATGTGAACACGGTCAACGGCGATACTGGCGTGGCAGCACAGATGTGGCTTCCAGGCACACCGAACAGCCGCCCATTCCGTTCACTGGCGTATACCACCGGTGTGGCAGGTGCGACCGGCAGTCCGTCAGATACCGGAATCGATTATACGATTCTGCGACGTGGCAGTTTGCATCGTCCCGCACATATCGCGGATAATGTTACCCTGCCCATCGATAATGCGTTCGGTGAACCGACCGATGTTGCCACGACCAACCGACACTGGCTGGAACCAGGCGACACAGCCTTCCATCAGGATCCCGATATAGAAACAGTCACCAATGCGTTCGGACAGGCTAAAGTGGGCTCAGCAGCAAACATGGTGCATCGCCATCAGTTCCTGTCGAAGATCATGAACAATACAACCACAACCAGTAACTGTTTCATTGCCTATGGGACGGCCGCTTACTTTGAAGCCGTGCCGGATGCGAGTGGTGTCTTTCGGATTGGTGGCCGCATGGGACTGGATCTGGATGGTAATTCGAACGAAAAAGACGACGCTGGTTGGGAACAGCGTGCGGTGTTCGTCATTGACCGAACCGAGGCCTTCAATGCATATGATTCCGCCAATGGCGAATTCGAATGGGAACGGCTGATCAAACACCTTCTGGATCTGGCATCTAACGGACAGTAGTAAGAGAGACGACTGAAACGATTCAACAGGCGATCGTGGACGTTCGTCCGTCGTCCTGCCCGGATTGAGTGTCGTCTTCCGATCAGGTTGCCGCATGGCTGTGTGAATCGGTGTCGCGAAAACTCGATAGAACAAACAGGGCCGATGCACGAGTGATTCAGGAATACAGTTCGTGAATCGGCTTTCGTCCATCGACAAGGGGATGCGGGCGACCGCTTAAGTCGGTCAGTTGAGTATGTGCCGCGTTGATGCCGATGTTGCGATAGAGTGAGGCAAAGACATCCCGATAATGCACCGGCCGATCTTCTGGTTCTTCGCCGTAACGATTCGTTGAACCAATCGTTTGTCCGGTTTTCATGCCTCCGCCTGCCAGCAGGACTGAAGAGGCCTGAGGCCAGTGGTCGCGGCCTGCCTGAGTGTTGATCCGCGGGGTGCGTCCGAATTCACCCCACATCACGATGGACGTGTTGTCCAGCAGATCGTGATTCTCAAGATCGCCGATCAGTGCCGACAGACCGGCATCCAGCATCGGCATAAATTCCCGACATCCCTGGAAATTATCTTTGTGAAAATCCCAGTTAAAACCTCCGCGACTGCCTCGATCCATTGGCCATCGGCTAAATGCCAGAGTGACACAGCGGCAACCGGACTGGACCAGACGCCGCGCAACCAGAAACTGCTTCAACAATTCAGGGCCTCCATATGCGGGAACTGCTGAGTCACTGATACCATATTCGCGACGCAGTTGATGGGGCTCCAGCTTGAAATTAAGTGCTTCACCAAGCTGACTGGAAGTCAAAATACCGAATGCCTGTCGGTTGATGTCATCCATGCCATCCATCACTCCCGATGCATCGAGATCTCGTCTCATACGGTCGAAGGACCGCAGTAGCGCACGACGGTCGTTAAAACGATCCAGTGACATGTCCCGCAATGAGATCTCGGCATTTTGTTCCTGATCACTGTTAACCTGTGATTTTGGAACATTGGATTTGTAGACGACGTCATGACGCTTCTTGCGATTGGGTTCAAAACCCGCGTGGCCAATCCCCAGATACCCCGGCTGGTTCAGCGATGCACGGGTAGTTGATTCTGCATTGGGCGGTGCGAGACTGACGAACGGCGGCATACCTGGCTGAACCGGTCCGTACAACCGAGACATCACAGCACCCATCGACGGCCATCCACCAGACGGGAAACCCGGCTTCATCACCGAATCTCCCTGCTGTTCATGTGTTTCCCATCCGGTCAGATTGATGTGCAGGTTGTGGTCATTAAATCCACCATGCAGCGACCGGACAATCACCAGCTTGTCCATCATCGCGGCCGTGCGCGGCATCAACTCTGTAATTTGAATACCGGGAACGTTGGTGGCAATGGGTGAGAACTCACCGCGAATCTCGGTCGGTGCGTTCGGCTTCATATCGAACATGTCCAGGTGAGGCGGGCCACCTGGCAAAAGAATCATGATGACAGACTTGTGCGGCTCAGAATGCCCCAGATGCTGTTCGGCGCGCAGAATGTCAGTGAGCGATGCCCCTCCCAGACCCAATCCACCGATGCGCATAAAACCACGTCGGTTCAGACCGTCGCAATATCGAGCAGGTGCGTCGGGAATAGTCAACATAACCGTGAACTTTCAGATTTCCGCAACTCGGACGAAAACAGCCATCTCATAATACTATACCACATCGTCCGGGCCAATTAGAGAGAGTATCGGATAGTTCTCTTCCGATGCCGCCTTGCCTTGATTTGCCTTTGTTTTTTCAGGGCACGATGCCCGGCCCGATTCGACGGGGCATTGACTGACTCAGTTCCGTAGGCTGTTCTAGAGTCAACATTCTGACGTAGACATGTCTTTTACACATTCATCATCGACATCATCGACTGCCATAAACGGGGTTTTCCTCAGTTGACCTGTTGTTAAGTTCGAAACCAGGTAACGAAAGCTTCCGATGAGGGATACTTTGTATCTCCTGTGTCCTTGGCTGCTAACTAACCCGTCATTCGTGACGACGTCAAAATATGACGGTTTGATTAACAACATCATTTGACGACTCAGCTGCATTGTCGCCGTGGTACGCTGCCGCTAATTTGAGACAGACACAGATGATGTACACGACGTCCTCGTCCGGCGTCCGACTGCGGAAGCGCAGCATGATGACGATGCGGAAAGGGTTCAGATGAAGGTTCGGCGCTGGCTTGAGCGGGCAAACAGTTTCCAGTTCACCTGCTATACCACTCTGGCCGCCTTTTGCACCTATTTCTGTATGTACGCGTTTCGCAAGCCGTTTGCGGCGGGCGAATATGCGGACATGACGCTTTGGGGGATGGACTACAAGATCATCCTGGTGATTGCCCAGGTTGCCGGCTATACACTCTCCAAATTCATTGGGATTCGAGTCATTGCGGAAATCTCCGGGCGAGGCAGACTCGCCATGCTGGTTGCTCTCATTGTGGCGGCTGAGATTGCTTTGATTGGCTTTGGTCTGGTTCCCTGGCCATACAATTTTCTGTTCATGTTTCTCAACGGACTGCCCCTGGGAATGATCTGGGGACTCGTGTTCAGTTTTCTGGAGGGAAGGCAAACGACCGAAGTCCTGGCGGCTGGACTGAGTGCAAGCTTCATCGTCTCTTCGGGAGTCGTAAAAGCCGTCGGCAAACACACGATGGACGTCTGGGACGTACCGGAATTCTGGATGCCGGCCACAACCGGACTTCTGTTTTTCATTCCGTTACTGGTTTGCGCGAAATTACTTAGCCTGGTTCCTCGTCCCACACAGAGCGACCAGTTGAGCCGCACCGTTCGCGTACCGATGAAACGAGCTCATCGCCGCGCTGTCCTGCACCACATGTTCTGGGGAATTAGTCTGCTGGTGCTGGCTCACATGACATTAACGGCCGCGCGTGACTATCGAGACAAATTCGCGGTGGAGATTCTTAGCAGCATCGGCGTCGGAGACGCGACGCATCTGGCCACCTCTGAGATTCCTGTGGCAATCGCGGTCCTGGTTCCATTGGGAGCCATTATGTTAATCCGCAGTCACAGGACGTCGGTCATCGTCCTGCATGGGTGTCTGATCTTTGGTTTTCTGCTGGCGGGCGGGAGCACACTTGCCTTTCGCTGCGGAATACTGGACGGGTTTGTGTGGTACATCCTGGTGGGCACAGGTCTTTACCTGGCCTACGTACCGTTCCACAGCATTCTGTTCGAAAGACTCGTGGCACTGATGAAACGCCCCGCCAATGCTGGTTATCTGATCTACATTGCCGACGCGACGGGCTATCTTAGCAGTGTAGTAATCCTGTTGTGGAAAAATTTCGGTGCAGGCGTCACTCCTCCTCTTGAATTTTTCGTAAATACGACATACGTGATCGCGTTGATCGGCAGTATATCCGTAGTCGCTTCTTTAGTGTTTTTTGTATTCAAACGAAGTGACACCTTAGATGAAGCTGAATTGAAATACTGACATGAGATAACGCTTCACAGAGAGTCACAAACAGAACGTTGTGGGTTCCATGGATAACATCTGTCAGCGTTGATCCGGATACCCGCGTTCTTTTTTGTTTTCAATGTTCTGACAGACGTCTTCGTACAGGAGAGATACCGAAAACCGCATCTGATTGAGTCTGCACGAGTAAGTCGACCACGGACGCGACCGTTTTTCGAGTCAGCTGATTGTCAGCATCTACTCAGACACGTGTTCCTGACGATGATCGATCGAGCGCAGGGACGAGGAATGTCCGGACCCGTTTTGTTGGTCTTGGGGATTTTTCTAACGACCGAAATCTGCAACCCAAAGGGCATTCAGCCGTCTGCATTTCACAGTCAGCCAAAGACAACGATGTGTCGACACCCCAAACGTTACTGCTCATCGAACCTTACAGTGTCCCTGTCGTGAATAGACCGATAACTGCCGTTCAGGAAGGAAACAGTTGCGACATCGGAGCTATTCACAACTTGAAATTCACCAACTAAAACTGAGTCCTCAACAGCTGCAGCAGACTCATCTCACAGATAACAAATCCGCAGCAATCGCAGCCTTGTGAGAAGAATCCTAACCGTGTTAGGATGGCCAAATTACGAGTCTGCCAACTAACCGTCTACCAGTCCTCAAACGGCTCAGTTCGGCAGGATTTTTTTTGAGGGACTTATATTCGTGAAGTGTGGAATTACCATTGCGCAAACGATGTGTTGTGCGGTTTTACTGGCATTGTATCCGATCGACGCACCCCTTGTTCACGCTCAGACAACAGCAACAGTACCATCGGTTGACCCGCATGTGCCACAGGGACGCCCGACACCGAACGTGATTGTCGAATCACTGAAGAGAGCTCAGTCCCATCAGGGGATCACTGCGTGGTGGCTGGGGAACTCCGGGTTTGCTGTGCAGATGAATGAAAACATTGTTCTGACCGATCCCGTAATTGAACTGGCCCGGGATTCAGAACCACTGCTGTCGGAGATGGGCTGGCGCAAGCAGGGCCCGGGAGAATGGCTGCAGCCGGTGTGGCAGTGCGAGCAGATCGTTCCACTTCGTTTTCGACTGCCGATGCTGGCCCGCGAAGTCCCGAAATGTGATGTGGTCATGGTCAGCCATGCGCATGAGGACCACGGCGCATCCAAGACGCTGCATGTACTGGGTCGGCAGACCACGGCTCACTTCTGCGGACCACTGGATATGAAACAAAAATTTCTGGACGTGGGCATCCCCGAGGACCGTATTCATTTAGGCCTGCCGGGACACAGGGAAAAGGTAGCCGGCCTGAATATCGAATGGACCTATGCCGTACACGGCCCTCCCACTTACTCATGCGGTTTCCTGATCGATCAGGACCATGAAAGAGTGTTCTATACGGGCGATCAGAGCACGATGGACCCGCACAAAGATTTTCCGCACATCATGGATTTCCGGGATATCGATCTGCTGATCATGCCCATTCCTTATTTGCGAGGGAACAAAGGTCCGATGCTGGCAAATTCGACCGATGCCTCATTCGTTCTGCCATCCCACTTCAACACCTACGATATCCCCGGCGAGCAGCCCCACACCAGCTGGATGGGAGGGAACCCGGAAGACTGGCGGCAGTACATGCATCATCCCGATCGGCTGATCCGCCTGCTGCAGGGCCAGGCCCTGCATATCGAAGAAGAACAGGGCAGTATTATCACCAACCCCAACCCCAGGCAGCTCCGCGAACAGGCGTGGCCGGCCTATGGAAAGATCACAATCGATGGTGATCTGAATGACTGGCAGCGGGCCCGCTGGACCATCAAACTGAGACCACGGATCCTCACACACTGGGGAACCGATACGGCCCGCTGTGCGGTGCTGTGGGACGAAGAAAATCTGTATATCGGTTTTGACGTCAACGACGCTGAAGTTCGCGGCACGGTTAAACAGCGAGACGGCTCGACCTTCAGTGACGACTGTGTCGAAGTAAATATCGATCCACACGGTGATCGGCCGGAAAGACTGGAAAAGAATGATTACATTTACACCCTCAATGTGCTCAACACGATGAGTGATGCCTCGGGTCCGGGAGAAGACAAGACCTGGAACAGTGAAGTCCGCCATGCGGTGGTGCGACGAGGTTCCGGTTACAGCGCCGAGATGGCAATTCCGTGGCGAGACCTAGGTGTGGAGCCGCGAGTAGGGATGAGAATTCCGATTGACTTCATTGTCGGCGATCGCGATCTGAATCGGGAAGAAGGTGAAACGGACTACTACTACGACTGGGCCGAACTGCGCAGCCCGCAGACACCTGTCAACTGGGGAGAAATCGAACTGGTCGGCCGAGCCCGGTGACTCTTCGCATGTCCGACAGGTTTTTCATCCCCCGAACAAGTTTGATGTACCTGATGACGATCGTCTTCTTGAGATGATTGTGGTCAAACAGTAAGGAAAGGATAACGAGGACATCCCCGCAGCGTATTATTTGGCGAAGGCCTGACCTGGATTCCAAAAAGTGCTCCACCGATATTGATTGGGTTCTTTGGCCAAAGGACTGTTCAGGCGTCCTGTTCTACTCAACAGGCTCCGGACTTTAACAGTCCTGTCCGCGATGTTTCAGGTGGATGCGCTGTCAGACGTCGGTGTTGTTTGAACGTTAAAAAAGGACAGGGACAGACCTCAGACACTACGGACAGGCTGGCTTTAGTATCCGTAACGGTCGATTTTTCGGACCTGCATCCAGCAGAGACCGAACCTGACCTGCAGTCCTTGGTGACTGTCATCCGACTGGTGTCTGATGTTGACACGGAAGCATGGTGGTCTCGTATTGGGATACGCTGTTCGAAACGGCTGCGTGTCAAAACCTTAAACAGGTCAGGGAGTCTACGGATGACACAAACACCTGTTCCGGGGAAGGAAACAGAAGGGCCACACTGTGGATAAAGTCGCGATCTTCGTAGACGTTCAGAACGTCTACTACACGGTCAGGGAGATTCACGGATGTCATTTCAACTACAGGACATTCCGGGATTCGGTTACGGCAGGAAGAGAAGTCGTTCAGGCATTCGCCTATGCTATCGATCGTGGGGACGCGAAACAGATCAGGTTTCAGCAGGTCCTCAAATCAATGGGCTTCGAAGTTAAGCTCAAGCCTTTTATCCAGCGAAGCGATGGCTCCGCAAAGGGTGACTGGGACGTCGGCATTACCCTCGACATGATCGAACTGGCCACTGAAATTGACGTAGCCGTGCTTGTATCCGGAGATGGAGACTTCGACCTCGTCGTCAGGAAACTCCGGGACACCCACGGCGTGGAAGTCGAGGTTTACGGGGCAAGGGAATTAACAGCGAATTCGCTGATTCAGGCCGCCAGCCGTTTCGTGCCGATCGAGGGTCCGCTTCTGCTGCGAAGTTAGACCGAACTTATCTGAACCTGCTGAATTTTCATCTCGATTTCACGGGGCGACACGGGCCGTGGTGTCGCGACTCTCTGCGGGGATGATCAGCCAAAACTTCACTACAATACAGCGCAGCCCGCGACCACAAAGAATATGGAAAAACCATGCACAAGCGACGAATTTCATTCGAAGACATCTACGCATCAGGCCCACATTACAGCCGCGGTGTGCGGGCAGGCAACACACTGTACCTGTCCGGATGCACGGCAAACGGTTCGGATGCAGAGCAGGGCACTGCGATGCAGCAACTGCGCGTCGTACTCGATCGAATCACTCGAATGGTCATTGCCGAAGGTGGCAAGGCCACTGACATCGTCAAGTTGACCACATTCGTCTCTGATTTCGAAGATTGGTTTCCCTTCGAAGGGGAACAGGTTGAGATTTTTCATGAATTCTTCGGTGACGATTATCCCGTCAACACAATTGTGCGTGCCGGATTTCCGGTCACCAGCGTTCATGTAGAGATCGACGCAGTCGCCGAGTTGTGACGGAACTCAGCCACCACGATGCGTCACCCCTGATGACCTGCATGACAACACCAGTTGAGTCATCGGTTCACTGTCCGACCATGTTTGTCACGCTGTATCACAATCAGGGCAGGAACCCTGGTGCAGCCATACTCAGGAATCACTGCAGACTGCCCCACCTTTTCACTCAACATGAAGCGAGGCCACTGAACAGGAAGCCGGACCGATTTCATCTGAGTCCTGCAGTGTCGCTGCGGGTTCGCGGGTTCGCGGGTTCGACCAGCGTTTCCCAGGAGATTGAGACAAGGCTGGGTTCTTTTTTTTGACGTTGAACACATATGGCCTTTCGTGTGCGCTGCTTGAGTAAACCGGTTTCCTTGTTGGTTATCACAAAAACCGGATGCACCGAAAGATGTGCAGCGCGTTGATGATAATACGGGGGAACTCTTCCAAAATGCTTCGTCCAGCACAACGGTTCCGTAAAGCGGTGAAACCGATTCGGCAGGACACAATACGTAACTCAAAGGCGCAGTGAAGATATGATTGAAGGCAAATGACTGATTCCCTGATCCGATGATCGATTCAGATAGCCGAGAAATCGGCTGAGCTTGTTCGGCAGGGATTCTTCGATCAAAACGCGAAGCCGTTTCAGATAGTCGTGGACGTCATCCGTATCCATATCTGAGGGGGCTCCCGTGTCAACGCACAAAGTCGCTTCCATCAGCCGAACAAGACATCTTTGCTGATCAGCAACCCCTTCACACTGTTTGTTCAGTATTTCGTCGACTGTTCCGGCAGCCTTACGTTCCGCCCCATCCAGGTATTCAGGTTTGATACCGGATTTCACAGGCAGTTTTTCCTTTGCCAGCACCGTTTCCTGTTCGGTAAGTCCGCGAGCAATCCATTTTGCAGATTCGGCCGGCTGCACCTCTGACCAGTCGGCCGATGTCGTCCGGAATTTACAGATATTGCCGGACGCTCGAAATCGAAATCCCGGAATGGCATAATCAGCGGAGTTCCAAATCCCGTGAAGACGATGAATATCGCTGCCCGCAAACATCGTTTGTTCAGTGTCTCCGTTCAGGAGACGGACCCGCACATCATTCAACAGGAGATTTCAAATGTCAGTGGCCACAGAATCCGAAGTGTTTGCTGCGCCGGTCATTCGCCAGAAGGGTATTCTGATCGGTGACAAATGGCGTCCTGCTGTCAGCGGTAAAACGTTTCAAACAATCAATCCGGCTACGGAAGAAGTCATTTGTGAAGTAGCCGAAGGTGACCAGGCAGACATCGACGAAGCCGCTCAGACGGCGCGTACTGCATTTGAGTCCGGTCCATGGTCAAAAATGGACGCTAGAGACCGAGGTCAGCTGCTGTTGAAGCTGGCTGACCTGATGGAAGAAAATCTGGAAGAACTGGCGGCACTTGAGACACTGGACAACGGTAAACCAATCGGCGATGCAAGAGCAGCTGATCTGCCTCTGGCGATAGACTGTCTCCGCTACTATGCAGGCTGGTCCGACAAGATCCACGGTGACACGATTCCGGTTCGTGGTGACTACTTATGCTACACGCGTCGCGAACCCATTGGGGTTTGCGGTCAAATCATTCCATGGAACTTTCCGATTCTGATGGTCGCCTGGAAATGGGGCCCGGCTCTCGCCACCGGTAACACGATCGTAATGAAGCCTGCAGAACAGACACCACTGTCCTGTTTGCGGATGGGTGAACTGGCGTTGGAAGCGGGATTCCCGCCAGGTGTAATCAACATTGTTCCCGGATACGGACCGACCGCCGGCGCGGCGATTGTCAAACATCCCCTGATCGACAAGGTCGCGTTCACAGGATCCGGAGAAACGGCACAGCGGATTATGGCCGATGCCGCAACCACGCTGAAGCGGCTGACGTTCGAACTGGGCGGCAAGTCACCAAACATCGTTTTCGCCGATGCCGATCTGGACGCAGCGATCACCGGCGCCGAATTTGGATTATTTTTCAACCAGGGACAATGCTGTTGTGCGGGCAGTCGTCTGTTCGTTGAAGATAGTGTCCACGAAGAGTTTGTGGAACGTGTCGTGGCCCGAGCCAATCAGCGGGTGCTCGGTAATCCGTTCGACAGCAAAACGACACAGGGACCTCAGGTCGACAAAGACCAGTTCGACAAGATCATGGGCTACATTGACAGCGGTTCGAAAGATGGTGCTACGTGTGCCACCGGGGGACACCGAGTCGGTGACCGCGGATATTTCATTGAACCCACTGTTTTCACAAATGTTAGTGATGACATGGCCATCGCTCGCGACGAAATCTTTGGTCCGGTCATGAGCATTCTTAAATTCAGTGACATGGACGAAGCCATCAGCCGCGCCAACAACACGTCGTATGGACTGGCAGCGGCTGTGTGGACCAGCGACGTGCAGAAAGCTCATAAGATTGCCAGGAGTGTCCGCGCAGGCACAGTCTGGGTGAACTGTTACGACGTCTTCGACGCAGCAGCTCCTTTCGGTGGATTCAAGATGAGTGGCATGGGACGGGAACTTGGCGAAGCCGGACTGGCAAATTACACCGAATTGAAAACAGTCACAGTTAATCTCGGTGGATAGTCAAACCTGCGGTGAATTTACAGCCCTACCTGGACTGGATTATTCCAAACAAATGCTGCGACGAAACATTTGATCACAAACTGTCAAGTGGTATTTCGTCTCCCGGCACAATCCAGCTCGTGGCGTTTTTAACCGACGGAATCGTCAACAGATCCAAGTCCGGCAGCGGACGCATCCTGATCCTGCAGAGAAAACAGCAACCGGAAACGGCAACAGGCTAATGTCCATCCCTGTAGACTACTTTCCATTTTCATACTCAACGGAATCATCCAAATGACGGGTACATCAGTAACCGCGCGGACTTTGCCTTTGTTGTTGTTCATTCTGCTCGCGGGGTCTTCTGCCAACGCCGAAGACGTCACGTGGGTCTCACTGTTCGACGGCAGCACCATGGAAGGCTGGGAAATCGTAGGCAGCGAAAACAGCAAGTGGGAAGTCAAAGACGGTGCACTGGCCGGGTCAGGGCAGCCGTCAATGCTGGTTCACACCAGCGGCCCGTGGCAGAATTTTCGTTACCGTGCAGAAGTAAAGATCAGTGATGGTGGAAATTCAGGGTTGTACTTCCGCACTACCCGGAAACCAGGCTTCGCCAACGGCTATGAAGCTCAAATCGACAGTAATCATCGCGATCCAATCCGCACGGGTTCACTTTACGGAATGAATCATGTCTACAGGCAGTTGGTACCACCGGACACATGGTTCACTTACGAAATCGAAGTCCGCGACAATGTGTGGCGTGGCCGTGAGAATACACGGATTAAAGTGACTGTTAATGGTGACGAACTGTACGAATACCTGGATTTTATGATGACCTTTAGAGAGGGACATTTCGCCTTTCAACACCACGATCCGGACAGCAGGGTTGCCATTAGAAAAGTCGAGGTCCTTAAACTGCCGGACGGGAACGGACAGTGAAAGCGAAACCGACTTTCCTTAGAGACAACGGCAAAACGTCGTTACCGGAAAACCTGATGACCGTTTGCCCCGGTCCGCACGATGCTGAAAAATCGGATGTTCCTCACTGCTGTCACTGTCCAGCACAAAACAAGGGCCCTGGATGAATTACCCAGGGCCCTTGTTTTGATTTTGTTCGCTATACAGTTGCAGTCAGGCGCAGACACTCCTCTCCTGCAGGTCAACAGTTGAACAACGTCAGCCGTCAGACTACGTGAGGTAATTGCCGACTTCTTCGAACTTACTGTTGGCACTGCTGCCTACAGTCTGGATAGCAGCAATACACACGACGATGATCAATGCCAGCATAACTGCGTATTCAACTGCAGTTGGACCATCTTCAGAAACCAGAAATTTTTTGATGCTGTTTGTAAACTTAGTCATTTAAGAATCCCTCATATTTGCCCTGTAACGAGCACATAACGTTGCAGCGGACAACAAATTATCCGCCGAAAAGCACTCTGCTACAGCAGAGCGGACCCACGTGGGTGATCCCTGATCGACGATTCCGGAGTTAACGAATTCGTCGGCGATCATCCTGACTGCCATGGCATCCCAACCACGCCGAAACTTAGGTCGGGAAACCCGGGGGGCAAACTGTTTTTCAAAATTGCAGGACCATGCTGCACGAACAGGCCACAGACATACAATTCACGGAAAAATTTACCTGTGCAGAAGGAAACGTCGAACTGTGCGCTGGAACTGTCTGCCAAAGAAAGAGACCGACGGACGAACCGCACAACCGGATCAACCACGGCAAGCGTCACGAGGGTCACTAAACTAATTCGACCTTTGAAGGTTACAAATCAGGAATGCCCACTGGTCTGCGATTTCTTCAATCAGTTTGGAAGTCGGCTTGCCCGCACCATGCCCGGCTCGGGTTTCAATTCGAATCAGCACCGGACTCGCCCCCCCCTGACATTTCTGCAGCATCGCTGCAAATTTGAAGCTGTGACCCGGGACAACCCGATCATCCGTATCCGCGGTGGTAACCAGCGTCGCAGGATATCTGACACCCGGTTTCAGGTTTTGCAGAGGCGAATAAGCCAAAAGTGCCTGGAATTCAGCGGGATTCTCTGCACTGCCGTAATCGTCAACCCAAAATCGGCCGGCCGTGAACTGGTGAAATCGTAACATGTCCATCACTCCCACCGCCGGCAGACAGGCTCCGTACAGATCCGGCCTCTGCGTCATACAGGCCCCGACAAGCAGACCACCGTTACTGCCACCCTGAATAGCCAGACGGGGTGACGTTGTGTATTTGTTTTCGATCAGCCATTCGGCTGCCGCAATGAAATCATCAAATACATTTTGCTTCTGGAGTCGGGTGCCGGCTTTGTGCCAGGATTCACCGTACTCTCCCCCGCCGCGCAAATTGGGCATGGCGAATACGCCGCCCCTCTCCATCCAGGCCAGACGACTCACGCTGAATCGTGGTGTCAGAGAAATATTGAACCCGCCGTAACCGTACAGCAGAACCGGATTTGAACCGTCAAGTTCAAGGCCCGTTTGATGAGTGATAAACATGGGGATCTGTGTACCGTCTTTACTCTCATAGAATATCTGAGATGTACAGTAGTCCTCCGGATCAAAGTCAACATCCGACCGTCTCAACAGGGTGCTCTCTCCCGTTTCAACATCAAAACGATACGTACCGGGCGGAGTTGCAAAACTGCTGAATGAATAGAAAGATTCAGAGTGGTCACTGTCACCGCGGAATCCGCCGGCAGTACCAATGCCGGGCAGGTCCACATCGCGCACGTGTTTGCCATCCAGTGAGTACTGCCGCACCAGAGTCTTTGCATCTTCCAGATAAGTCGCCAGGAACTGACCACCGACGATATCGACGCCCGTCAAAGTGTTGGCGGTTTGCGCAATAATCTCTTTCCAGGAATCAGCTTCGGGATGTCTGAGGTCGATGCCAATGACACGACGCTGCGGGGCGTCACGACTGGTCTGAAAATAAAGCAGCGACTGTTCATTACCAACATACGTGTACTCGAAGTCAAAATTGTCAATCAGCTCATAGGGTTTCTCATCAGGTCGGGTCAGATCATCAACAACAATGCGATAGCGATTGTCGGTCCCCTTCCAGACGTTCAAGATGAGATAATTCCCGTCTTCAGACACATTGATTCCGAATCCCCAGTCGGGATGATCGGGACGCTCATAAATGAGTCGATCCTGCGACTGGGTCGTCCCCGCAACGTGATAGTAGACCTTTTGGTTGAGATTCAGAGACTGAAATTTGTCACCTTCGTTCGGTACGTCGTAACGTGCGTAAAAGAACCCCCGGCCGTCAGGAGTCCAGGCCACATTACTGAATTTGACCCATTCGAGTTTGTCCGGCAATAACCGACGAGTCCTGACGTCCATCACTTTCCACGTCCGCCAGTCAGAACCTCCGTCCTGGACACCGTAGGCAACATAACGACCGTCGTCGCTGAACTCGACACCGGCCAGGGCCACGGTACCGTCGTCGGACCAGTCATTGGGGTCAATCAGGACGACCGGGACATCGTCCAGGGTCTGCTGCATGTACAGAACCGACTGATTCTGCAGACCGTCGTTTCGAAAGTAGTAGTACCGGCCTCCCGCTCGAGTCGGCACGCTGAAACGTTCGTAGTTCCAAAGTTGAGTGATGCGATTTTCGACGGATTTTCGTTCGGGAATCTGTCTGAGATATCTAAAAGTGACTTCATTCTGTGCAGCTACCCAGGCCGCAACATCTTTATTTTCACGGACGTCTTCCTCAAGCCAGCGATACGGATCAGCAATCTCCGTCCCGTGAAAGTTATCCACCTGCGGCACAGTGCGCGTCTCAGGATATGTCAATTCGAAGTCCTCAGAAAAAACAACACCACACAGCAGACAACCTGCTGCCAGCGAACAGCCTGAAAATTGCATCGATTTACTCCGACGGCAAACTGTTTGTACGATCTGCGCACCGTGTTCAGTTTGGCGTATTCACTTAGTGTGCAGATTCAAATTCGTTCTGTCTAACCTGAAATGGACAGCAGCGACGTGCGCCTGTTGTTCCGCGCCGCACTCGACGACATCGGCTGTGTGCGGGCTGATACTTCGCGGTCCACATTCGTAGGCCCCGTGATCCGTTACGACCGGTCTGCCATGTCGGAAACTGTGGCTGCTGCGACAGCTCCCAACATATCCGACCAGCTTGCATTTGCTGCCTGAGCATGCACTGTCATTCCGGCTTTCCCGGCCGCATCCGTCGTAAGCTGACTGATGGAGACGATCCTCGTCGAACAGTCTTTCTGTTTCAACTGTGGAAACAAAGTGGCCACCTGGCCGGCAATGACCGGGCTGCTGATACCGATCCAGTCCAGCGGTGGCTGACAAAATCGCTGTCGGAGTTCATCCGATTCGCTCACATTCACATGTCGATAACATACGACTTGGCGGACTGTCGCACCAGCGGATGTCAGCAACTCACGAAGGCTGTTACGCGCGCGATCAGCAGCCGGCCACAAACAGCGTTTTCCGTTAACAACCGGTTTCAGTACCTCGGCCAGGGCTTCTGATCCTGACTGTTCCGGAACAACGTCAGCGCGAAGCGACCAGTGGCCCAGTTGTGCCTGCGTCGAAGCTCCCACGGCCGCAATCTTAACTGAATATATTTTTCGTGCATCATGTCCACGTGCCCACAACAGCGTCATGAATTCGCGTACCGCATTGGAGCTGGTGAATATCAGCCAGTCGTAAGACTGCAGATCATCGATGGCCTCCTCCAGGTCCTGCTGCTGCTGCCGGTCCGGTGGAAGCACATCAATCATCGGTAACAGCACTGGCTGTCCACCGGCTCTCACGACAGCCTGCACGACTTCGTCTGACTGATGTTCTGCGCGCGTAATTCCGATTCTGAGACCAAACAGCGGTAAGCCTTCGAACCATGACAAAGTCTCTCGCTGATTGACACATTCTCCTACGACAATGAGTGACGGAGCACGCATATTTTTCTGTTTGACGGCATCCGCCAGCTGCCCCAGTTCAGCTGTGACGACTCGCTGATCGGGAAGCGAAGCGTGCGAAACGACTGCAGATGGCGTATCCGCAGCCATACCTGCGTTAATCAGTCTGTCACAAATCGACCGAACGCGGGCCAGCCCCATGTAGAAGACGAGCGTCCCGGGAAATTGAGACAGGGCAACGTAATCCACAGGGCTGCTGGCTTTGCCGGCAATTTCGGTTCCCGTGACAAAAGCAACTGCGGAAGAATGATCCCGATGAGTATATGAAAAACCGGCATAAACCCCGGCTGCCGTTGCAGCCGTGATACCGGGGACAATTTCAAACGGCACTTCAGCATCCAGCAAAGCCCGCACCTCTTCGCTGCCCCGACCGAACACATAAGGGTCACCACCCTTCAGGCGAATCACGCATTTTCCCGCGTGTGCTTCCTCAATCAGCTGTCGGTTAATTGCGTCCTGAGGAAAAATCGTCTGATTACCCGATCGTGTTCGGGCAGTACGCACACAACGTCCGGCCGTGATTGACAGCAGCAGCGGATTGACAAGTCCGTCGTAAAAGACCACGTCCGCCTGAGCCAAAAGCTCGGCACCGCGTACCGTAATCAAACCCGGATCGCCAGGCCCCGCTCCAACAAGAAAGACTTTCCCGGTCACAGATTTACTGTCCCGTACTGTTTTCATCGATTTGGAAAAAATGACCATGCGGTCAGCGGAACCAAAATCAGCGGACGCAGCGTGTTCATCGCAACATTAGCAACAGCATCCTGTGAATATTCACAGGATGCTGTTTCCCGGCAACTCAGCCGAACTTGGAATACTAACAGTTCCTTAACGAAATCTACATATCTCGCCACACAATTCCTGCCATCAGTCATGGAGGCTGATCACAAGGAAGGACGGTTCATTTCAAGGTTCGAACCAATACCCATTTCTGCGAGCCGTTTGACTCGCATCTCGTCAACACAGATAAAAAAAGGAACACGACAGTGAGGAACACGACAGGCCGGAAGCCTTCCCGTGCTGGTTTCACCCTAATTGAACTTCTGGTGGTGATCAGCATCATCGCTATTTTGATTGCTCTCATTCTGCCGGCAATCCAGTCGGCTCGCGAGGCAGCACGAAGCGCTCAATGCAAGAATAATCTCAGACAGATCGGTATTGCGCTCTACTCATGGAGTGACACAGACCCGCTAAGACGTTTGTGTTCCGGTGCATTTGACCCGAAGCGGGATGGAGACCCGTCGCTCTACAGCTGGGCGGCCAATGTCAAGCAGGTCAAAGGCGGGTTCGTCTCTGATATGCTTTGCCCGTCCAGCGAACTGAAAGGTCTGGAAAAACTGAATGACATGGTCGGCGGAACACCAACATCCAACGGGTCAAATGCACCCGTAAACCGTGTTGGCACCGGCCCGTTTAACTTGATCGCCGCAGGCGGCACTGCCGACTTTGAAGGCACGGCATACAGCGACCTTGTGTCATTGACTCAGGCAGCTGTCCGGCAGGGACTGAACACGAATTACGCGTCCAGCTGGCACATGGGACGCGGTGGCCTGTTGACCGGATTCACCGCGGCAGACGGGATGGTCTACGATGGTAAGGACTGTAAAGACTACGGTCGTTCAAAGGGCCCGCTGACACAAATGCAGATCAGCAATTCGGACATCCCTGCGTCTTCGATCCCGCTGCTGGCTGATGCATCACCGGGAGATGCAAGTGAAGCAATCCTCTCCGCAACGATCGATGCCGATCGAGGCCTCGTACAAGGCGTTCGCCTGTGTGAAACTCAGAACGATGGTCCTGCACGCGTGACCGGTGATGGCATTGAGATTATGGATAGTGACAACTTTGATCTGCCGTATGACGCGGCTGCGGGTACCGGTGGAATCCCCGTTGCAGCTTTGAATCCCATTGCATTTCCCAAACGTGGAGAACCGGTCGCCAGTGGTGTTGGATTTCAATCTGACGCGACGATTGGTCTGGTGCTGCAGGACACCCGTGACTTCTACGCTGTTCACAACGGCATTGCGAATGTGCTAATGGCGGACGGAAGCGTGAAGACGTTGAGTGACATCAACGGAGACGGCTACTTCAATCCCGGATTTCCAGTGACCTCAGGCTTCGACGAAGAGACCGACGGGTACACCAGCAACATCTGTGAGGTTGACTCCTTTGACGTCTTCTTCGGCGTTTCTTTACAGAGGAAAACGACCACAAAGGGGAACTACGAAGGTCAGTAAGCAGGTTCCGTACACCCGATGTGTACGCCATTTCGCAAACTGCCGACCGTTGGCCCCGTAGGTTCGACGGTCGGTTTGTGCGTTTGTTCTGTCTCGGCATGTGTGTCGCAGGATGTCCAGACAGGATCGTTGTACTGAAAAACCAAATGCAACACCGTGATGTGATTGAAGCCGCCGCGCTGAATGACCCCGAATGGGTGAAGATTTCGGCGAACGGAAACACGGTCACAGCGTATGCGAATGAAGACAGAGATCTGAGGATCTTCGATCTGGAAGCAATAACATTACGGCTGTCGGCTGTCGGCTGTCGGTGAATTGATCGCATCTCCGGCCGACCGGAATCGGGAACCTGAATTGAAATTCAGTTAATTCTTCAAATCCGTGCAGATCAGCAAACCCCTATCAAAACAAGCAGGTGGTCTCCAGGGTGTCCTTTAACTCCTGGCATCTTCTTCTGCGCAACCGGACTTAACGATGAATCTCCGCTCAACGTTTTTTGACATGTGCACTATTTGTCTGATTGCTGTATCGGCACCTCTACTGTTTCCCCTGGTATTACTGTGTATCACAGGTTGTGATTTCGCAGCCGACACACCGAATGCCCCCGACACACCGAAGGATTCAGAAGTATCGACAGCTCCCGAACAGCAGAACAACACGAATCAGGTCTCAGAAGTAATCCAAACAGCGGGTGGACTTTTTTCAGGAACCAGTCGGCTCAATCTGTCGAAAACACATGTGACAGATGACCAGATGAAGGATCTCGGGAAACTCTCGCACCTTGAATCTTTAAACCTCAGCGGTGCACAGATCACGGAAGTCGGTCTGGAATCCCTGCGGGAACTCACCAACTTAAAGGAACTATACGCAGCGGGTACTCAACTCACAGATGAAGGTCTGAAAAAACTAAAAGGTCTTACCAGTCTGGAACTACTCAACATCGTGAATACCCAGGTTACAGACGCCGGTCTGGAACATCTTGAATCGCTGACCAGTTTGAAAAAACTCTACCTTTCGGGAACACAGACCACCGACACGGGGCTGGATTACCTCAAGGAGCTCACGAATCTGGAGTTGCTGAACATCGCTTTCACGAGAGTCACCGACACCGGACTGGAACACCTCACGGGTCTCAGCCGCCTGAAGCTCCTTTTTGTTTCCGGGACGAGGATCACGAATGATGGTCTGGACTGTCTCGGGCATCTCGAAAACCTGGAAATTCAGAGACCCCACTGGAGGTAGCCGTGTGTATGACCTCAGGAACGACTGCCGAAACCACCGGGAACAGACCGTGTTTTCGGCGAGGCCTTCGCCATTCGGGCAGGGGAGACTGGTCGCTTCAACGAATCCCGCGGAACGAATAAGCTGAGCACTATTAATGGATATTCTCACCGCTTTGGATATTTGCGGCTGATCACTGCGGCACTGTTCTGACGCGATGCAACATGGTCAACTGTCAGCTGATTGCGGCTGTCGCCATGACAGGATTTGTGTCTGCAAACTGGCGCCGTACTCTACTGTGTTCTGCATGGTCCGGGCAGGATTCGTCAATGCTCACTCTTTGTTCGTTTCTGCTGTTTACCGGCCTGGTTGCCGTTGTTGCCTGGTGGAAGACACATGACGACCGCAAGGACACCGCGACAGATTATTTCCTTGCGGGACGTAGTCTGGCCTGGCCGGTGATCGGCGGCTCGCTGCTGCTGACAAATCTGTCCACAGAACAGCTGGTGGGCATCAATGGCGGCGGTTATCAACACGGCATGCTGCTGATGACGTGGGAAGTCTGGTCTTCGCTGTCCATTGTTGCCATGGCACTGTTCTTTCTGCCAAGGTATCTGAAGAGTGGCATCACGACGGTTCCGGAATTTCTGGAAATCCGGTTCGACCGCAGCGTAAGACTGTTCACATCGTGTATCTCCGTTGTGTTGATCACGTTCATTCTGCTCCCGTTCATTTTGTTCTCCGGAGCCGAATTCATGATTCCGGTGTTTAATGTGCCGGAATACCTCGGCGACAACACCGGGTTCAATCTGGTTGCAGTCAGTGGTCTGCTGGCAGTCGTCGGCGGCTGCTATGCCGTCATTGGCGGACTCAGGGCCGTTGCAATTTCAGATACAGTCAACGGGATCGGACTGGCCCTGGGTGGTCTGCTGATACCAATTTTTGGGTTGAGTTTTGTTGGAGGCGGGAATGTCCTGAGAGGGTTATCAACTCTGATTGAACAGCACCCCGAACGCATGGCCCCGATGGGTGATTCAGATGCCAACATCCCCTGGCATGCACTCTTCACCGGGGTCACATTGCTGACGACATTTTACTGGTGTACCAACCAGGGCATTGTTCAGCGAACCTTTGCTGCAAAGAATCTGGCTCAGGGACAAAAAGGCACACTCTTCGCAGCGGTCATGAAGCTGCTGGGACCAGTGTATCTGGTACTGCCCGGACTCATCGCATGGCACATCGTCAGCAGCGGTCGTTACGAGATTCCGGCAAACGTGTCGCTTCCGCCGAATGCCAACGGTTCTTATGGATTTCTTGTCAAACTTGTGCTGCCGCCATGGGCTGTCGGTTTTTTTGCAGCAACGATCTTTGGAGCGATCCTGAGTTCCTTCAACAGTTTTCTCAACAGCGGCAGTACACTGTTCGGGGTCGATATCTACAAAGGGTTGATCAATCGCAGAGCGACAGACCGACAGGCTGTGCGCGCCGGACGTATTTTTGCCGTAATGACGATTCCGCTGAGCGTTAGCCTGGTACTCTTCTTCAGGTTCTACTCGTCCACAAACCAGGGACTGTTCGGCAAGCTGATCGATTTTGCCTCCGTGACCAATATTCCGATGATCGCGATCGTGGTTGTGGCCCTGATCAGCAAACGGACGCCTGCCATCGGAGTCAATGTCGCACTGGCCGCAGGCATGATATTTCAGTTTGTCTTTGGCATCGTGAACGGAGGAAACCTTGGGCTGATCATTGGTGGAGAATTCTATGGTTTCAGGATGCACAGCCTCCATCTGGCCGGCATCAATTTTGCAATACTGATGCTGATCATGTTCACCTTTCGGCTTCTGATGCCTTGGAAAAAACCGTTTGAACAGGAATATTCCGGCGACATTGATATAACGCCATGGAAACTGGCCAGGCCGATCGGTCTGGGAGTGACACTGTTCGTGGCCGCGATGTACATCGGCATGTGGAATCAGTTTGGACTCGTCCCTGGAAAACAGGTAGCTGCTGAATATCAGAAAATCCATCCTTCACCGACACTCGACTCCGGGACAATCGAACCTGATGACTGATGCTTCAGAAGTGATCCTGCTGTGCTACCTGGGAGCGAGTTGACAGGAATCGTATTTCGCCAGTCGACGCCAGCGGTACAGGACGTAATAATTTACGTTAGTCCGAACCAATCGACCGTACTCGATTGTGTGAATGAAAACAGTCATTCGGCTGTCAGTGTTCAGCCCCTCCGAATTTAGTGAGTTATCCGAGCAATGTCTTTGCCCATCGTCGTAGATGCACCGGACAATTATGAAGATCCACTGGATCTTATGGATGAGATCGATCAGCTTAAAAAGGACAGGGGCGCCGCAATCCTCGCTCATTATTATGTCGATGGAGAAATCCAGGACATAGCTGACTTCACGGGCGACAGCCTTCAGCTGGCACGGGATGCAACGCGTGTGGAAACAGAGACAATTGTGTTCAGCGGTGTCCATTTCATGGCTGAATCCGCAAAAATCCTGAATCCGGAAAAGACGGTTCTGATTCCGGACATGCATGCCGGCTGTTCACTTGCGGAAAGCTGTCCGGCTGATCAGCTCGAAGCATTTCAGGAACAGCTGAGGGAGAGCGGTCGGGAGTTCGACACAGTCGCTTACATTAATACGTCAGCGGCCGTGAAGAGCCTGTGCAACTGGATTGTGACCAGTGGGAACGCAAGGGAAATCATCGACCGCGTTCCGAAGGATCGGGAAATCCTGTTCGTGCCCGACCAGCATCTGGGCCGCTATCTTCAGGAAGTCACCGGCCGCCAGATGATCCTCTGGCCGGGGTCCTGCATGGTACACGAAGTTTTCAGTATCCAGGATCTCATCCGTGCCCGCAAAAACAATCCGGGCAGCCAGGTGATTGCTCACCCTGAATGCCCTCAAAACATACTGGAACTCAGTGACTTCATCGGCGGTACAGAAAAAATGCGGCGTCACGTGATGGCAATTGCGGAGCCATCAACTTTTCTGGTTGCCACGGAAGCGACCATGATTCACGCGTTTCAAAAATCAGCTCCTCAGCACACATTTCTTCCGATACCCGGGATCATGGCTTCGACCGGTGAGACATGTGCCTGCAATCGTTGCCCACATATGGAACGTAATTCTTTGCGGAAGGTGCGTGACTGCCTGCGAGACGGACATCCCGAAATTGTCTGGCAGGACTACTTTGAAAGAGCGCGTGCTGTTCTGAAAAAAAGTCTTCTCAAATAGAGCTGATACTTTCGGTACGTTTCCACATCGATCTGATTTGGGTGTTAACACTACGTCTTTGTCCCAAAGGATTAGTTGTGAATACACAACCAACAAAAGTTTCAGAAACGTGGCTCAGTAGTCGCTGCAAGCATCGTAGAACTCAGTATTTCCGTTAGTTTCCGTCCTGTTGTTCAGCGGAGTCCTGTCCTGTGAAATGGTTCTTCCAGTCCTGTCTGATCGGTTCCTGTTTATTAAATGCCATCGATTCTCTGAATGCCGAAGATATGCCACTCCCGGTGCGCTCGATTGAAGGAATTACTGAATACCAACTTGATAACGGTCTTAGGGTCCTGTTGCTTCCGGATGTCTCCCGACCGACCGTTACTGTTAACCTGACCATCCTGGTGGGATCGCGCCATGAAGGATATGGTGAGGCCGGAATGGCACATCTGCTGGAACACATGCTGTTTCGAGGAACGCCCACTCATGACGATATTCCACGACTTCTCAAGGAACGAGGAGCGGAGTTCAACGGAACCACATGGCTGGATCGGACTAACTACTACGAAACGCTTCCGGCCAGTGAGGAGAACCTTGAATTCGCACTCAGGCTGGAAGCGGATCGCATGATCAACAGTTCCATCCTTAAGGAAGATCTCGATGCTGAAATGACAGTCGTGAGGAGCGAATTCGAAAGAGGCGAAAACAGTCCGTTCCGAGTACTGATGCAGCGAATGACGGGAGCCGCCTTTGAATGGCACAATTACGGCAAATCCACCATCGGAAACCGCGCCGACATCGAACGCGTTCCTGTAGAAAACCTGCGCAAATTCTATCGACGGTTCTATCAGCCGGACAACGCAGTCCTGGTAATCGCGGGGCAGTTCGATGCCGAACAGGCATTAACACTGGTCACTGATTTTTTTGGTGCAATTCCACGTCCGGAACGCGAATTGAATCAAACATGGACCGAAGAACCGGCTCAGGACGGAGAACGCCTTGTCACCATGCGCCGAGTCGGTGATGTTCCCATGGCTGGTGTGATTTATCATATTCCGGCCGGAAGTCATCCGGACTTTGCAGCTGTCGATGTGATGACAACAGCCATGGCAAGCGAACCGTCGGGACGACTTTACGAGCGGCTGGTAAAACGCGGTATGGCAGCCAGTGTTTATGGGACTCGTTTCGCGCTGCATGATCCCGGAATGGCCATGTTTATTGCAGAAGCGGCTAATGGTGTTGAGAGCCCGGATCTGCTTCAGGGAATGGTCGAAACCCTGGAAACAGTGGCCGAATCACCGTTCACAGACAAGCAAGTGGAACGGGCTCGTCAGGAACTACTCAAACGCCGCGAACTGAACGTAGCCAATTCACAGGGAATCGCAATATCTTTGAGCGACTGGGCTGCCCAGGGTGACTGGCGCCTGTTCCTGCTTCACCGCGACAGGCTGGAAGTCGTCACTGCTGCAGACGTTAATCGTGTAGCCGCTGCTTACCTGCGTCGGACCAATCGCACTGCAGGACTGTTCGAACCATCCGAATCTCCGGACCGTACCGCGATTCCCTGGACCCCGGACCTTGCTGAGATGATTGGTGATTATCAGGGTCGAGAGCAGATCGCCCAGGGAGAAGCCTTTGACCCGTCACCGCTGGCGATTGAATCACGGCTCAAACGGCTCAATCTGCCTTCGGATATCCGTACGACACTATTGTCAAAGAAAACCCGTGGAGAATCGGTCCATTTGCGACTGACCCTCAGGTACGGCAACCTGGATACTCTTCGCGGCAAAGCGACCGCACCGGCATTTCTTCCCGAAATGCTGATGCGGGGAACCACCACCCGAACCCATCAGGACATCCAGGATGAACTGGATCGCTGCCGGGCACAACTGAGCATGACGGGTGAAGCAGGCCGCCTGACCGTGAGTCTGCAGACATCGCGCGACAACCTACCGGACGTGCTGTCGCTGACAGAAGACATCCTGCGCAACTCGATACTTCCCGCTGAGGAACTCGCTTTGATTAAGGAGTCACGACTGGCAACTGCAGAACAGCGTCTCACGGAGCCACAGTCAATTGCATCGAATACTGTTCAAAGAAAAATCAGCCCTTATGACGCTGACGACCCACGCTATCACGCCAGTCTGCAGGAAGCCATCGAGCGTATCCAGGCCCTGACAATTGACGATGTTCGCGAAATTTACGAGTCTCTGATTCAAGGTAAAATCGGCGAACTAACCGTAGTCGGAGACTTTGATGAAGACTCAACGGTATCTGCTGTTCGGCAAATGACGGACCAGTGGACATCAGAAACGGCATTCAGCCGGATTTCCCGTCAGGCAGCCGGTCTCCCTGAGGGCAGCTTCGAAAAGATCAACACGCCCGACAAAGCCAACGCTACATATTTTTCAGCTTTTACACTTCCGATGCGAAGCGACCACCCGGACTATCCGGCACTGATAGTGGGTAACTACATCCTGGGCGGGGGCGCACTGTCGTCACGGCTGGGTAACCGAGTCCGACGAGAAGAAGGACTTTCCTACGGTGTGCAATCGGCCGTTCAGGCGTCGTCGCTGGATCCTCGTACCGTGTTCTATATCTACGCTATTTCAAATCCACAGAATGCCGATCGCGTCCACGAAGTGATTCAGGAGGAACTCGAAAAACTACTTAAGGAAGGCATTACGGAAACAGAACTGCACGAACAGCGAGCCGGCCTGCTTCAGAGCCGCGAACTGAAACGGACCAAAGATGCAACACTTACTCAGACCCTGGCCACATATGCACGTGCCGGATACACGATGCAGTATGCATCTGACCTGGAAGATCAAATTCGGACGTTGACGGTCGACGATGTGAACGCCGCCATGCGAAAACACATTACCCCTGCCCGCCTGCAGACTGTGATCGCCGGTGATTTTGAAAAAGCAGGCGACAGGTAAAGTCCCCGCGAATCACTCAGACTTCCGGAATGAGCGTCTCAGCAGGACTGTGGAAAAAAGTAAGGCCGACATTTTGCTGCCGGCCTTACTGAAACTGTCAATTTTGCACTGCGGCTTAAGCAAGTGCTTTCTTTGTCGTTTTGATGATCACTGCCGCGATTTTGTAGGGATCGCCGTTGGAAGCCGGTCGCCGGTCTTCCAGGCGGCCTTTCCAGCCATTTTGAATCGTGGCCACGGGAATCCGAATAGATGCTCCGCGGTCTGAGACACCATAACTGAATTTGTCGATTGACTGAGTTTCATGTGCTCCGGTCAAACGCTGATCATTGTCGGCACCATACACAGCGATGTGCTCCTCAATGTTTTTGCCGAACTCCTCGCAGATTTTGGTATGAACTTCTTCGCCACCCGGGTCTCGCATGGCACCGCAGGAGAAGTTGGCATGCATGCCCGAACCGTTCCAGTCTCCTTTAATTGGTTTAGGATGCCAGTCCACTGCCACACCATATTTTTCGCAGGTGCGTTCAAGGAGATAGCGAGCCATCCAAATCTGGTCACCGCACTCGGCTGCCCCTTTGCTAAAGATTTGAAACTCCCACTGGCCGGCCATCACTTCCGCGTTAATTCCTTCAACGTTCAGTCCGGCTTCGAGGCACAGATGCAGATGCTCGTCGATGATTTCCCGACCAAAGGTGTTGCGTGCACCGACGGACGTGTAGTACGGTCCCTGCGGGCCCGGATAGCCATTCCTGGGGAATCCAAGAGGCAGATTAGTCTCGGTGTCGATCAGAGTGTATTCCTGCTCCAGACCAAACCAAAAATCATTATCTTCGTCTGCAATGGTTGACCGGCCGTTTGAAACGTGTGCTGTGCCATCCGCGTTAAGCACTTCGCACATAATCAGCCAGCCATTGCCCCCAAATCGATCAGGGTCGGGGTAGACAGCCACGGGCTGCAGCAGACAGTCTGAGGAATTGCCTTCAGCCTGTTCGGTGGAAGAACCATCAAACGACCACTGCTTGGCATCCTCCAGCTTCCCGCTGAAGTCATCTGCGATCATTGTCTTGCTGCGCAGGCTCTGAGTAGGCTTGTAACCGTCGAGCCAGATGTATTCCAGTTTAGATTTCGCCATGCTTTTCACTTCTCCCGTGCTATCTGGACTGCCGCAAGCTGTGCACGATGAAATCGTGCTGCGCTCGTCCTGTTCCGGCTCAGGTCCGTCCCTGTTCAGATCCAGTCAGTCGTACCACACGCTGGTACTCGAACCAGACAAATTCTGACGAATCTGCGTGCACCAGTCCCGGCTCAGGGTATCTGCCTGCACGTTGAGCACTTCTGCCAAATCCGGCGGCAGAATACCGGTCCAAATCAATCTGACCGGAGATCGGCATCCTACAACGCACCTGCCGTGCCAATCAAAGCGGACGGGCTGAATTCGCCGGAAACACCAAGGCTGACTGTCTTTGAGGGGTGCATGCCACAACTCTGCCTGTATCTCATCTTGTGGCATCTGACCGGAAAGGACAGAATTCTGCAGCCCCCGTCAGGAGTACACACTCCCGAACGGCGGTATGAAGCCGCCGATTGCCGCGTCAGTCAACGCCACGACGATTCTCATTCAGAGGAACGCGGCAGTCTCACATTCATGGATGACACCTTGTCTTACCCACTTCAACCGCTCTGCCAGACTGTTTTGCTGCTGGTCACTGCACTAAACACCGGGTGTATTACCGGATCCGGGCGCGGAGTTCCGAGAACAAATGCCCTTTTGATTCCCTCGAACACTGTTGACGCCACCTGGGAACGTGCGGTGGACGTGCTGCATCGCAATCACTTTCTGATTGCAAGAGAAAGCAAACTAGAAGGAATCATCGAAACGGAATACCGAGCCGGATCCAACATTCTGGAGCCATGGCACCCTGACTCCGTCGGACTGCAAAATCGTATGGAAAGTACGCTGCAGTCCATCCGCCGCAGAGTCGTGATCTCCTTTGGCCGAAGCGGCTCAGATCAAATGATGGTTTCCGTGGTGGTTCACAAAGAAATTGAAGACGTACCAGGTCCCACAGCCACGCACGCCGGCGGTGCCACATTCTCTGAATCAGATGTCTTTGATCGTGACCTGAATCAGGTACTGGGCCAGGCAGCTCCATCCCGCTGGCTGCCCCGCGGACGAGACCCTCATCTGGAAGCCCGCCTAGTCGCTCAGATCCAGGGAACGCAGTCGTAAATTCCTGTCTAGGACTCGGCTGTTATTTTCTCCAGCTCCTGCTGAAGTTCCCTCAGCGAGGCAGCCAGATTCTGCTGGCGGCCGGCAATTGCCTCAATAAGGTCAAGAGCGTCTTCGTCTGCAGATTCCCGCAGAGACTGTGCTGCAGCAGCCAGACGATCGGAAATTCGGCTTTGTCCGATCTGCAGCCAGTCAAGCAGTGTTACCAGCGAAATGAAATGCAGGTCAGTGTATTCCGTGGGAAACACACCAATGTCTATTGGCAGCTCACGATCGATTAACAGCTGCACAAGCTCGCTGACATCCTCTCGTTGTCGGGCTGCCAAAAGCTGCAGTTGCTTCTCAATCGACTGGTGCGACACGTCAACCCACGGCCAGCTTTCTGCCACGTACTGCAGAAAACTGCGCGCCAGGCCAATCAGGGCCTCATTGATTATCGATGCTGTCGGCGGATTTGTCATGGAGATCCAGCTTCACGACCTAAAGAATCACATCCCGGAATAAGTACCCTATGGGGACGCAACAATTGCAGAAAAGATGCTACCGGCCGCTTCTCCTGCGATAACACTGAGCCCGTCTGCAATGATTGGCGCACATCCCAGCAGCAATACAAATGCCCCAAGCAGACCAATGTATATGTTTTCAAGATTTGGCAGCGTGACCGCACGCGCGTCTGCCGGACGCTCGTCAATGATCATCGTTTTCAGCACACGCAGATAGTAGAACAGGCTAATAACAGTATTCACAATCCCCGCGGCCAGCAAGACATACATCGACCAGTGCAAATCTCCGGCTTTGTAGACTGAACCAAAGATCATCAACTTGGCAAAAAAACCGCCAAACGGTGGTATCCCCACAAGACTGATCATACAGAACACCATACACACACACAGTGCGGGACTCTGGCGGATCAAGCCCGCATAGCTGTCTATTTCTTCGCTGAAGGTGTAATTGCGTATCAATGCAACGACGGCAAAGGCTCCCAGATTCATAAACAGATAAACAGCCAGATAGTAAAGTAAACCGCCAAGACAGGCATTAATTTCCTGACCAAGCGCACCGGCCTGGCTGCTGTTTTGCATCACCAGCATGGCGGAAACCGCCATCAACATATATCCGGCGTGAGCAATCGTGGAATACGCCAGCATCCGTTTAATATTGGACTGACCATAAGCAGCCAGATTACCAAAGGTCATGGTGCCGATTGCCACCACACCCAGACCGATGCCAAACGCGGTCATCAGTTCAGCGCCGGACGGATCACCAGATAAGGCCACTGAAAACCTAACCAGTAACGCAAATGCTCCGGCTTTTGATGCCACGGACAGAAATCCCCCAACTTCTGCCGACGCTCCTTCGAACGCATCCGGACACCAGAAATGGAACGGAACCAGTGAAAGCTTGAAGGCCAGACCAACCATGATCAGCATCGTACCCAGTGCGACCAGCCGTACGTCCGGATCACCCAGCCCGGCCATTCCGTTTTCCGCGACGATCCGCAGACGATCCGCCAGCAAACCCATGTCACCGGTTCCCAGAATTCCAACTATCAGGCTGACACCATACAGCATCACCCCTGCCGCACCTGCACCATAGACCACGTACTTGAGTGCGGCTTCACTGCTGGACCTGCGTCCTTTAAGAAAGCCGACCATGGCGTAACTTGGAACACTGGCCATCTCCACGCCAATGAACAGCATCAGCAGGTTGTTGGCACTGGCCATGATCATCATGCCGATCGTGGCACCCAGCAGTAATGTGTAGAAGTCCGGGGAATCTTCGTTATCCGGGATCCCGGTCAGAATTGTCAGCACTATCGTCAGCGCAAGGAACAGTGACAGAAAAAGACGAAAATAGACACTGAACTGATCATGAATCAGCATGCCGGTGAAAAACGTCTGCGACCCATCTGTGACAGTCAGCTGAAACCAAGCCGCAACCGTGGCAGCCACTGCACCAGCCAGAGCAAGAATGGAGGTCGGAATCACCCGGTCCATCGAGAGCAAACGAAACAGCAGCAATGCCACAATAGTGCCGCAGAGCCACAATTCTGCTTCAAAGTAACCAAGCGAATAATCGAGCGTGTCGTCGATCAGGTTTTGAATCAGCTGAGAAAACACGATCTGATCACCGAACTGAAAGTTGTTTTAACAAAAGACGCCACAGGTTCCCTGCCAGGGAGTTAACGCATAGCCTGCAGTTGCTGATCCAGGTATGCCGCTGCATGATCATAGCCTGCCTGCATATGTTCCGTGAGTTCCGCAACAGATCCGTTCATGATGCTGAACATGAGACCAGGGAACACACCCAGAAAGATTGCCAAAGCCAGCAGAATATAACCAACCGAAGCTTCACGAGGCGTAATTGGTCTGATTTCTTCTTCATGCGGCCCTCGGTATTCAGCTCCCAAATACACTCGCTGCAGCGCCCACAGGATATAGCCCGCGGTCAGAATCACTCCACTGGCCGCCACAATGGCCAATGCCGGACTGAAATTCCAGGTACTCAATACGACAAACACTTCACCGATGAATCCACACATTCCCGGCAAACCCAGTCCCGCGAAAAAGATCGCGACCGACAGGCCGCTGTACACCGGCATTTTGCCCATCAGGCCGCCAAACTCGTTTAGATTTCGGTGGTGCACCCGGTCATAGATCACCCCCACCATAAAGAACATACCAGTCGAGCTGATTCCATGAGCTACCATTTGAAACATCGCCCCATTGATCCCCATGTTCCACATGTCAGGATTAACAGTTCGACCGTCCGTAATCTTCCAGACTGCCATACCGATTAATACGTAGCCCATGTGACTAACCGAACTGTACGCCACCAGTCTCTTGAAGTCGGTTTGTGCCAAGGCCGCGAATGCACCGTAGATGATACTGATCACTCCGATTGCCACCAGAAACCACGCGGCCCAGTACGCACCGTACGGACACAACGGAAACGCAATACGGATAATTCCGTAGCCACCCATTTTCAGCAACACCCCGGCCAAAATCATGCTGATTGGTGTGGGTGCTTCAACATGAGCATCCGGAAGCCATGTGTGAAACGGCACGGCCGGCATCTTGATCGCAAATCCGATAAACAGCAGCACGAAGGCTGTGATCTGCATCTTCGGTGTGAGCCCGGTGGTCAGGTAATCGCTGTTGCCCGCAGCCACCTTTGCCAGCTCAATCAGATTAAAACTGTGTTGCTGCCCACCGGTAGTGAAGTACAGCATCAGCATGGCGATCAGCATCAACACACTACCGGCCAGCGTGAACAGAAAGAACTTGATAGCTGCATACTCTTTGCGAGGTCCGCCCCAGATGCCAATCAGAAAATACATTGGCAGCAGCATGACCTCCCAGAACACATAGAACAGGAAGAAATCCAGCGAGAGGAACACACCCATCATCCCGCTTTCCAGCAGCAGGAAGAGAATGAAATATCCCTTGTGAAGTTTATTGATGCTCCACGAGGCCACAGCTGCCAACATACTGACGAGACTGGTCAGCAACACGAGTGGTAAACTGATCCCGTCGACGCCGAGTCGGTAATACACGTTCCACGACGGAATCCAGTTTTTGACGACTTCAAACTGAATACCGGACTCACCGTAATTGAACTCGAGAGACAGCAGCAGAGTGAGCACAAATGTGATGATCGTAACCACCAGTGTGAAATTCCGCAGCTGACCGACAGCACGTCCGTCCATGAAAGCAAGCAGCAGGGCGCCAATGGCCGGAGCAAAAATTATGAGTGAAAGAAGGACTGTAGGGTTCATGAGTTAACCACAGCTGTTGGCTGGATATCAGCAGTTGACTAAAGAACAGTGCACTGGCCGTAAACTTCAGTTCGGAAACGTTGTAAATAACACGGCGAACAGCGCCACAACACCCACGACAATGAACATCACATACTGTCTGAGACGTCCGGTCTGAACAACCTTTAACAAAATTCCGGAAGAGAATGTGGCTCGACCGATCAGATTCACAAGCCCGTCAATAAATTTCTCGTCAAAGAAACGGTCCCATTTGGAGACCTGCACGATCAGTCTTGCTGACGAATGGACCAGGGCATCGATCAACGTACGATCGATCCACGCAAAAAACGCTGCAACCTGATGCATGGGTTTCATAAACAACGCGTCGTACAGCTCGTCGAAATACCATTTCTGTGACAAAAACTGATGCATTCCCGCCAGATGGCGTTTCATGTCATTCAGATTGACTGTCTTTGTGCCATACAGAACATAAGCAAGCAACGTACCGGAAACGGCGGCAACCAGAGCCCACATACCGGCTTCTGCATGAACCTCGTGAATGGCATCATGCCCTGGCAGAGCCAGGGCGCCGGCTGCGGCCGCGGACAAACCACCAGCCACGTGCCCCGGCTCACTGCTCAACAGCAACATGTACAGCGGGCCCTGTTCTCCACCAAAAGCACAACCCGCTGCAAACACAGCCAGTACCATCAAAGGTACCGTCATGATTCGTGGTGATTCATGAGCATGATCATAGACGTGCTGATCCCGCGGTTCTCCGTAAAAGGTATAGAACCACAGGCGAAACATGTAAAATGCGGTAATGCCAGCTGTAACCAGAGGCAGCAGAAACAACAAAAAGTGTGCAGGGTTGGCATGAATAAACGCCAGAGCCGTGGCCACAATGGCGTCTTTTGAGTGATACCCCGAAAAAGCGATCACGCCAGGAACAGCCAGTCCACTGATTGCGATCACGCCAATCAGCATCGTGCCGGCGGTAACGGGCATCTTTCGCATCAGGCCACCCATCTTTGGCATTTCCTGTTCGTGATGGCAACCGTGAATCACGCTTCCGGAACACAGGAACATCAGTGACTTGAAGAACGCGTGAGTAATCAGATGAAACAATCCGGCAGCCCAGCCAAACATGCCCAGCCCCAACATCATGTAACCAAGCTGACTAATCGTGGAATAGGCCAGCACTCTCTTAATATCTGTGGCGACAACTGCAATCGTTGCTGCAACAAACAGAGTAATGGCACCGACGTAAGCTATTGTCAAAAGGACTTCCGGCACAAACATCGGATAGAAACGGCCCACAAGATAGACACCTGCGGCCACCATCGTTGCTGAGTGAACGAGTGCGGAAACGGGGGTTGGCCCTTCCATCGCATCGGGCAGCCATGTCTGAAGAGGAAACTGCGCACTTTTGCCGATACATCCGGCGAAGACTCCAAGTCCGGCTACGACCAGCAAGCTGTACGGAATCGATTTGGACTCACCGCTGTGCGTATTGACAACGACTTCCCCCAGTTCATCGGCAACGACATGACCAGCCGAATCTCTCGGTAGCAGATCAAACAGCTCGCTGAATTGAAATGTACCAAACCATGTCCAGACAACCATGAGTCCGATCAGAAACCCAAAGTCTCCGATACGATTCATAATGAATGCTTTATTGGCTGCGTCGCCCGCAGACTTACGCTCCGTGTAAAAACCAATCAGCAGATAGCTGCAAATGCCGACCAGTTCCCAGAACACGAAGACCTGAAAAATATTTCCTGCCAGAACAAGGCCCAGCATTGAAAAACAGAACAGCGACATATACGCAAAAAACCGATAGAAGCGACCTGGACGACAAACATGACTGCCGTCGGCCGTGTG
This sequence comes from Fuerstiella sp., assembly GCA_022447225.1. NCBI lineage: Bacteria > Pseudomonadati > Planctomycetota > Planctomycetia > Planctomycetales > Planctomycetaceae > Fuerstiella > Fuerstiella sp. Next base: position 183,726 of record JAKVAZ010000010.1, on the reverse strand, counting down.
CGCAAAATGATCTTCGTATTCATGAGTCAGCTCATCACTCATGTACCCAATCGCAAACAAATGGATACAGGTTGCAATCAGGGTCACCATCGTGAACATCACGAGTGTCAGACCGTCGATGTAATAATCGATCGACACGACCAGACTACCGAAGACACCCAGGGTATACAGTGTTCCGCTGTAAATCGCAGGAGCAACATCATGTTCTGCGCTGCCGGACTCCGCAGTGTCCGTCAATGCAGTCACCTGCCAGCCGGAGCTATTCGTTACAGCATGGTGTTGCTGCTCATGAACCGAGTCGTCGTGGTCGTCGTGAATGTGTTGATCATCTTCGGAATGATGTTGATCCGCACCATGCCCGCCGTGACTGTCCAACACGGCCCATTCGCCGGCCTGTCCCCACGTCAGCAAAGCAAACAGACTGCAAAGAAATCCGGTTCCGATGCACGCAACCGCACACCAGGCCGGCCATTTTGTGACCGCGCGATCGCCTGTTTTGCCGTGGAGCAACTCCACAGCAAAACCCAGCAGCGGAAGCAGCCAGGCGATTGTCAGCAGTGTTGGTATAAGCACTTCACCAACCATCGGTTATTCGCATTCGATACTGAATGACGATGAATCGCCTCCCTCTCGAAGGACTCAGCCTTTCAGGCTGTTGGCTCGATCCACATCAATCGTCAAGTGGTTATTGTAAAAATTGAGAGCAATTGCCAGGGCAACGGCAGCTTCAGCAGCCGCCAGCACAATCACGAACAGTGAATAAATCTGACCATCGATACCCAGAGTCGTATAGTGAGAGAATGCAACCAGATTCACATTGGCCCCATTCAGCACGAGCTCGACACCCATCAAAATCCCAATTGCGTTGCGTTTGGTGGCCATGCAAACCACGCCGCACACAAACAAAACCGCGCCAATCATCAGATATCTGCTGAGGGTGGGCTCCATAGATTCAACAATCACTAACTGAACAACTGGTGTCCGACAATGAACAGCCTTGTACCGGAACGAACTCAGGAATCACGACGTCGCTTTGCCCGAGCCAGATAAGCGGCTCCGATCAGCACAACGAGCAAATGCACAGAGACAATTTCAAATGGCAGTAAATAGCCTGTATGCAACTCACCGGTTTCAGCTGCACCCCGATCAGGCCTTAAACTCAAAAGACTCATACCGATTGTTCTCAACGTATTACCGTCTGATCCGGAATCGAACGCAGATACCTCACCTGTCGTCCCGCCGGCAGCGGCAATTTGCTGATTTGTAACGTCCCAGTCGATTTCGCTTTGAGACGAAATCACAATAAACAAAAACAACAGACCCAGCATTGCCGCCATCACGGTCTCGCCGGGTGACGTTTCAATATTCAGATAAGGGCCACTTGACGTAAGCATCACGGCAAACACCAGCAGGACCAGCGTACCACCAACGTAGATCAGCAACTGAGCCGCTCCCAGGAAGTCGGCATCGATCAGAAAGAACAACGCGGCCGTGCTTCCCAGTGAAACGATCAGCCAGAACGCCATACGTACCATTCTCTGGCTGACAACCACTGCGATCGCGCCCAAACACGCCATGAGAGCAAACAGAGTAAAGAACAGAGACTCGCCAATCATCGCGACACGTCCTCTACTGAATGGCGTGTCACGAAATGACCGACCTGCGCCGAGGACGCAGAATCCTCTCCCTCCACCCCGGTCTGGTGACCTGACGAACCGGGTTCCAATTCACCGGATTCCTTATCGGTTTCCAGAACGCCGGTGACCGGCTGACCACCTTCAATCGCCTCAGCGACACGCTCACCGAGTGGTTCATTCCAGGTTGTCCTGTCCCCCAGCCCAAAATGCAGAACCAGCGGCCAGACAATCGCCCCCAGGAACAAAAAACAACTGATCGGAATAAGATATTTCAGACATACGGTTATAACCTGATCGATCCGGATGCGTGGCACCGTCCATCTCAGCCAAACCTGGATAAACACGCCAACGGCAGCCTTTGCTGCAAAAACACCGGCTCCGACAACACCTGCCAGATAGCTCCCCGCACCCTCACCGGCACGCATTTCGGAAAGAAATTCGTCGGCTGCGGGCAACCCTGTACTCCAGCCGCCCAAAAACAGAATTGACGCGATACCGCACACAGCAAACATGCTGGCATATTCCCCCATGAAGAAGAACGACCATCGCATACCACTGTATTCGGTATGGAATCCGCCAACGAGTTCGCTTTCTGCTTCAGCCAGGTCGAAAGGCGCCCGCTTGCAACTGGCCGTCGCCACGACGAAATAAACGAAGAAAGCAATGAACGTGAAAGGATCGTGCAACAGAAACCAGTTTTGAATCCCACCACTTTGCATATCACCAATTTCGCCCAGATTGAGCGACCCGGCGGCAACAACCGGAATCAACGCACAAATAGCCATGGGAATTTCATAACTGACCATCTGGGCGGCTTCTCTCATTCCGCCAAACAGCGACCATTTTGACGCGCTGGAATAGCCGGCCAGAATGATTCCAAAAACTTCCAGCGACATAATTGCCAGCATGATGAACAGACCGCAATCTGCGGCCACGGCAACCCAGCCTTCACTGAACGGCAGAACAATAAATGCTGCAAACGAAGACATACAAACGATGTACGGTGCCGCGTTGAACAACATGGAATCTGCTGCCGGAGGACACAGATCTTCTTTTTGAATCAGTTTGACCCCGTCGGCCAGAGACTGCAGCCAGCCAAATCGCCCCCCCACTCGCGTGGGCCCCAGACGGTCCTGAATTCGACCGGCAACTTTGCGTTCCAGCCAGATCAGAAAAAACGGGCACAGAGAAAACACGCCGAACAGCAAAGCCATGTGGATCAATGCAGCACCGACGTATTGCCAGCCTTCCAGGGCAGCATTCTGCAACGACTGCGGAACAAGGTCCTCCAGAAGCTCTGGTAGCGATTGTGAGGCGAGTGTCAGAAACATGCGGTCCTGTCCGCCGTACAAACGTGCACTGGGGCACTGCGGAGAGAAGTAGGATAGCCCGATATCGGTGGAATCGCAGAAACGTTAGCGATGGACAGGATGTTTGCCCGCCGCATAACCAAACGAAGAAGCAGACTTACACCCGTCCGGCTCCGAAACTATGACAAATGCGTATTTCTGCTGCAACCAAGTGCCTGACCGTTTCGGACGGGCGGGAACAGTTCCGAATCGTGGCCTGACCTGCCAGGACGAGTTCCCACTTGTGGGAAGAAACATACAATAATGGAACAGGTTGCAATGATTTCGAATGTTTCGCTGAAAACCCTCGAATCCGAACGCCGTCGGGCAGGGTTGGTATGCCCCGTGATGCAAGTGACCTCTTTTTACAAACAGGGCTGCCGCACACCGGGCACTGGCCGTGTGCGGTCGGCAACTCTCCTTTGGCGGAAATATCAATCAGAACAGGACGACATGTCCAACCGCTGTCCCGCAACGATCACCAAATGCTGTGTTGTGATTCCATTCAGCAGCCATGATGATTTCGGTCTCAGATTCGCTAATGTTCCGGATGAACGGCAACTTGCTGTCCGGCGTCTGTCACCTGCTACCACACATTGACTGAAACGAGATCACTCAGACACTGGTTCCCGTTATGGAAGGCTGTTGAAATCAAATCCTCCCTCAGTCCACCTCAGGAAGCCAAACCGAGCCGTGTCCAATCCTGCTGAACGTCCGCTTGTGTTTCACAGTGTGCGTTCAGATAATCATCGTGGGCACCCGGTTTCGCACTTTGCGATCATTGTTCTTCGCATACGTTATCGAATATCCGGTGATTTGCTGAATTTGCTGCAGTTGCAGACTGCGTCACGCACTGGTTCGAAGCGTCTATTTCAGACGCAAAGTTCGATCGGTCAGGCTCATGTGTTGTCGTTCACCTCGTCCCTGGACACAGGTGACCATCGAGGATCCGTTCCATGAAGATTGTCGTTTCCGATCCTATCGGTTTTAAAGATGAACACATCTCGGCGCTCATCGATGCAGCCGGTGACGGTACTGTTGTGCTGCCCGCGGAGCAGGACCTCGTCTCCGAAATGGCTGACGCGGATGTGTTCATGGGCCATCACTCACCGGAGATTTTCACACCGGCACCAAAACTGAAGTGGATTCAAACGGCTGCTGCCGGACTCGACATGATACTGACTCCTGACGTCGTCAAACGTGGACTGATCGTCACAAATGCCAGCGGGCTGCATGCGGCGCCGGTTGTGGAAACCGCATGGGCCCTGACACTGGCTGTCTCCCGTCACCTGAAAACTTTCCAGCAGCGGCAGAACGAGCATGACTGGGATCCGTTCATCCCAGATGATCTGGACGGCCGAACGGTCGGCATTGTAGGCCTGGGCGGGATCGGGCGTCGTTATGCCCGGGTCGCCGCTGCCTTCGGAATGCGCGTCATTGCTGTCGATCGGCATTCTCCCCCCAAACCCGACGAGGTGGAGTCCCTTCAGGGACTTGAGCGACTGAATGACCTGGTCGCCGAAGCAGACGTCCTGCTGGTTTCCTGTCCGGCCACTGCAGAAACACAGGGACTGATCGGGCCCGAGCAGATCGCGCTGCTCAAGCCAAACGCAATTCTGGTCAATATTGCACGCGGCGGCATCGTCGATGAACCGGCCCTGATCAAATGTCTTAAAGAAGGCCGCATCATGGGTGCCGGACTGGACGTGACGGCCGTTGAGCCACTGCCGAAAGACGATCCACTTTGGGAGACACCGCGTCTGATCATCACACCTCATATCGCAGGATGGTCGGGTGACCGCTCAAGGCGTCTGATGGAATTCTTTTGCGACAATCTGCGTCGTTACCGGTCCGGGGAACCGCTCAGAAACCTGGTGAACCAGTCGCAGGGCTACCCGGTCCCGGGAACCTGACATATGGCGGAGCCAGCCGTTAAGACTCGCAGGAAACCACCAACGATTCACGCATCAACTGCTGACGCGGCAGGCAGCGGATCTGTCCAACGAAGACAAAATCTCATGACAGCGCTTCAAGCGGTCCAACTCCGATGGTGGTGTTGACCGTCAGCGGATACTCCTGCAGCAGCGACCGGATCTGTGCTGCTCCGATGTTCCGCACAATCCCCAGATCATCGGCGACAGAACTGTACTCACCGCGATAGACCCAGTTTCCGCCAAGCGATGATAAACGCCCCATCGGTCGTTCTCCTCGCAAAACGATGCGGGATGCAACTTTGTTGCGCGCCTGTTCGAGTTCCTGTTCAGTAACACCATCACGGTTCACAAGGTCAAATATTTTCTGCATCCGCTGCAGATTTTCTGACGTGTGTTCCGGATTGCAGCTGAGATAAGTCATCCATGTTCCTGCCCCGTCATACTCGTTGTAACCCAGTTCGGCAGCATCCGCATGACCTGGATACACGATATCCCAGAACATTCGACTGCCTGATTCATCTCCAAGAATCACCGCGAGAAGTTCGGCCGCGAATCTCAGCGGATCCGACGCCAGCGGCGCCTGACCCATCTGCATAACATGCTGGTGGCCGCTTCCGTCTTTCACAATGAATTCGCTGCGTTGCCGGGGTTCAACCGGCGGCAATCGGCGTGTACAGGTGCCGGAAGGAATCGATCCGCAGTATTCCTCTGCCAGACTCAGCACTGACGCGAAGTCTGTGTTGCCGGCAACGGCCAGTGTGATATTGGCAGCATGATACTGCTGTTTGTGGTACGCCCGCATTTGATCGGCGGTCAGGTTCGCAATGCTCTCATTAGTTCCGAGAATACTCTGTCCAAGTGGATGACCCGAAAAATGAGTTGCCATGACGTTGTCATAAGCCGTGAAGGACGGCATGTCTTCATACATGCCTATTTCTTCAAGGATAACGTTTTTTTCGGTGTCAAAGTCGTCCTGACGTAATGATGGCTGCATCAGAATTGACAGCATTTCCATGGTGGTTGTCAGGTATTCCGGCAGTACAGCAGCGTAGTACGTTGTGACGTCTTCGCCCGTGGAGGCATTATAGCGGGCACCCACTTCGTCGAAGATTCGATTCACATCATCAGCCGAATAGTGATCGTTCCCCTTGAAAGCCATGTGTTCCAGAAAGTGACTAACCCCGGAGACTGAATCCGTCTCGTCACGCGCACCGGTGCGCACAAAAAATCCTGCGGCGACACTGTGCACAGACGAAGTGAGTTCAGCAACGATATTGAGTCCGTTGGAGAGCTGGTGCCGGTAAAACTGCATTGGTGGTATCCGTACGTCGGGCGGACCCGACAGAATGTGAGTCATCGAAATGTCAGATGTGAGCGGACCGGAGAGCTGTCAGGTCACTCCAGTCTTATCAACGGTGAATCAGCCCCGGTCCCTGAATCCAGGTCACTCCTGAAAACACAGGTCGGTCACGTCCATCGCTGTACTGACAACAAATGAGGTTGGTTTTCTGGTATGTTTTACACGGCCGTCGTCGCAGACTGCAGACAGTCCGCATTGAGTGGTTCCGGTCCGATCGTGACCAGTACGATTTCTTTTGGAGCATACTCCACCGTGTAGTCATGGACGTCCTGGACTGTAATTTTGTCAACGCGGTTCCGTATCTCATCCGGCATGAGCACCCGCCCCAGATGCCAGGTATCACGCGCAAGTGACGAGGACCGTGACATGGTCGACTCCTGCTGCATAATCAGGGAGCTCTTGGCCTGGGCCTGACAGCGACGGAGTTCATCAATCGTGAGTCCCTGATGCAGTCCACGGATTTCTGCCACTGTTGCTTCCAGTGTCTCCTGAGCACGTTCGGTGGTAGTCCCCGCGTAGCCAAACACTCTTGCTTCGTTCTTGAGTGTGTTGAGTGACGCAGATACGGAATAACACAGGCCGCGTTTTTCGCGGACGTTTGTGAAGAGCCGGGAACTCATACCTCCACTGAGAATGCTGACTGCCGCCCACGCATCAAAATAACGTTCATGGCCGTACGGAACACTCGGCCACGCCAGACCAATATGGGTTTGAGCCGATTCATGATTGATATGACTCGGAGAGGACTCACACGGAGATGTGCTGATATCTGCACCTTTGCCACCGGTCCATGAGCCAAAGGAGGATTCAATGGCGTCACCTATCCGGGTGGGCGAAATATTCCCGGCAACACCGATGATTGTTTCCTGTGGTCGCGCATATGTGTTGAAGTGCCGGCGAACATCGTCGCACGTGATCCTGTCAATATCCTCCAGCGTACCACCCGACGGATTCCCCCAGGGAGCGTCGTAACTGCAACGTCGCAGGTACTGTCCCAATCGCTGCTGCGGTTCATCTTCCAGTGCGTGCAGTGACTGCCTTACAAGATCCTGCGCCGACGCAAAATGCTCATCATCCAGATGTGGATTCGTCATCACAGCAGCAAGCAGAGGAACCGCATCAATAATGCGGTCGGCAGTCGTGGCTGCCGAGAGCGTCAAATGACTGAGTCCCGGTGAGACGCTGCGCTGAACGCCGAGATTATCCAGCGAGGCAGACAACTCCCGAGTCGAATAACCGCCGGCACCACGAGTCAGCATTTCCGACAGGAGTGCCGCCGTACCGGACCTGCCGGGTTGATCATAGACACTTCCGGCAGGCTGCAGGATCGTGACTGCAGCAGACTGAACGTCTGCCATTTGTTCGACAACAACCGTCACCCCGTTGCTGAGTATCTGAGTCGATACACAGGAATGCGTCATAGGAAAACAACCTCAACCGATAATCGGGCGGAATCCACAAATCTCAGATTCTGAAGAGCGGTCAACGCGGGATATTGAAATCACCGCCAAGACTTCTCCAAATCGAATGCACATGATTCGCCTGATTCTGCGTGTTGTTGTATTCAATCACAAAAGTCGGTCCCTGGACCACGTAGTGATGGGGTTCATTGATTTCGGAACCACCCCGCCACGCAAAATAAACATTGTCAATCCCGCCGTCGTGGATTTCTTTTGTGCGTTTGGCAACGATGCTTGCCGGCATCGCCGCGAGGTACTCACCGATCAGCTCTTTCATGAGTTTTTGCTGCTCGGGATTCATCCGGCCAAATGCCAATCCTTCAGGTTCATCAACTTCCGGCTGAGCGGCACCAGCTCCCCGGATGTCTTTCGGCGCCTTGGCAGATAGCAGAATTTTGGTCTTATCACCGGTTGACGCAGCTTTCAATATGGCCCGGGCAAGGTCTTCACGCCGCCCCAGTACTCGCAGACTGCGTCCCGGCCCTGCATCGATAAGCCCGGGGTTCGCGCCGAAGAATTCGGGTGTGGAACTGAGGATCTCACTCCCCTTGACCGTGTAGTTCAGTGACAGGTGGTGCCCTTCAAAACGCCAGCCCCAAACGGCGTCCCCTGACGGATCGCCGAAGATACTGATGTAATACCTGTGTGGATGCCTTTTCATGCGTCGTTCCGCTTCGTCGCCGGATTCAAACAGATACAGAACTTCTTCCAGGCTGCGGACCTCGAGTGATGTTTGATATCCCGCGACCGTGAGTCCCGTTGCCACCAGCGCTTCTGCACTCGTCAGAGCCTTGCCGTCAAGATCCCATAATCCCAGCCCAAGACGTTCACGAGGAATGAAATGCCAGTTAACCCGTTCCTTATCATCAAAATCGAATTTGGTCGTCGCTCTGTGCTCATTGGACAGTGAACTCAGATAGCTGGTGGCCGCTTCCGCCATGGCCAAACCGGGCTGATCACCGGCCACCGCTGAAGTCCCGGCCATAAGAAGTCCTGTCAGCGTCATTGACAGCAGTGGAACAGTTACATTGCGGAACGTCATCGAAAAAGAATCCTCTTCTGAGTTTCTGAGTTTCTGAGTTTCTGAGTTTCTGAGTTTCTGAGTTTCTGAGTTTCTGAGTTTCTGAGTTTCTGAGTATTCAGGGTGCGGTATCTGGAATTTAAGACCAGATCAACCAAGGAGATCGACAATTAAATAAATCAACCAGGAGGCCACGTCAGACTGCGACCGCCCATGATATGAATATGCAGATGAAATACGGTTTGGCCACCATCACGGCCGGTGTTAATCACGGTTCTGTAGCCGTCTGCCAGCCCCAAAGTCGCTGCGATCTGAGGAATTTTTAACAGCAAATGACCAGCCAGCACGGCATCAGAATCATCAATAACGTCCAGTGACTCGACGGGTTTCTTGGGAATCAGCAAAACATGCACGGGTGCCTGAGGATTCACATCGTGGAATGCCAGGCACAACTCATCTTCGTAAACAATATCTGCTTCGATTTCGCGATTGATAATTTTTCTGAAGATGGTCACGCGGTTAAGAACCCTTCTGCCGTGAGCGTTGTCGGTTCAAAGATTAGCAGGTCACGGACCGAACGCCAGTAACGAACCGGCAATCTCCCGCCCGAATCCGGCTGCAAGGGTGGTCAGCAGGAATTCTCGTTTTCCGTCTCGCCCGATCCTGTCGCCGGACTTGATTTCAGTACTTCCGGAGTCAGACGATCTATGATGCCATTAACAAACGCAGCAGAATTAGCAGAACCGAATTCCTTTGCCAGCTCAACTGCTTCATTGATTGCAACGGGCGATGGCGTACCCAGATAATGCATTTCGAACACTGCAAGTCGCATCACATTACGGTCCGTCGGAGCCATTCGTCCGACTCGCCAGTTTTGCGAAGTCTTCTCAATCAGACTGTCGATCACTGACCGGCGGGCGCGCACCCCCGCCACAATCTGCTCCGCGAATTCCGTGAGTTCCGGATTTGGCAATTCCTGTTTAATTGAATGATGCAGCTGTTCCTGCGAAGCATCCGGGTTCAGGTCGATCAGATAGAGCATCTGCAACGCAGTTTTTCGGGCATCAGTGCGGCGCGGCATTGGACAATCAGTCATCAGTTGAAAGGAACAAGCCGGTAACAGGGAATCAACACCCGACAGGAACGCGATAAAGACTCGCTGAAGCATTCCGACAATTTAGGCCGTCAGGAAATCCCGTCAAGCAGGATCAAACCGGCAGCAGGAATTCAGCGGAGAACACAAATTCAACACCGAAACCATGTCTTTCATAAAGTGTTCGGTTCCCCGGTATTCCTGTGGAGAATAACGGATTCCTCATCACACCTGCCGGATTCTCCAAACGATACGGAATAAAATCCCCAACTGCGGTCACGTCCGTAAAACCACACATGACCGTTGCGTCGCAGCGATTGCAACCGTAGCCAGCGGACTCATGTCGGACGAAATCAGATTGCCGGTAACCGATGGAGGAATCATTCGTCGGTATCGGACATCGTACTTACCGGCTTCCGTACTGTGAAACAGTTCAATATGAGCTGTGCTTCGCAGCAGGGTTTTGTGGTGCCCCCTGCTGGTTCGGTCCGAATAAATCTCCGCAACGTTACCGATGACAAAACAGCTGTGGTGTGTCACTTAACTGAACAGTTTGTGAATTTCTGACGGCCCGATAAACTTAGAGGATTCCAGCAATTCGGCAGGTGATTTGTTGCCTCGTCCGTTTTTTCAGTCGACAGCCGTGTCTGTCCGTCGAATAATCGCAGCCTTCACCTGTCGCAGGTTCCCCTGACAGTGAACCACCTGCAGTCTGACTCGAAGCACCTCAAACGAAGTCGCGACGTCCAGGAGCATCTGATGAAAACCATTGTCGGAATCTGTGTTTTGTTCATATTGATGTCCGTCGGGACCGCGGCAGCAGAATTCGAATCAGGACTTCAGGTGGGTGATTCGCCAGGTGCCTTCTATGTCAATGACGTAACAGGTCCGAATGCAGGAAAGGCGTTGTGCTACAAATGCCAGTATGGTTTTCGACCGGTCGTCACCATTTTCACCCGCAGCATGAACGAAAGTGTTAAGAACCTGATCAAACAGATTGATTACGTTGTCGGTAAAAACCACGAGGAACACCGAATGGCGGCCTTCGTGGTACTGCTGAGCGACCAGCCCCGCAACCATGAAAAAATGCTGGTGGCCGCAGCAAAGGAAATGAAACTCTCACATACCCCACTGACGACATTCAGAAAATCGGCTGGCCCGCGAAGGTACAGCATCCACAAAGATTCTGATGTCACGGTAATGATGTGGGTGGACAACGACGTGACGAGCAATCACGCTTTTGCAAAGGGAACACTGAACGACGATGCGATCCGACAGATCATCGCTGCCACGTCAAAGATCCTGAATTGACCCACTCAGGACAACAATGACCCAGCACAACAAATCACCAACGTCTGTTCGCTGTGACTTATTTCCTGGCGTCAGCAGGTTCGTTGATGAGCCTGAGCTCGCCACGACTGCGATCGGCAGGATGTGACTGCTGCGATGGCATCTTACGGACAGCGACACAGGTATTCTGCGTGAGGACTGTCGATTACGCGTCTGAAGGTTTCGCGAACTGTCCCTGACCGGTGTCAAAAAGATCATATCCGCGGCAATACCCGGATGTTCCGGTCCGTGGATCAGCCGGAGTGTCAGTTGGTCGAATTGATTCGAACAAAGTACCAACGAATTCCCGCCGGCGAATCCGCAACATAAAATTCCCGGATGGCAGCGTTTGTACTGTTGTCTACTCTTAGCTCAAACGTCTCGCCTGTCTCACTGACACCGCGGTAATCACCTGTCGCCATGCCATCCGGTCGAAACTGCGTCACAACATGCCGATTGTCGGATATCGAGGTTTGCACATGTCGGGTAACTGAGGCCTCTGTCAAAGAACGAACGATTGTTCTTCGATCGTCACCGGTACTGACGACTGCTGAAACGGACTTTTGTCGCAGTCGCTGTGCAAGGTACTCCTGTCTGTACGCCTGGTCACCGTTCCACGCGACCATGAACAGGCCGACAGCAAGCATCAGGAGTAAAATTCGGGCATTCATCAGTCAACGTCCGTTCCTGGTCAAAGTTTCCTGAAAGACTTATCGACAGTCGCGGCATGGCGGTTCGATCGAATTTTGGCAGGAGAATGATGCGCCAGATGATCCGGCCAACTTTAACGAGAGGACCGGTTGCTCCGGCAGTGTGATCCTGCACGGCATGATCAGGTTAGAAAACGGAGCACTCACACTGAATTACAGGAAGTCGGAATAATTGGCAAAATGCTCTGTCAGGACACATAACCAGGCTCAGCAGCCTGACGACCGATCAACAGATTTAACGGGGCGGCTGTCCGGATTATGACGGAGTACCTGTTCAGGTCCGGACTGGATCAGATCCCGTACGATTCATCGCCGGGTAACATCACATCCTGTTCCTCCGAAATTGGAGCCCGTGCTTTTACCAGGACGACCTTCATTCCGGAAACCGTCTCAATGTTTGGCAGATGGTTGATTGGAACGGGCTTACAACGCGGAACTCCCTGTCGACGGAATACGAGATCGACAAATTTGGCGCAATAGTATTTGTCGTCGTCCGCACAAAAATGTTCGTCAAACGGAATTTGATCGTTATATACCTGTCGACAGAATCTGCTCACTTCCGGGACATGTACTGCAACGTCTCGATCAGGCCGCCTGAATGCGACACGCCGGATCTGATCTCTTGACAGGTACCAGTCAAGTTGTTTTCGTCTCGGCCCGCCGCAAGCACAGTCACCTTCGGACTGCCGCTTAGGACAGTAATCCGGGAATCACTTCACCGCCATCAACAACTTTCATCGGCCGACCCAGCGGGCTGATATTTTCATGGTTTGCATCAACCTTCATTGAACGACAGATTGTACGGAACAGGTCATGAACGGTGACCGGGGAACGCTCTACGGACGTACCATTCGCCGTTGACGCCCCGTACACCTGTCCTCCCCTGATTCCACCACCGGCAATTGCTGCGCTGAACACTCGAGGATAATGATCGCGACCATTTCGAGGATTGATTCTTGGCGTGCGACCAAATTCGCCCATCCAGACGACCAGTGTCCGATCGAGCATGCCGCGGTCTTTGAGGTCTGCAATCAGCGTTGCGGTGGCGGGATCAACAACGCCGGCGTTCCCCGCACATTGTTCGAAATTGTTCTGGTGGGTATCCCAGTTGCCGGAACGGACTTCAACAAATGTCACACCGCGTTCCACCAGTCGGCGGGCCAGCAGACAGCCTCGACCAAAACTGTCATCGCCATAACGATCGCGAAGCCCGCTGTTCTCATCTGCAATGTCGAATGCTTTCACTTCAGGACTGAGTACCAGGCGGGCACTTTTGCGATAGATCGCCTGGTGCGATTCGACAAGCTGTTTCGCACCCGATTCAGAGAACTCGGTTTCCAGTCTTTGCAGAAGTTTCCTGCGGCGGGCAAACCGGTTACGGGATGTCGGAAGCGCGACATTGGCCGGTAACTTTCCTGGGTTGCCTACTACGAAAGGTTCATAGTCCGTTCCAAGAAATCCCGCCCCCAGAGTACTTCCGATTGATACAAAAGATGGCAACTCGCTTTCTGGATTGCCCAGCTGCTGAGTAACGCAGGCCCCCAGTGAAGGATGTCTGACGCTGCCGGCCGGCAGATAACCGGTGTGCATCTGGTAAGTCGCACGAGGATGACTGCCTTCCTTATTTGTCATGGAACGAATGATGGCGACATCATCCATGACTTTTGCCAACTGAGGAAAATTGTCGGCAATGCGAATTCCCGGCACAGAGGTTTCGATCGCTTCAGTGGGACCGCCATTCTCCGTACCGGGCTTGGGGTCCAGTGTTTCAAACTGGCTTGGGCCGCCCCGCATCCACAGCAGAATCATCGAACGACCTTCACGGCGGAGTGACTCGGCCTGATCGGCCATGAGTTCGTGGAAGCCCGAAGTACCGGCAGCAACTGCCGCACTGGAGACCAACTGGAGAGCACGTCGCCGAGTAAAATGGCTGCCTGAGACACTGACCTGGTCAACGAAATGGGTACTCATTACTGCGCTCCGATGAATGCTGCCAAAACAGGAAATCAATCAAACAATGAAACGGAATTCCCAATAACTTCAAGAACTCTTCACAGAGTCCTGTGTCATTCGCCGGCCCACAGCCGGAAAACCACATCTTTAACGCTTTGTTCGAAACTCACTGGAATTCAACAACACCCATAAGACGTCCTCCAGCGCTTCGGTACTGCCGACGGTGTCCTGCAGAAATTCACGGCACACGGCCAGTTCTCCGGTCGTCGGTTCTCGTCCAAGAACCGTCAGATATAATTCACAGACAGCTTCCTCGTCAGAGGACACCCGTTGTCGAATTCCGGCAATCGGACTGTCAGAATCTCGTCCGCTGATCAGTTGACTGATTTGCGGTGAATTCATCAGAAAGAGCGCCTGAGGTATCGTGCCGGTTACCTCATCGCGCGGTGTTGAGGGGTCAAAACCGAAGGTGGCAGCTATCGCGCTTCGCCCGGGATCTCCCCGATCAAACCGTCGTCGACCTTCGACAGGAAGCCGCATACCGTCGACACCAAGGGACTGACACAACACAGCGTACAGCTGATCAGATCTCAAAACGGCCGGTTCCAGATACGCAAATCCCTCAACATCAGTCCTGATTCTGCGTTGATAAACATCCGTCGCCACGATGGTCTCAACCAGCCACTTCAGGTCATAACGACTGCTCACAAACCCCTCGCAAAGAGCTTGCAGCGCGGCTGGGTGACTGGCTTCGCGATCCGGACCGATATCATCCACTGGTGAATAGAACGCAGTTCCGGTCAGTTCTGCCCAAATCCGGTTGACAACGGCCTTTGCAAACCATTGGTTTCCCCGACTGGTGATGAGATCGGCGGCAGCCGATCGACGGTCCAGATCATCTGAACCTGACTTGATTTTACGACCGTTCAGAAAAAACATCGGATCGACCTGGGTTCCTTCCAGGGCAGGATTCTCCAGATCAGGCATGAAATGTTCTGCGCTTCCCCGACCCGGTCGGTTATTTCCAGGGGGTTCGGCTGTTCTAATTTCTTCCAGCGTCAGTTTTCCATCACCGTTCCTGTCAGTGCGCTGCATGATTTGATCGTTGGAAAACAGTCGTCGCAGCGGTGACTTCTGAGCCTCGTTCCTTGAAATCAATCCATCTTCGTTCCTGTCGAGTCGCGTCAGCAGAAACTCAGAGACGCCCCGGCGTCGTCGCTGATTCCCGTTCACCGACGCAACAATAAAAGCGTTGCGAACATCCATCGAGCGATCTCGTCGTACACTGACACGGGGAAAGAATGCGACCAGTTCGTGAAATTCTTTACGTTTCCAGCGGTCCCACGGATGGTCGTGACAATTGGCACACTGAATCTGGATCCCCATGAACAGCCTCGAAGCCTCGGCAGCCACCTCCTCCGGCTCCCCTTCATGTGCGAACAGTAGCGCTGTTGCCCCGTTTTCTGTGACCTGCCCGGTAGCAGTCAACAATTCTTCGACAATCTGATCCCACGGGCGGTTACTATTCAGCTTCTCAGCCATCCATTTTTCAAATGGCTGTCGGACCAGTCCGGAACGAACATTCGTTGCCCGAAGCAATATCGCGTCGCGCCAGTACCGCGCCCAGTTTTCACCATATTCCGGAGAATTCAGAAGTCGTTTGACTGCCTCCATTCGCTTTTCAGACGAAGGATAGAGCCCAAACCGAGTGATTTCTCCCGGTGTGGCCGGGCGGCCGATCAGGTCCAGTGAGATTCGGCGCAGAAAATTTGCATCGTCAATCCGGTCTACGCTCGCAGCAGAATGATCGGCATAAATCAGTCGGTCAACTTCGGCTGACTTTCCCGCCGAACCGACGGACCGTTCAGCTGCCGTACCGGATGTGGCAACGATGACAGGAATGACGGCAAGGTAAACAATTCTCACGGAGATACCTTTCTTGTGTCAGATCACGGCCTGCACCAGACAATGAAGGCTCTCATCGAGCCTGTGCTGAGCTAAACCCGCCGGGGCGGTCACAGTGTCGAAGAAAACACGCAAAACGGGTCAGGGCCAATTAATTCTGTGCCTGAGATGTCGGTCGACACACCCCGTCAGCGAAGACGAAATCACCGTGATCCGTCGTTTTCCGGAGAAAATGGCCGGAGTTCCTTCGCGTCGTCCTGTCTGTCGTCCTGGACCCGAATTCTGAATGTTGTGAATTCAGGTTCGCTGCCACTGGCTGAAACATCAACGACAGCAATATGCTCTCCCGCATCAGAGGCACGCACCTTCAGCATCTTAACGCGACTGGTGTTTGGCTCGAGATTGCGAATGATCAAAGAAAGTCTCCGATTGACATCATCGTCCCTGATATCCCGGTGAGACAACCCACGCGGCAGCTCAACACGAAGCAAGACCTCGGCTGCTGTTTGTGAACCCACATTACTCAGTCGAAACGGAATCTCAACATCGTCGAATAACCAGGCGACCTGGGGGAAATCTTGCATGGTGAGCCGCACATCCGGCCGGCCTGTCGGATAGTCCGTTTGCCGTTCCGACCCGACGACAACCTCAGAGGAAACCGCCGCAACTGCTGAAATCACGGTTTTCGGAGGCGGAAACAAACGACCGGAATCGGACCTCACACGAACTCGCAGAATTTTTTCATTCAGCGGAAGAAGGCCGTCAACAACCCAGGTCACCGTTGAATCACGACAAACACCCTGCTGCCCAACGGACACCGCCTCCAGCGGATACGGAAGTCGTTCGTGGATCAGCAAACCACTCATTTGCTGCGAAGACTGATTCGTGATACTGATTTGAATGTCGAACAAATTTGTACCATCTGCGACAGCCATACTCTTTTGGATGTGCAGATCACTGGCACCGACATCAGTACCAGGCACAATACTTACACGCGACCTGACAGCATCAAGTTCGTCAACGCTGGCTTCGTGCACCGAAAACAACTCTGTCGTCAGGTTCGAAAAATTAAGGCTTCGATCAGGAAGCCGATCTCGAAGTTTCCAGTCATCCTGCCGCGTAAATCTGAGTTGACGCAGCGCTGATTCAATTTCGTCTTTTAGTGTTTGGGATGTTGTAACGACCCCGGAAGTCTCCACGATGACGTCGCCATCGTACTGTTCCTCTCTTTGCCGTGAAAACTGTGGTGTTCGAAGGCGGGGAACAATCCGTGTTTCGGGTTCGAGAACCGCCATGTCACTGTGGTTTCCGTCGAAGGACTCCGAATTCCCGTCCGAAAGATCGTCGAGATCCTCAAATCCTCGTCTGAAGTAATCCCTCCCGCGAACCATGTCGATCGGGGACAGTACAGCATTATCGGAAGCAGACCTGCCCGGTGTACCGGTTTCCCGGCCTGGCAGCAGATTCTGGCTCAGGATCCGGTCAACGTCCGGTCGACGATTTGACGGTTCCTGATGCACAACATGAGAGTCAGGAAGAGTTCTGCGTCGGATTGAATCATTTGGCCGTTCGGTCCATGGCTGAGACTGAATTTCTGTGGGCCCGTCCAGGCTGCCTCCCGCATTCATCCGTCCGGAACGTTGAAACAGATTGGCGGCCGCCTGTTCTGCAATTCCTCCAAACAACATCCATGCGACGATCAGAACTCCGGCACTTCCCGAACTGACTGCCAGCACCCACCAGAGGTGTTCCAGCACAAAGCACCAGACGCGATCGACTCCCTCGCACATGCTGTCCCACAGATCCGCAATGAACTCTGAAAGTGCGGTAAACCAGCGGCCGTAAAAACCACCAAAAACACTCAACTGCTCGCCAAAGATCATCACCAGCAGCAGCAGGAACAGCAGGAACACAAATCCGAGTACGACATTCATTTTGCGGTCAGTCTCCCTGTTGATTTGACGATCACATGCAGGGAAAAAGTTTCAGATTGACACCGGATGCAAATTGCCCAGGGTTCTGAACTTGGGGTGGTTTAGCAAAATCGGACAATTCGGTGAAGCGGAGTCTGCCAATGTCCACATAACCATTCGTCCCATCGACATAGGCCCTGTGGTCGCCAGCAACATGCCGGACGTGAAAATACACGGGCCGCTAATCCAGCCCTGATCGATTGCTTTGCGCTGTAAAACTGAACTGACTCTATTGTCTCCAACGTCGCGCACGGTCGTTAATCCGGACTGACATTTTCTGATGGACCACGCCATCATGACCATTGATAAAGCGACCTGCATGAATGATCGTTTCTGCGAACGTGTTGGCACTGAATCCGGCCATCAGTAAAGATGCTCGCAACATTTTTCTGAGGTGCATCTGTGTTTCTGCGGACTCTTTCGCTGCGAAATCACCATGGAACAGCCCATGATCATTACACCGTAATTGCAAATATACACAATATCCGGCAGCATGGACGGGGAAGGGATGGATTCAATTCACTTTACAGCATCGTACGGAAAGGTCACCGGTAAACAGGCCCCGTGAAGAATCCTGTACATCACTGGAAAACGATCCTCACCGCGATCTGCGGAACCTCAAATCATCCGGAACTCGTTTACGCAATCACCATTCGGTGACAGGAAGACATCGGGCATCAACTGAGGGTATCATACTTGTGTTCAATCAGTCTGATTACCAATGCCTTGATCGTTGTGTCAGTTAACCCGTCCACCTGTCCGGCAGGGGAGATCAAAAAGATATGCCAGCCGGCAACACTGACAACATTGTTGTACTTTTCAAGGGTGGACGGCTGCCCTCATGGTACGAGTTATCCGACACAGATCAGCGTAAGTTCTCTCAAATTCATGTTGACCTGATGCTGACGGTGGCCGAGAAGCACCAACTGAGTCGGCTCGAAGGATTTCGCCTCATCGGCCCCCAGGACAACTGGCAGCGTTTCTGGCTGATTGAGTTCCCTAAGATAAAAGGTGCCGAGCGGTGGATTCGTGCAGAGATGGCCCCGCCGTATGGTCGCTATGGCTACTACGAGTATTTCTTATCGCAGCAGTTGCAGCCCGACGTGTTCAACGCATGGGGCCCCCGACCAGTCTCTGCGACTGTTCCTCTGACTGTCGATCCCCACAATGTTCCGGAGTTGTGGACGGACAGGGACAGTATCGTCGTGCTGATGTTTGCTCGGTACAGGCCTGGGGCAGAATCACTCTCAGCAGACGTTCGTGGCGATGCCCAACACGGGCAACTCATGCAGAGTATCGCCCGCAAATACGGATTGATACGCCTGGAAGCCTTCCAGCTCCTCACACCGCAGAACGACTGGCACCGAGCTTGGATTATCGAACTGCCGACACTGGAAGCTGCCGAAGCCTGGATCGAAGGTGAAGAGTGTCTGCCCCACGGAATGTATGCACAAAGAAAGATATTTCTCACCCGAAAGTGGTCACCGGAGTACTTCGCCGGATGGGTCCAGACTGACTGAAACTCACTGATTCGAATCACAAGCAGACAACAATCCGGACTCCCGGCGAAACTGACTGACGGAAAGGCAGATCGATGACACAGAGTGACAGCCGAAGAGACTTCATGAAAGGCGCTTTTGGTGCCGGGATCGTAAGTGAAACGGGTTTAAGTACAGGCAAACCAGACAACGCTCCTGATCCGAATACAGCGCCGGATTCTCCGCCACAGATTATGTTTTACCACGACGGTCGCCACCCGTTGTTCTACATGTACGAACCACCGATGCAGAAAGAGGAATGTGAGGCCGCCGTTGATGAACTGGCGGGAACACCGGTCGAAGCACTGATGTTTTGTCTGGGTGACGGGCGAACGATGATGCACGACACGAAGGCTGGCGAATTATGGGGCCATAACGTGGATGCCTGGACGCACCAGATCTTCCGACGCACCTACCAAAACGCCAAAGGGCTGATTGATCAGGGACATGACCCACTGAGAATCGTCTGTGAGCGGGCTCACGAAAAAGGCATGCGGCTGTACCCTACGCTTTTGATGCAGCTTGAAAGTGGAGTGCGTGGCGGTCGTGGTTATGACATCCGCAGTTCAAATTTTCGGCTGGACAATAAGCAACTGGACATCGGCGGCGGCAAAGTCCGTCAGGATTTCCCCGGTTACAACTGTGCTGACTTCAAACACCGTGAGGTCCGGGATGAACGGTTTGCCATCATCAATGAAGTATTGACTCAGTACCCGGTTGACGGGATTGAGCTGCAGTTAAATTTTTGGCCGTATTATTTTCACCCGGACGAAGTCACAGCGGGTCGAAACATTATGACCGAATGGATTGCACGGGTGCATGAAGCCGTCAAACGCAGTGGCTCGCAACGGGAACTGGTCATCAGCATTCCGTCAAACATTGAAACGTGTCTGTCCCGGGGACTGGATCCACTGAAATGGATTGAACAAGGCATCGTGGATGTGATCGTCGCCCACAAGCTCGCGCAGCCTGAATTGATGGATCCGAACGGAACCTTCCTCGTTTACGAAGGATGGCTGCTGGACGATATCAGCTCACTTGTCAGGTCAGCCGGCAACTCGCAGTGTCGCATTCATGCTGCCATTGACAGCCACCTGGATTCCGATCGACTCGCAGAAGCTCCCATTGAAATGATCCGCGCGGCAGCCTGCAGTTTCTGGAAGTGTGGCGTCGCCGGCCTTTATATCTCTCAGTGGCACGGCAACTGGCCCTATGATGCTTCATTTTACGAAAAGCTGCGTGAACTGCCTCATCCCGACATTATGGGCGCCAAAGACAAGTTTTATCATATCCCCACCACCGCAGGCCGCTTCAACAACCGTGGGTTAACCAGACAACTTCCTGCGAAGCTCGAAGTCAGTCGACCGGTTGCCCTGGAACTGGAGATTGCTGATAACCTGCCGCGATGGGACACTGCGGGGCGTGTGCATGACGTTTTACTGCGATTGCGAGTGATGAATACCACGGAACTCGACACACTGAACTTCCGTCTGAACGGAATGCTGCTGCCTGAGACATCGCTTCGCAGAATCAACCAGATGTATCGGATGAGTGCTCCGCGTTATCGCACCGGATCGGGATACTGGTTCATCTTCCGACTGAACCGCGAACACTGGCCGCAAAACGGCAGGAACAGCATTGAAGTGACGCTCACTCGCCGTGACCCGGAACTGACTGATGAAATTTTTGTGAGGGACGTGGAACTGGAGATTAAATACCTGATGGGGAAGAATTTTCATCGAGGTCAGGATCTCGACGTCGGTCCCTCAGAAACCAGCGGAGTTTGACAGACCGACCGACAGCGTCTCAGTTTTTCACCGCCCGGCTGCTCCGGGATTTCGGCAATGGAATCTCCCCTTGTTTTCAGATGACACCGCTGCCACGAAGCATTTTAACGGACTGCCGAAACGCGTTTGTCGTTTCGTCCGTGTCCTGCGACGAATGGACTGCAGAGACAATACCACCAGGCCACTTGGCAATATCGACGCCATGGATCAACAGGGCCACCCGTAACAGTCCGATCAGGACTGGATCCTGGTTCCTGATTTGTTCGGGTGATATTCGGGCATTGAATTCACTCAGGGGAATTTTAATACTCTCAGGATTAGTGCAGATGTGAAAACCCGAGTGGGTCCCGTACACGACCCACGGGATCTTTTCTTCACGAAAGATGTCATTAAGGGACGCACGCAATCGTGAGGCAACTGCACTTGCCCGTTCACATACGTCAGTCTCCTCAATGATCTGCAGTGTCCGGAGTCCCGCCACTGCGGATACCGGATTAGCGTTGTAGGTTCCCTGATGAGGAACCTTTTCACGGCCATCGTCTTTGCCGTAATCCATGTCGAGAAGTCCAAGGACGTCGCGTCGTCCGGTGACAGCCCCACCGGGGAACCCGCCTGCAAGAATTTTGGCAAGAGTTGTGATGTCCGGTGTTATTCCGAGTTCGACCTGCGCACCACCTGGTGAACACCTGAAACCACTGATAACTTCATCCATGATCAGCAGCGTGTCTGTTTCCGACGTGGCGACACGCAAATCACGAACGAATTGCTCCGACAATGGAAATCGTCCCCACGCACCGCCGGTTGGTTCCAAAATAACGGCAGCGATGTCACGTTCCTGCAGACGCTGGCGGACGTCCTGAATGGACTCCGTTGCCCCCAGGACAATTCCCTGACTCAACTCAGGCAGAATCCCGGGAGTTGGAGTGCCGTCAAAGTGCGAGCTCACACCGAATGCGGCATGATCCTGCCAGCCGTGGAAGTGACCTTTAAACCTCAGGATCTTTGGTCGATCGGTAAATGCTCTGGCCAGACGAAACGCCAGCATCGTTGCTTCAGTACCGGAACTGGTGAAACGAACGAGTTCAGCTGAGGGCAACATCTTCTGAATTTGCTTGGCCCACATCACTTCAGGTTCATGACAGGTGCCGAAGTGCGTTCCCTTTTGCAACTGAGCCTTCACCGCTGCGGTAACATCAATATGATTGTGCCCCAGCAGGAGAGCACCGTGCCCGCCGAAATAGTCGATATACTCATTGCCGTCGACATCCCATTTTCGTGAACCACTGGCATGATCGATATAGACAGGATGCGGCTTAATATATCGGGAGTCATGCGCAATTCCGCCAGGAAGCACGGTACCGGCGGCTTCAAACAGATCGACAGATCCTTGTGTCTTCTGCCGGTACGTGTCAAAGATTCTGTTGCTGTGTTCCATCTGCTGACCTTACTCAACTGAATTTGGCAAACCAGACACAACCAAGGGCCCCTGCCGGTGGACACTAAAACAGGAGACAATCGTTAGCCAGAGATCAACCCGGCTCCTATCTTCGCAGTGATAAACCCAATCAGCAAGACACCAGAATGAATGATTACGATCAACCTGATCGCATAATCTCCAAACAGCTGCAGCATCAGCTCCGTTCAACTTTCGGATGCGGAACCTTACCCACGAACACGACAGGCCAGGAAATTTTTCGCCGGCCCCGGATAACATAAGATTTCGGCCGTGACTAACAGAGAGTGTGATGCAATAAACCACAGTGTGCCGGGAGTCTGCTGATTGAAAGGTCTTTACGAATAGAGGAAGCGCTAAGCAGCGCATCCTGGCCAACTTGCAGCCCGAACATCGAATATCAAACATCTGCCTTCTGACATCACATGATCCTGGAATTCCGCCGTACGAGTGTTCGTCCAACGCCTTGACTCTAAACTGAGACCGGGCGATGCTATTCTGGCGGCTCGCAAATCAGCCGAAGTATCAGATGAAGGAAAACTCAGTCTGATGATCAGACTTGGCGTTTTGACAATACTGCTTGTGCCCCAGGTTATTTGTGCGGCCTCTGAATTTCGCGACCTGGCCAAAGCCCTTCCGACTGGTGCCAATGCGGTCCTCGTGATCGATGTGGACAGAGTTTTGAAAAGCAATATAGCCACGTCAAATGACTGGGCAACTCCGCAGAATTCTGCCAACAGCCCCGTGTATCTTCCTCGGGAAGCAGACAAAGTCGTTGTGGCTGCTCAGGTTGATCCTCCCAGTGATTTTCAAGTTGCCTGGGAAGCCGCGGTGATCGGCCTTAAGGAATCGTTGCCGATGCGACTGGCAACCGGTGGCGGACCTCTGTGGGAGGGCATGGCCTGGTGCATGATTCACGGACTGACTGTCGCCACTTTGCTGACGCTGCTCGTTGTTCCCTCACTTTATGCTCTGTTTGTCGAGACGTTCGGTGTGCACCCGGTCCAGGTTGAGTCTGCATGAACAGTATCAACCCGATCACTGACTGCGATGATTCCCGAAAACAATCGCTGCTGAGGCGTATGCATCAGGCACGTTTCGTCCGGCTGTTGATTGCGCTGTCACTATTGTTGTTTACAGCACCGTTCGTAGGTGCATTTGAAAACCAGCTCGGGAGAACACTGGCCGCTGTCCTGCTGGTGGGAGTGCTGGCAACTGTACTGATCGCCGCTTCTCTGACTGTCAGTGAAAAGGAACATCAGTCTCGTTTTGCCATTCTCCTTTCACTTGCATGCATCATACTCAGCGCACCGGCTCATCTGGTCGATTCCGCCCAACTGCGGATTCTTCACGAAATTTTAACGATTATACTGCTGATCCATGTGATCCATTTAATCATCCGTTCTTTATTTCGTGCTCGTCGAGTTGATTACGACACGATCGCTGCATCACTGTGCGGATATCTGCTGACGGGAATCGTCTTTGCCGCCGGCTATGCTCTTTTGGTTGAATTCAACAGCGCAGCAATCAACACCGGAACTTCTGCTGAATTCCCTGACCGGAACATGCGGTTCGGTGACGAGACCACCGCCACAACGTTATACTTCAGCTTCGTGACACTGACGACACTGGGATTCGGAGACATCACACCGGTTTCGATGCCGGCCCGTATGCTGACTACTGCTGAAGCGCTGATCGGTCAACTTTACCTGGTAGTAATCGTCGCTCGTCTGGTTGGACTGCACATCACAAACGACATGGCAGAACGACACGACCGGGAAGGTTAGAGCGATCCGTGCTGTCGGGATGTCACTGATTTTCAGGTTGATCCTCGGTCCGTAAACAGAATGACAGCATGTCAGACACACCACGTCACTCGACCGGAATCAAACGACTGGATGACGCCCTTGGAGGAGGTCTCATCCCAGGTACGCTGACTGTGCTGATGGGAGCCACCGGTATCGGCAAGACGCAACTTGCGCTTAGCTACTGCAACGCCGGAAAACACCAGGAAGGGCAGCGAGGTATCATCTTCGACCTTACCACACGCGGTGATTCTCAGAACCAGTCAGATTATGCACAGCGGATTCACAACTGGTCCATTCAGAATCGGCAGCTGGTCGATCGAATCGATCCTGACGTTGTCTGGAACGAAGAAGATATCCGCAGTGATTACCTGCATGTGTTTGACCGCGGCGGCCGGCGCGTCACCATCAACGACATGCAGCCGGAAGAATGGCAGGAATTCAAAGCAGATCTGATGCGGCGTCTGGATCAGACGATTGCTTTTTTCTACGGCAACTTCATACACGGCGTCCGCAGGGCTGTGGTTGACGGCGTGGAACCGACAGAACAGGACAGCGACTCGTTTCAATTCCATCTGTTTGATTATGTGTACCACCAGATCCTGCGAAAGGAACACGACTGGCTGGCCAGAGATTTGTTCCGTGTCCACTATCGTGCTCAGCAGGATCGGGTGCAGCAGCACGCCTATGACTGCAGCGGGATCAGCGGGATGCTGTCGTATACCAGCCATGAAGTTATGCTTGATGACCTGATTGAACGGCCTCTGCAGTCGGGAGATGTCCTTTCCAACGCCAATACGGTTATCCTGGTTGGAAAAACTCGCCAAGGCTCAAAGATTGGACGCGCACTGTTCATCGCCAAACATCGTGGCAGTGCATGTGAAGAAGCTATTCTGCCATTTACCATCACGGAATCCGGAATCACCTTCGATCCTTAACGCCATGACCCGACCACACACAGACTCTGTCGTTCAAAACAGCCTCATGATGAAGGCGGTACGCCGGGAGCCTACAGAAACAACGCCGGTGTGGATTATGCGTCAGGCTGGCCGCTACCTTCCGGAGTACATGGCCGTCCGCAACAGGGTGACATTTATTGAATTATGCAGGACACCCGAACTGGCCTGCGAAGTCACCCTCACGGCGCGCAGCGTTCTTGGAGTCGACGCGGCCATTCTGTTTGCCGACCTGCTGCCAATGCTGCAGCCCATGGGCATAGACCTCGAGTACGTTAAAGGCGAGGGACCTGTGATCCATAATCCGATCAAACACGCAAAGGAAGTGGACCGCCTGACGGTTCTGGATGCGGTCGAACCGCTGGGGTTCGTATTTGACGCGGTCAGAATGATTCGACGCGAACTGCCGGACAACATTCCGCTGCTGGGATTTGCAGGGGCCCCCTTTACACTGGCTTCATACTGTATCGAAGGCGGAAGCTCCCGAAACTGGGTGTGTACGAAATCAATCATGTACAATGATGAGGGAGCCTGGACTGCGCTGATGAACACGCTGGTTGATTCAGTCATTATGTACCTTCGCGAACAGATTGCCTGCGGATGCCAGGCCGTCCAGCTTTTTGACAGCTGGGCCGGGTGTCTGTCCCCTTCTGACTATCGTCGCTATGTGATGCCTCATACAAAACGCGTCATTGACGCGGTGAGTGCAGATGCTCCTGTGATTAGCTTTCTCACCGGCAATCCTGCACTTTTACCGTCTCAGAAGGATGCCGGCGGTCAGGTCATGGGAGTTGACTGGCGAATCAGCCTGGATGACGCATGGGATATTTTTGGCCCGGATGTTGCCGTTCAGGGAAACATGGATCCTGTGTCTCTGTATTCCGAACTTCCTATTCTGAAGCAGCGTGTGCAGGATGTTCTCAATCAGGCAAACGGTCGTCCCGGCCACATTTTTAATCTCGGTCACGGAGTGATGCCGAACATGAATCCGGATCATGTGAAAGCCGTTGTTGATTATGTTCATGAACTGGGAGCCCGCTGATGTCGGCTGCAGCCGTGTCTCAGAGACAGCGGCGTGTGACCGTCATAGGTGCGGGGATCACGGGACTGGCTGCAGCGCTCAGACTGATTCAGCAAAACAAGGATCTGTATGTTGACGTGCTGGAAGAGTCGTCACGTGCAGGCGGTGTTATTCAAACCGAACGCCGGGACAGTTTTCTGATCGAGCATGGTCCGGATGCCTTCATCACAAATAAACCGGGGGGGCTGCAACTGTGCAGCGATCTTGGTATCACAGACCAACTGACGGGAACGGATGAGCAGCATCGTCGTTCCCTTGTCGTCCGTCGTGGTCGTCCGGTTCCCGTTCCGGAAGGCTTCATGCTGATGGCGCCTGCCAGGCCGTCAGCAATTTTAAAAACGCCGATTCTGTCGTTCGCCGGAAAACTACGTTTGCTGTCCGAAATTTTTCGGCCGCGAAAGTCCACCGATGACGACGAGAGTTTGGCATCTTTTGTTCGTCGCCGCTTCGGAACAGAAACATTTGATCGACTCGTGCAGCCTCTGGTCGGCGGGATTTACACTTCTGATCCGGAACGACTAAGCCTCAAAGCTACTTTGCCCCGGTTCCTCGAAATGGAACGACAGTATGGCAGTGTCATTCGGGCAGTTCTGGCGGATAAACGGTCCGGACCTGAGGACTCTCAGCCGTCGGAAAGCGGTGCACGCTATGGATTGTTTGCCACGCATGCCACAGGCCTGTCATCAATTGTGGCATCGATCGTATCAGCACTGGAATCATCCGGCCGGGCGAAGGTGCATTTCAATACCGCTGTAGATTCTGTCAAACCGACACATGAACCGACGGGTGGCTGGCACGTAAGAATTGCCGGTCAGAATCAAATATCGTTCCAGGGAGTGATACTGACGACTCCGTCACGGGTCAGTGCCGGGATACTGCAGACCGTCGATGCAACCCTGGCCAACGACCTGAGTACGATCGAATTCGCCTCAACAGCGATCGTAACGACGGGACACCGTCTGAGTGATTTCACACATCCGATGGACGCATTTGGTTTGGTGGTACCTGCAGTTGAAGACCGCGGCATCCTCGCCATTTCTTTTTCCAGTCGTAAATTCAAAAACCGGGCACCAAACGGGCATGTACTGCTTCGCTCATTTCTGGGTGGTGCCATGCAGGCGGATCTGCTTGACCTTCCGGATCAGGATATTCTTGAAATTGTCGCCGCTGAACAGCAACAACTGCTGGGAAGATCGCAAAAAGCACGGTTCGCCACGGTCATTCGATATCAGCAGGCAATGCCGCAGTATCACATCGGTCATTCGAATTTGGTCAATCGCATTGACGAGCGTGTATCTCGTCAATGCAGTCTGGAACTCGCCGGCAACTCCTACCATGGAGTAGGTATTCCTGACTGCATCAGCAGTGGTTACGCCGCCGCCGACCGTCTCTCTGCTGATTTGTCAGATTGATCTGTTTCGAACGATTGCTGAATCGTGCAGCTGTTCGGCAACCACTGTCGCGCCGTAGACGTCACTCAGCACGTCCTCGGGACCACCGGCGAAATACGCACTTCTGTGAACCCGTGTTTTGGGTTATTCCAGACTAATGGATCCGTTCCGGAGGATTCAGCAGATGACACTTTGTTTTTGATCAGCTGCTGTCGACCTGCGACATCTGATGTGCCATGCTCTGACATAATCCGTTAACGGACTGAAGACCGAAATCTCCATCAGAGTATCGACAGGATGAAAGCTGGAAAACAGGTTGCGATCGTCACCGGAGCCTCCGCCGGTATCGGCAGAGCCATTGCACTCCGTCTGGCTGAAGATAATTTTAGTGTGGTGCTGGCTGCGAGATCGATCGACAGCCTTAGTGAACTGCAGCAACTGATCGAAAGTAAGGGCGGATCAGCTCTTGCTGTGAAGTGTGATGTTTCCAGTTCCGGAGATCTAAAAGAACTGACTCGGCAGACACTGGATCGTTTCGGCCGAATCGACGTGCTCATCAACAACGCCGGCATCGAATGTTTTGGACATTATGAAACGATCCAGGTCAGTCAGATCCTCAAAACAATCGAAGTCAATTTCACCGCGGCACTACTGATGTCCCGCCTGGTCATCCCAACAATGCTTGAGCAAAATTCCGGGTGCATTATTAATATGGCATCGACAGCGGGAAAACACTGTCCGGCATTCGGAGCCGTCTACGGTGCCACTAAAACGGCATTGATCGGATTCACTGAGGGACTCCGCGGCGAGTATATGGATCGCGGAATTTCTTCAACCGCTGTCTGTCCTGGATTCACAAAGGACGGAGGGATTTACGAACGGATGACAGCTGCGGTTGGCCGCGGCACATCGGCTGCTGTCGGATGTACCACAACCGATGCCGTGGCAAGTGCGGTCATAAAAGGGATCCGGTCAAGACCGCCGGAACTCATCGTAAACTGGCCTCCTGTGCGGCCTGTGCTGGTGCTGAAGCAGTTATTTCCCCGACTGGCGGAGAAACTGATCCTTGCAGTTTCAAGGAAATTTACCAGGAAAGTGGCCGACGTATCAGTCGCTTCTGCTGCTGAAGGATAGGTGTGTTCGCAGTGTGTCTCAGCAGAAAGTCTGACTTTGATTCCCCGGAACCCTGCTTGATCACATGGTCATTCACGAGAATCCGAATTTTCCCCAATGTACAACCGGAGACCCGAATCCAGGCAACTGCCGGACGCTGTTCCACCCACCTTGCAAAGCCTGATCTCGGCGTTACGATCGGTTGGTGGCCGGGAAACCAGGGACTGTGGGAATTCCTCAGATGACCTGTGTGTGCATGGAATAATCGTCCAAACTCCGAAATTTTGGATCAATCATCACTCTCAGCCATGAGTTCGTGCGGGGGCCTTCACACCTGCTGTCTGTACGGTTACCGGTAATTGAGTAAGTCAAGTTCGAAGAGAGATTTGTTATGTCACGTCCGTCAGTTAAAGTTGGCATCAACGGCTTTGGCCGTATTGGTCGTATTACACTTCGTGCCCTGATCGCTCGGCAGAAGTGTGACAAACGGCAGGCTGATATCGAAGTGGTGGCAATCAATGACCTTGGTGCAACCGCAGCACTGGCTAATCTGTTTAAGTATGACAGTGCTCAGGGACGTTTCGATGGCGATGTTCACGTCAGCGGGGATGACCTGGTTGTGAACGGCAGCACCATCAGAATCTGCGCAGAACGAGATCCTGGAAATCTGCCGTGGAAAGATCTGGGCGTTGATATTGCTCTGGAGTCGACCGGATTCTTCACCAGCCGGGCGGCGGAAGGCAGGCCGGGATTTGATTCACACATCAGCGCAGGTGCGGGTAAGGTCGTCATCTCTGCTCCGGCCAAAGGAGAAGATCTCACCGTTGTCTGTGGTGTCAACGACGATCAACTAACGGCCGATCACAGGTGCATCTCAAATGCGAGCTGCACGACCAACAGTCTGGCTCCCATGGTCAAAGTCCTTCATGAGAATTTTGGCGGCGTTCAGCACGGTCTGATTACAACATGCCACGCTTATACAAATGACCAAAAAGTGGCAGATCAACTGCACTCCGATCCCCGTCGATCGCGGGCGGCTGCCGTCAATATTATTCCCACGTCAACTGGCGCCGCAAAAGCTGTTGGCAAAGTCTTTCCTGTGGTAGATGGCAAATTAACGGGAATGTCACTGCGAGTTCCTGTTGTGACAGGCAGCGTAACGGACCTCACCGCAATCGTTGGAAAAGACACAACAGCGAAAGAGATCAACGATGCCGTCAAAGCTGCTGCCGAAGATGGCCTCAGTGGGATCCTGGAATATTCAGAAGATCCACTCGTCTCCAGCGACATCATTGGCAATACCCACAGCTGTATTTTTGACTCGGGCTTTACCACTGTGATGGCAGGTAACATGGTCAAGGTACTGGGCTGGTACGATAACGAATACGGCTATTCGTGCCGTACTGTTGAACTGATTGAAAAGCTGGCGGTTCTCTGACACGGGTGACAGGCGAGAACCTGTCGGAAATGACGATGGCAGCGTTTGGTAGATGCCGCATCTCTGACCGTTACATCCTGCCTTCCCTGTTACCTGACTGTCCGGGACAATTTCATCGGGAACGTTTCCCGATGACGGTTACCGTGCTGCGGTCACAAACGAATTCCACAGCAGCCCCGGAAACGACGCAATGGCTGTGAAACAACCCTCCAGCGGTGGCGGATGGAAGGCAATCGGCTACACAATGCAACTGGCCGGCCGAGTCGGCTGGTGGAAGATGTGGAAGGCTCTGCGGTCGAAAAATGCCTGTAAGACCTGCGCTGTCGGTATGGGCGGCCAGCTCGGCGGCATGGTCAACGAGGGCGGATATTTTCCGGAAGTGTGCAAGAAATCGGTGCAGGCAGTGGCGTCCGATATGCAGGGAGCCATCCCTGATCATTTCTGGAGCCGGTACAGTGTCAATCAGCTTCAGGCGATGACATCGCGACAACTGGAGTTTTGTGGACGAATCGTTCGACCAGTCATCCTGGAAGAGGGGGCAACTCATTATCGACCCATTGAATGGGCCGAAGTTCTGCAGCGACTTGCTGATCGTATGGCTGCTGCCGGTCCGAAACGAAGTTTCTTTTACGCCAGTGGCCGTTCCAGCAATGAAGCCGGATTTTTACTGCAACTGATCGCCAGGCAGTTTGGGACTAATTATGTCAACAACTGTTCCTATTACTGTCACCAGGCCAGCGGAGTTGGACTGACCAGCAGTATCGGTTCCGGCACCGGCACGATTCGTCTCGAAGACCTCAAAAACGTTGACCTGTACATACTCATCGGAGCTAATCCGTCATCCAATCATCCGCGACTCATGCGGTCATTGATGGAAATCCGCCGTCGTGGCGGCAATGTGATTGTGGTCAATCCGGTGAAGGAATTGGGCCTGCGGAATTTCCGGGTTCCCAGTGACGTCCGCAGCCTGATATTTGGTTCACCCATCGCCAGTTCGTACGTACAGCCCCATATTGGCGGTGATCTGGCCATGCTGTCCGGCGTCTGCCGTGAGATTTTGGAACGCGGGGCAGAGGATCAGCAGTTCATCGATCGCCACACGCTTGGATTCGATGAATTTCGGCGATCGATAGAATCTCTCGCCTGGGAAGATATCGAACGGTTGAGCGGTTTGAGTCAGGTACAGATTCGCGAGTTCACGGATCAGTACCTTGCGGCAAAGAATGTTGTCTTCGGCTGGTGCATGGGAATCACTCATCATCTGCACGGTACCAACAATGTGCAGATGATCGCAAATACCGCACTACTGCGAGGAATGATCGGACGACGCGACGCCGGGATGATGCCCATACGCGGTCACAGTAATGTGCAGGGACTGGGCTCGGTGGGAGTCACTCCTGCGCTGAAACAATCGATGCTGGAAAACCTCGAAACAAAACTCGGGATCACTGTGCCGAAGTCACCCGGCTACGACACAATGCGGTGCATGCAGGCTGCACATGCCGGGGAAATGGATTTTTCGCTGTGTCTTGGCGGAAACCTGTACGCCAGCAACCCGGATCTGCAGTACGCCGCAGGAGCCTTGAATTCGATCGGCACCGTGTGCTACCTGTCGACGACGCTCAATACAGGTCATGCCTGGGGGCTGGGGAAGCAAACAATGATTCTCCCGGTGCTTCCACGTGACGAAGAATCTCAACCGACCACTCAGGAATCAATGTTCAGCTATGTACGTCTGAGTGACGGTGGCCCCGCACGTTTTCAGGGTCCACGCAGTGAAGTGTCGATCCTTGCAGAGATCGCACACAAAGTATTCGGACACAACAGTAAGGTGGATTTCGAAACTCTGAAAAGTCACGCAGCCATCAGAGAACTGATCGGGGAACTGGTGCCCGGCTATGAAGAAATGCGGGGAATCGATGAGTCGAAGCAGGAATTCCACGTTAGAGGTCGCACACCGGTGGACTACAAATTCTCCACAGAATCGGGCAGAGCATCGTTTAATTCGGTGCCGCTGCCCGAACCACGATGTCAGGACAACGAGCTAAGACTGATGACAGTGCGTTCGGAAGGTCAGTTCAACAGTGTTGTCTACGAGGAAGAAGATCTCTACCGAGGCCAGGAGAGACGTGATGTTGTGCTCATGAATCAAGACGACATGAATGCACGCGGCCTGGAAAACAACCAGCAGGTGCGAGTCGCCAGTTCTGCGGGAGAGATCCGTTACTGTCATGTTCGTGAATATGACGTACGGGCAGGCAACGTACTCATGTATTATCCGGAGGCCAATACACTCGTCCCGCATGCAGTGGACCCTCTGTCAAAGACACCCGGCTTCAAGGGGGTTCCTGTCAAAGTTAGTCCGGAAAAACCTGTATGAGAACTGGTCGCCATCAGGACGGGTCAAGATATTCTCGGCACCATAAAACACCTGCCGAAAACTCGTCGACTCACACTGTCTTCCGGAAAAGTGGCAGATTCTCAAAGCAGACGGACACAGATTTCATGAACTATTTCCGATATGGTCACTGACACTACAGAATCTCACCTCGATTCATCTGCTGACCGGTTCTCCGGTCAGCGATATTCTTCTTCAATCAGGTTTAGCAGGTAAGACTGACCACCATATTCATCCACCTGATTTGTCTCTTCTGCGCCGACCGTGCCGAAGCCGTTCGCAAACGGTCAAACGCCGAGTACTGTTTGCGGGCCGGAATCAGCATGCAAATTTGCGCCATTCACTGAGTGAGTCCCTCTGCAGCTGACGACTTATTATCATCAGTGTGATCATATGCCCTTTCGCGTCTTCCGACGACGTCCGCGAGCGGCATGCACTTCTTCAGCCTGATTCCATCGATAAAGAACCAACCCGGCAATACAACCAGCAACAGTCGCCGACACGACACCTGCAGGACTCTGAGAAAAAGCAGAGTTCTCTGTTGCTGCCTGAGTCGTCAGTATCAGTCCAACGGCACTGATCACCAGACCGGCAGAATCTGAGATAATCTCCCGAAGGTTCATACTTCCCTGGGACAGAACAACAAGTTTTCCAGGTACCAGCTGGAAGACATAGTTAACAACCCCGGAAACCATGAGCGCAAATGCCAGCCAGTAAAATTCGGGAAACGCAAGCAGTTTGGCTGTCAGAGCAATCGGACGGAGAATCTGTGTCGACACATCCTGCACTGTTTGGTTTCTGTCCAGTGTTCCGGCCAGTTCATCCACACGATCTTTAGCCTCGCTCAAAATTTCGAAGGCGGACTCTGTTCCCTGTTGTTCCGGGGTCACAACGTCTGTCATATCTGACACATCCGCAGCCGAAACCGCGTTATCCCCGACACTTGTTTCATGATTCCTGTCAACCGTGGATTCAGGCCTGGCAGAACGATCCTGCGCGACAACAACAGAAACCAGGAGGCAGAACAGCAGAGTAAGCCACAGGCATCGTTTCATCCGGTTGTCTCCAAACAGCAATCGTGAACGGTACAGAGGCTGTTCGCCGACACTATCAGAATCTTAAAAGAACTGCGATATTGGGCTGACTAAACAACATCATCAACCCTCCGATAAGGCATGAGAAGGTCAGACAGACCGATCAGTTCATCACCTGACCGGAACTCAGACGACCTGGAAGCCACTGTCGAAGATAGCGAATCCAGAGAGCCCTGGCCGGAGCTGTAAACGCAAACCAGCAGAACAAAATGGGAATGGCGACTTCGTGAACAGTAAAGACCAGAACTGCAAGAACAACAATTGTTACGATTTGACGACGGCCCTGACTTCCTCGCACCAGCTGATTGAAGAGATGTGGATAGCGGATTCGACTAACCATCAGCAAGGCCGTCCCCAACGTTATAAAGGGCAGCAGAACAGCCAGTGCGGGCAGAACATAACCACTGACAAACGCTGACCATCGCGAGACGTCTTCAGCCAAAAGATCGTTCAGTCCCTTAATTCCAATGGGCATTGAGGCGATGACTCCTGCCGCGGCGGGCGAAGGCAGACCACTGAACCCCTCATGCAAATCTTCCTCGTCAGTTTCTGTGTTGAATCGTGCCAGACGCATGACGGCACACAGTACGAACAGCGTGGCAAACGCGGAAAGGAATCTGGGCCAGAATTCAAACTGAAACTGTGGTACTGCCACGGATGGCATCAGTTGGTTGTTGGGATGGGTCAATTTGAGCATAAGAAACGCCGGCGCCACACCAAAACTGACCACATCACACAGACTGTCTAGCTGAGCGCCAAATTCACTTGTCTGATTGGTGAGCCGGGCAGCACTGCCGTCAAGTGCATCAAACAGCATCGCCAGAAAGATCAGCCATGAAGCCAACACCATTTGCTCTGCAAAGATCCCTACTTGTTCTTTCACGAAACTTTGCGTGTCTGCGGGCTCAATCATTTTCAGAACGTCCGCTGAAATCGTTGGGCCAACGCGTGCCAGAATCATAATCGCACCAAATCCACACACAGCATTACCCAGCGTCAGCAACGTGGGAAACACCGCAAAGACTTTTCGACGACGTCGACCGCGTTCTGAAATTCGTTCCGAATCCACAATTCTTCCCGTCGTTCAACCTGGCGGAGATGCTGATACAATGTCAGAAATATCTGTCGTATTGTACCATCGAATTTCCGAGATCTCACAAAACTCGGACCAATTCCCAAGTTGGCACACCTGGCAGACCGCAGGAAACAACTGATCGGCAGAATCAACTGTACAGAACACGCCAGGAATCAGTGGTCTGTTTCAAACAGCAATCAGAACGTAGACTGCGGCAAGAATGATTTGAATCAATGCAAACGGAAGCGCAGTACTGACAAACCCGCCGAACGTCAGTTTGAGCCGCTGACGATGAATAATCGTCATAGCCACCACGGTCGACGCACTTCCGATCGGCGTGATGTTACCACCCAGGTTTGCCCCGAAAATCACGCACCACCAGTACGGTGAATCGGACGCGGTATTCATCGTGTTAAGGATCTGAGCGAGCATCGCCGCCAGTGGAATATTGTCAGTCACGGAACTGGCAGCCGCGGCGCTCGACAGGAGAACAACTGAATCTCCCGGCCAAGGCAGCGACAACATTCCGGCGATACCCCGACCGATACAGGCCAGAACCTGCGCATGTTCCATGACATGAATGACCACAAACAGAGATGCGAAGAATGCCAGCAGGTCCCAGTCAACTGCTGAATAGAATTTGTCAACTTCGCTGCGGTAGGCCAGTAAAACAAACCCGGCGAAAAACAGAGCCACAAACCCCATCTCCAACTGGTCCAGACCAAACGGCAGGGCTGCCTGTCCCGCAATACCACCGATAAACAGTACAAGTGAGACCACAGAAAACCAAAAGAAACGGTTACTGGGTATACTTTCACAGGGATCGAAGCTGTCAACCAGTCGACGCGCTTCGGCTTTTTCTTCCTCCGTTTTTAGTCCACGAATTCCGAACCTGCTTCGCGCCATATACAGAGTGACTGCGGTCGCAACCAGCACATAAGGAGCTGCCACCACGAAAAACCGTGCAAAACTGATTTCGGCAGTCTTTCCCACGATAATGTTGGGAACACTGCTGATCAGTGTCAGCAGTCCGCCAACATTGGTCAGTAATCCTTCCGTGATCAAAAAACCCAGCATCAATTCGTTGCGGTTCAGTTTCTTAAGTGACACGGTGGTCAGTGACCCAATGATGATCATAGCCGTCACATTGTTCAGTACTGCAGAAAACAACACCGTCAGTAATCCGTAAAAGACCAGAAGTCTCCAGGGATCTCCGCAGGACTTTCGAGTCAGTACGATCGCCATCCACGTGAACACTCCGGAGCGACTGGTGACTTCCACAAACAGACTTGCCCCCAGGATGATCGTGATGACACCCCAGTCTATTGACGGGATATATATGGGCAGAGATTTCAGGGTGTGATCCGGCAACTCAACCGGACCAAACTCAAGCAGCTTCATCACAGTGGCCAGAATCAGACTCAGACCGGCAAACGAGCCAACAATGATCGATTTTTTTGCGTGGAGTTTCTCTTCCAGGGCCAGTGCCACGACCATAGCCGTCAGCAACACAGCAAAAACAACGGTGATCCATCCGGGAACCGAATGCGAAGCACCGGCATCCGCAAGCAGGCACACGGACTCAGAGCTGCCGGATCCGGTCATGTGAAACAGATGTAAAATTGAGTCGCCTGAGTGCATTGGGAATACCATGGCTGACTAAAGGAGTCAGGACGCAATCTAAAAACCTGCTGCATGAACCATGCAGCCGCTGACTAGAGCAACATCATGGAAACATCTGTCAACTCGACGCTAAGTGAATAGGCTCGGCCGTGCATGGCCAGCTGATCATCATCCTTGGTGTTCAGAACGAGCAGATCGATGTCATGATCCCTGATCAGACTGCAATAGTCCCGCAGATAGTGACCTCGCCCGACATAAGGCTCGACTCTGATATCTGGACCCTCTTCATGAATCACCCGGGAGCACACTTCTATAAAATCGGTCGCTTCCTTCAGCAGTTGATTTTCAATAAAATTTCGGGCATCACCTGAGTCAATCTCGGGGATTCTTGCAATGGCCTGCATGTAGCGCTCGAAGACCCGATCGTCTTCCACATGGCACAGCCACATCGTTCCTCCCGCGCGGCACATCGCCGCCCCGTAGTTGATAAGTCGGTTGTCACCGGAAATGTGATCGGCCACAACCATAACACGATTGCAGTCACGATCAGCCACCCTCATGGGATGAGCTGATGTGCCGGGCAGTACCAGTACGGGTATCGAAGTCATTTGTGTAAGCACATCCAGGTAAACACCCAGACTGTACTGCGGTACCCGGGATGTTTCCTTCAAATGCCGATGAGTGACCAGCAGATCAGTTTGCTGCTGGTCCACCAGAGCAACCAATTCTCCTGCTGTATGATAATCATCACCAGTGATCAGGCGCCAGGATTTGACTGCATCCAGTCGACCGATGAAACGGCAAAGATCGTTTTTCACAATTTGTGCATGATCCAGACTACCGTCTGAAACCAGCGTGACCCTCCCAACAGGGATGTCGACACAGGAAAACTGCTCTTTCTCAGCACGACGAAATATGGATTCAAATTCGTCAATGTGGTCAGTCATCAGATTTGACTCGCAGTCTCAGTGAGTTGCACAGTATCGTAGCGAAATACAGGTTTCCGCGGGAGTCGCACAGTATCTCTTGTCGTGACCACAGAAGACACCGGAATTGAGAGCACCGAACGTCCGGTTCGCGGGTACAGAAATCGACGGGTAAACGTAAGCCAGAATCCTGAAACCGGCAGGACCTGCCGATCAAGTCATTTTTCACGGCTCCCTGAACCGCAAAAATCCACTCATTTCAAAAACCGCAGTGAATCATCGCCTGGTTCACGCAGGGTGGAACAACCGGTTCCGATACATCGAATAGGACAAATGAATCTGAAACGGGAAACAGTGGAGTGGTACGATGAGATGCCAGGGCCGGCCAATCCAAAGACTTCTGATTTGTACTGTCGTCGCTGCACTAACTCCGAGTGCAACGGCAAAGGATATGAAATGGCAGACAAACCCTCCCGCTGCTCTTCAGCAGGCCGCGGCGACCGGTCGTCCGCTTCTAATAAAATTTACTGCAGACTGGTGCGGGTACTGCAAGAAAATGGAACGCACTACGTTCTCCGATTCAGTGACAGTGGAAACCGTACATCGTGGATTTGTACCGCTGCTGGTCGATGCAGACAGGCACGCGGATCTGACCAGAGAGCTGCAAATTAAAGGTCTTCCGGCAATTCTGATTGTCAACGCCGACATGACTGTCTTGGAACGAATCACGGGATATCAAACAACCAAAAAACTGTTACCTAAACTCCAGGCCGTCCTGGCGGCGTATCGTCGGACTGACCGAGTCATGGCTGTTTCTGCGGCTCAACAGCGCAATCAGCCGATTCCCCCACATCGGACCGCTGATGATGATCAATCTTTCGACCGGCAAACGCCTGCAAAAACACGTCTCAGTGTCGGATCGAATTTTTCTTTGGGACTCGGCAGTTCAACGGATCAGAATACACCGACAGCGGAGATCAATCCGTCATTCGATGGAATTTGTCTCACAAGTGTTGTGGATGAACGTAACCCGGTTGCAGGTACTCCTGAGTTTGCAGCGGAATATCGTGGTCAGATCCTGCACTTCAGGAACGCTGATCAGCGAAACCAGTTTTTTCTGAAGCCCGAGAAATACTGGCCTGTGCTCGACGGCCACTGTTCAATGACATTACTGGAATCAGGCAGGCTTGTTCCGGGGCATCTCAAACATGCGGCCGTATATCGAAACCGGATCTGGACATTCCAGACTCGAACTCTGATGACAAAATTCATTGCCTCACCTGCGGAACACGTCGCCAACATCGAAGAACTGCAAAAGCAGTCAAAAACATCTGACCGATCGTTTTAACGAAAGCTGTCTGGAGTCGATCAAATTGGCAGTTGTGGCCACTTCATACGAAGCATCCTTGACATTTGGTACCTGCCATCAAAGGCTGATGAATAACCTGGAGTCCGACACTTACTCTCCTGGCCGGCCAAACTGCCAACGGACGTGTCATCACCCGTAAAGTACGATCGACAACGTCTTATCTTCGAAAAATAAATATGCTTGCTCAACTCTTACCAGTGAACGGGGGGGCTCCGGTGACTCTCGATCGTCCGGTGACGGTCGTGGGTCGCAGCGCCCGCTTGTGTGATTTGCCACTGAAAAACACTGCCGTTTCAAAGATCCATTGTATTTTGGTGAAGACAGACGGACTCATTTATATGCGGGACCTGGGCAGCACCAACGGTACGCGAGTCAACGGACAACGAGTATTGCGGGGAGCATTACTGCCAGGTGACCAGATTTCATTCTCGGGCAGTGCATTTCAGGTCTATCTTGCCCCGGACTCCGACAATGTCGATGCTGAATCACAGGACAAAACATCAAATAACGACGGGTCAAATCCAACACCTGAGTCTGCAGACAATTTATCCACCAGCAGCGATGTCATGCTGCTTTCAGATGAAGACCTGATCACATAAACCGGGCTTTCCCGGCCAGGCCTGCTGATCAGTCACAGTCAAAACAGAATACTGACGAACATCATCACGCAACGTCACGGTTCGACTGACCAGTGTGGTTCGCACGCGGGGAATCTGAAAGCAACGCTCCACCAATCGTCGCAAATTTTCAGCTCGCAAAGAGTTCGCGGCATCATACCCGCCTAGTACAGCCGTTACCCGGTGTTTTGGGTCGTTCAATGTCTCAACACGACATGAATCAACCGCATTTATTTCCCGCAGACCCGCCGGAAGCAGCCTCAGCTCACCAACACAACTGTCTCTATCCGTCGCGCTTAATTCGGACAGATTCAATAACAACCTGTTCGAGCGGCACATCTCTCGATCGACTGCTTACGAGCTGCCCGTTAGCCGTGCGCGACTTGAGAATAGCCGGACCG
This sequence comes from Fuerstiella sp., assembly GCA_022447225.1. Taxonomy (NCBI): domain Bacteria; kingdom Pseudomonadati; phylum Planctomycetota; class Planctomycetia; order Planctomycetales; family Planctomycetaceae; genus Fuerstiella; species Fuerstiella sp. The sequence goes on along the minus strand of JAKVAZ010000010.1, from coordinate 143,937 downwards.
GTTTTGACCGCCTTAATCTTGTCAACTGTAGCCAAACCGCCGGTAACCTTTCCAAAAACGGCATAACCACTGGAATCAACTCCACCAGGATCAAGACTCCTGTTGTTGTCGACAACATTAATAAAAAACTGTGAGGTTGCCGAATCCGGTTCGGAGGTTCTCGCCATCGCAATGGTCCCCCGGAGATTACTCAGGCCGCTGACCCTGGCCTCATTTCTGATTGGACTCATTGTCGGCTTTTGTGTCGGCGGCTCCCCCTTTTCGAAACCACCGCCCTGAATCATGAAATTACCGATCACGCGGTGAAAAATCGTTCCGTCAAACCTGCCTTCTTCTACATATTTCAGAAAATTTTCGACGGTAATCGGAGACTTATCCTGATCAAGCTCAATTGTAATCTCGCCCATGCTGGTGTTCATGACAACGACCGGGTTTGCTGCAGAAGCAACGCTGCCGACAATCGCGACCACAGTTAACGATACAAAGGTTCTCATGGCGGGCTCTCAATTGATCAATTAATACAATGACGGTTTATTTCCGCCGTCACCTGGCTCTTCCGTCTGATATCTCTGGTCCAAACAACAAGTCATCAGACTCTGCTTCATCAGATAAATCGTATACCGACGAAGACTTCGTCTTCTGCGTGTATTGAACCCGGCTGATCACAGAAATGCAATGCTCACTCGTTGGTCCGGCCGGTTACACAGTTCGGAGGTATCGGACGGTGCCCCCACGACGGCTGAACACATTCGAGAGTTTATCATCCCGCGATGACTAAGTATTGCCAGCACAATATCGAATCCGAATTTGCGTTACCTGTCAACGTCCGGCAAAGGAGCTGTGTAATGGTAATGGACAAATCCGCGGGCGTCTTATTTGCTGTCGTCAGGCATGGACTCGACGCCGCCGGCCATTCAGTTCCATGAGACAACCTGAAACTGCAGCAGGTACCTGGAATATTGACGAATATCTGAGTCCGGTGAACAGGCGTGCATGGTCCGGATGCTCCAGGAAAGGAAACCTTCAATCTCCGTTCTGCAGACTGTCCAGCAGAAGTCCCCGGACTGTCTTTGGGTCCGCACCGGAAATCTGTTTCATGACAATTCCGATCAGCGGCCCAACGGCTGCCTGTTTGCCGGAACGAACATCTGCTGCAGCACCGGGCATCGCTTCAATAGCTGCTGCCACGGCTTCGCTGAGTGCACCCGAATCACTTACGACTTCTCGTTCCGCAGCCAGTGATTTCACGTCAGGCACAGAAATCGATTCTCCGGATTCACTGCGGATTTTCAAAAGCCCATAAATTTCTCTGGCGCTCTTTGTGGTGATTCGATCACTGACGACTAACGTCAGCAGCTCACCAAGAATTTCGCCGGTGATACCGAACTCATTAATCGAGACACCACTCACATTGAGATCCCGGAGTATGTCCTGTGTAGCCCAGTTAGCAGCTGTCTTTGCGTCTCCACACACTCTGACAACCCGTTCATACCAGTCCGTGAACTGCGGTCCCTGATCGATAATCACGTTCGCATCATACTCAGACAATCCAAGTTCAGACTGGAATCTCTGACAGCGGTCCGCAGGATTCTCCGGCAGTGAATTGCGAACCTCATCAACTTCACGGGCTGTGACCACTACCGGGATTAAATCCGGATCCGGAAAATAGCGATAATCAGACGAATCTTCTTTTTCCCGCTGTCCGAATGTAGCACCTCTTTCGGCATCCCATCCGCGTGTGCACTTGGGCGCGTCGTCGATCGTCTGATGCGTCTTTTCCCACTGCTTTATCTGTCGCTTGATTTCGTATCCGATTGCGAGCTCAACATTGCGAAAGCTGTTCATGTTCTTGAGTTCAACAATAGGCGTTGCTATTTTCTCGCCGTTGCCGTCATCGACATGCAGATTCACATTCGCATCACATCTCAGACTGCCTTCCTGCATATTACAGTCCGACACATCGATGAATCTCAGCAGGGTCCGTAACTGCTCCAGATACTGTCTTGATTCGGAAGCCGTTCGCAGATCGGGTTCACTGACAATTTCCAGCAGCGGAGTTCCGGTCCGGTTCAGATCAACTCGACTGTCGCCGCCACGACCGGTTTCGTCATGAACGTTCTTTCCCGCGTCTTCTTCCAGATGTGCTCGCGTAATCCGAATACGTCGCGGTTCGGCCCCCTCTTCATCTGCAGAGATGTCAAGCCAGCCATTGGAACTGAACGGCAGATCAAACTGACTGATTTGATAGGCCTTGGGCAGATCCGGATAATAGTACTGCTTGCGGTCCCACTTTGTGAATTCTGCAATCGTACAGTTCAGTGCCACAGCCGTCTTCAGCGCAAGGTCGAATGCGCTGCGATTCATGACCGGCAATGCACCCGGTAAACCCAGACAGACCGGACAGGTCTGTGTGTTGGGTTCATCCGGATTGAATCGGGGTGAACAGCCGCAAAACAGTTTAGATCGAGTGCGAAGCTGGACGTGCACTTCCAGTCCAATGATTGTCTGGTATTGTGTCATCGCATTCAGTCTCCGGTCAGAGACTTCGGTTGAGATATCGCTGCTGAAAAAAATCTGTTGTCGGAAGATCGAACCAAAGTGAATCCGGAACGAATGTTGTCAGCCTTCACAATTGCCAGTCCCACAGCCGGCGAAGTTTCATTATCCACTGAGGTCAACTGACAGGACGTCTCCGATTCGATGGACTCCGGCTGCAATTCTACCGTGGCAAGGGCTCGATTCACCCGTCCCAGTGCATCAATTCTCGCAATGGGTTCCTGCCCCAGGTAACACCCCTTGGTATAACAAATTGCGGATGTGTTTCGAGCGGCTTCGGGAGCCAGATGGTCTTCGGTCAGGTCACGGCCGATCACTGGAAAGCGTTCCAGGATTCTCAATCGTTCGAATTCCACCCCAGACCCTGTTCGACCATGTTTCACAATTTCGGTCTGTAGTGTTTCGATGGCCGTCCGTGGACCACTCAACAGGGTCAAAGACTGTCCGGCCCATTCAAGCCGGAGACATGTCACGACAGCGTCCCCGACAGACGAGTCGATCCATGTTCCTGACTGATTCACTTGATTACGAAAAATTGAATCTGGAATCTGCCCGATGACTGCCATAGCCGCGTGGTCGGCTGTCATTGATTCAAAGGTCACGTCTTCAGAAATAATGTAGCGGTTCAAATGTTCCAGCAGGGAACTTTCATTGCCTGGTAACATCCAGATTTCGTGGTACCCCTCTCCGGCCAGTATGTATCCGTGGCCAATAATTCTGGCTTTGGCACTGGTAAAAAAAGCTTCACAGGTCGTCCCTGACTGCATGCTGTTGATGTCGTTGGTACAGAAATTGTGCAAAAACTTCGCTCGATCGTCACCTTTCGAGCGAATACGAATCAAACCAGGCAGCAGAGTTGCAGTAACAGGTGAAGACATGTAACCACACGAAACCGGAATGTTGAAAATGAAGGATCAGAGACAGATTATTCAGAATTTCAGGACATCATCATTTGAGGGATTCCAGCATCTGCTGAAACTCCTGTCTTATTCGTTCCACGGCTTCAGAAAACCCGCCTGACAGGGTTACACCTGCCGCCAGTCGATGGCCACCGCCACCAAGACGTTCAGCAAATGCTGCAACATCGTATGGAGGACGACAACGCAGACTGCATTTCACCTGACCGGTCGGCAGTTCGACCGCAATAAATGCTGCTTTTGAACCTGCCACAGTCAGACATTGATTCACCAGTCCCTCCGTGTCTGACAGAACAGCCTGAGTCGCTTCCAGGTCACTACGAGTCACAGTGATCCAGGCCAGTCGTCCGCCACAGTCTACCTGCATACGCCCCAGTACCCGACTCAACAGGTGCATTCGCGCAACTGACCACTGCTCATGGATGTGATTATAGATCACATCCGGCTGAGCCCCCTGGTCCATCAAAGCGGCACAGATCCGCATTGTTTGTGATGTCGTTGATGGAAAACGAAACCATCCGGTGTCCGTGGCAATTGCCGCATACAGCCAGGAAGCCACATCTGCATCAAACGTCACACCAAGGTACTCAGCTGCTTCATAAATCAGTTCTCCGGTAGCGGCAGACGCAACGTCTTTGAATTCGCTGGCACCCAGGTCATCGGAACTCACATGATGGTCAATGATCACGCGGGTACAGTCGGAACCCCGAATCACTTCACAAATTCCTCCCAACTGCTGCCAGGCACTGGTGTCCACAACGATCTGAACATCGACATCAGGAATTTCGTCTTTGCGGATACCATCACCCAGTTTTTTTACTTGTCCGTCCTGATTCATAAAATTCAGATTTTCAGGAGGTGCGGTCGCATTAACCATCAATACCTCCCGGCCAAATGATTCCAGAAGGGCAGCGAGACCTCGCTGGGAGCCCAGGGCATCTGCATCCGGACGAACATGCGTCGTAATCAGAAACGACTGATGACGTTCAATGATGTTCTTAAATGGTGCCCAGTTGATTTGAGACACAAACATACTTTCTGAAATGTTGACCACCGGTCCCGAACAACGCCCGCCAACCTTCCGATGCTGTCTTAAGAAAAACATCGTCTGTCGCGGGACATCTGACCGAGTGCCGGCGGTTTTGTAATTGATCGCGTCCGGCTAAATTTTCGATATTTTTCAGGGACATCATCGTCCCTTTTTGTTTCGCGGACGAACAAGCCAGCCGATTGCGACTCCCGCGACCAGTACCGGAATAAAAAATCTTGCCCTGGGAAGGATGAGAGCCAGCCCCACAACGCATCCTACCGACCACGGAGACACACGTGCCCAGGCAGCCGGCCGGTCTTTTGCCGGAAGTACCAGCCAGAATGCCCCTAACAACAGTCCAACCCGCAGAAATGCTGATGCCAGACCGTCTGAATCACTGTTCGTTAACAGAATGACACCTGTGACAATGCACACAACGGCCAGCAACGCAACGACTGCCCGTTTACGTCGCATCTCAGATTCACTGATCATGGTCTCATCGCATCCATCGTGTTCACCTCAGTCAGCCACAGGAAGTCTCAGGCATTTTCCCTGGACGCAACTGAGAGCGTCCAGTTCGGCGTCTGCGGACCTCATTTGTCCCTCGCTAACCCGGTGAGTCATAATAATGAGTCGAGCGGCCTGATCCTGAGCCGTGGCCGTTCGTGATTCGTCCTGCAGCAGCGACGATATACTGATCCGATGACGGCCCAGGATGTCAGTAACATCCGCCAGCACATGCGGTCGGTCGTCGACCGTACAGCGAAGATAAAATCGATGTTGCCGCTCGTCCTGTGGCAGAATTGGAACTGAATTTTGATGACAGCTGCGCAACACTGCCTTAAATGTATTGACCGCCCGACCCGCCGCAGAATCAACAATATCAGCAATGACTGCGGACGCCGTGGGCAGCTGGCCCGCCCCGGCACCTGCCAGTCCCAGACGCCCGACCGCACTTCCCGTAACGGTTACGATATTGTCCGCACCCTGCGTCTGGGCCAACTCACGATCCTGTGGCACCAGTGTTGGCTGAACTGAAATCTCAAGGCAGCCGTCATTAAGTTTCGCCACAGCCAGAAGCTTGATTCGATACCCGAGCGATGCAGCGGCCTCCAGATCAGACAACGTTAGTTTGTCAATTCCCATACAATTCATCCCCTCCACAGGGACGTCGGTGGAAAATGCCAGACGCGTCAGGATAGCCAGTTTTTGGGCTGCATCGGTGCCATCCACATCCAGAGTGGGATCGGCTTCTGCAAAGCCAAGCTCCTGCGCCAGACTCAGGGCCTGATCATAGCTTTGATTTTCAGAGAGCATCTGCGTCAGAATGAAGTTGCTGGTCCCGTTCAGAATCCCTTCGATGGACTCCACTCGATTGCCCGTCATTGCTGTGGTGATGACATTGACCACCGGAATCCCTCCGGCAACGGCTGCTTCAAAGCAAATCGTTCGTCCGCCGTCAGCAGCAATTTCAAACAATTCGGGGCCGTGGGCACAAATTAACGCCTTATTCGCAGTCACCAGATCTTTGCCCGCGTTCAGCAATCGAATGGCATACTGAAGAGCCGCATCAGTGCCGCCAACAAGCTGTACAGCCAGGTCAATCGAATCGTCGCTCAAAACGTCGTCGATGCTGCCGGAAACGGGAACGTTTGGCGGGTTGAATGTTCGTGTCTTACCGGGATCCCGGACAACGATACGGCAGAGCCGGAGTTCACGTCCTGCCCGAACCCGAAGCTCTTCGCGTTGCTCCGTCAGTATACGAGCCACACCAGTACCAACGGTGCCAAAGCCGATCAGAGCAATGTTCAGCGGTGTTTCCGGCATTTGTTTACTGCAGTTGGCTGAAAATCGGTTATTCGGCAAATAAGTATTGCGGATAATAGCAAGGAATAATCATCGACCACAGTAAGAAGCAGTGAGAATCTAAGTTGAGTCAGGAGCAGCGGTTGAGACGACTATTTGCGCGTCTATACTGATTGCGCGTCTATACTGACCAAAATGAACTCTGGGCAGAAGGAACCATCCGAATAACGGTATCGTAGAGACACATTTGGACTTTCTGTTACCGTCGGCTAATGCCTTAACGATCGTAAACAACCTGAGTCTTCCTGCCAGTGTCCAACTGTGATTCTCTGACTTCCTGCACCATTCGGGTTCGGAATCCCGTCAATGATCAATTCTAATCCGCCTGCCGTCCGAATTGGTGCGGTCAGCTATCTCAATTCCAAACCACTCATCGAAGATCTGGAAGACCTCCTGCCGGAGTCTGAAATCATCCTCGACTATCCCAGTCGACTGGCAGATGCCCTGGCCGCCGGACAACTGGACGTCGCCCTGATTCCGTCTGTGGAGTACTTCCGCGGATCCGGATACCAGGTCGTATCAAGCGCTTGTGTGGCAGCACGCGGCCCGGTCATGAGTGTGAAGCTGTATTGTCGGGTTCATCCAGGTAATATTCGCCGTCTTGCAATGGATGAAGGCTCTCGAACAAGTGTCGCACTGTCACGGGTGATCCTGGCCGAACGGTATGGCGTCTTTCCGGAAAGTGAGCCTCTGCCGATCGAATCATCAACACTGAGCAGTACTGCTGATGCAGTACTGCTGATTGGTGATCGAGCAATGCATGAACCACTCGAAGAATTTGTCGAAGTGATGGATCTGGGTCAGTTGTGGTACGAATGGACCGGATTGCCGTTTGTCTTTGCCATGTGGGTCGCACGTGAAGATGCCGACATCACCGGCATTGAACGAGTTCTCGATAAATCACGAGACCGGGGAGTCGCTGCACTTCACAGGATTGCAGAAGAACAGGCTCCTCTGCTTAATCTTTCGAGCGAATCAGCAACGACCTACCTCACGCAAAACCTCAATTATCATCTTGCATCTGCTGAACGCAGCGGACTGGAACTGTTTCGACAACTGGCAGAACAACAGAATCTTCTTCGTCCTGAGCCACTTGCCGTTCATTCTAACGCTGACCTGGCCTGGAGGCTCTGAGATGCAGTCTATTCTCAACAAAGCTGTGGCAGGTGATCGCCTGACTCCGGATGAGGGATTGGCAGTGTTAAAGTCCCACGATCTGCCGGCAATTGGTGCCGCCGCGGACGCCGTTACCCGCCGACTTCATCCTGAAGAATTTCGCACCTACAACATCGACCGAAACATCAACTATACAAACGCCTGTACGGCCGTCTGTGATTTCTGTGCCTTCTATCGGCCACCGAACCATCCGGACGTCTATGTCCTTCCCATAAAGTCATTGCTGCAGAAAATTGCAGAAACCGTGGAAGTCGGAGGCGATCAGATCCTGCTGCAGGGCGGACTGCATCCAAAACTGCCCATGGAGTGGTACGAAGATATGCTTCGAACCATCAAAATGGAATTTCCACAGGTCAATGTCCACGGGTTTAGTCCTCCGGAGATTCATCACTTCACAAAGATCGCGAAGCTCCCTCTGAAAACAGTACTCAAACGCCTGCGGGATGCCGGTCTTGGAAGTCTGCCGGGAGGCGGAGGTGAAATCCTGGTGGATCGCGTGCGCAAAGAGATCACAAGAGGCAAGGTTCTGACCGATGACTGGCTCAATGTGATGCGAGTATGGCATGAACTTGGGGGGCGTTCGACAGCAACGATGATGTTTGGTCATGTGGAAACGCTGGAGGAACGTATCGAACACCTTGATCGGGTGAGACAACTCCAGGATGAAACCGGTGGGTTCACTGCATTTATCTGCTGGACATTTCAACCGGAGAACACCGACATGGCACATATTTCACCGGCGGGTGCATTCGAATATCTAAAGACTCAGGCCGTGAGTCGACTGTATCTGGACAACGTTGCCAACATTCAGTCTTCGTGGGTCACTCAGGGTGAAAAAATCGGTCAGCTGGCGCTCATGTTCGGAGCAAACGATATGGGCAGTCTCATGATCGAAGAAAATGTTGTGTCAGAAGCCGGTACGGTGCATCACCTGTCGCTGGATACCATACGCCGCTGTATCACCAACGTCGGATACGTACCGCGACAGAGAAATGTGTTTTATGAATTCATTGATGAGTCTGCTGAATACCGCTCAACCTCACAATCAGCAACACAGCTGCCGCTGATCTGAGCAGCACTGACCGTTGTGCCGGTATTGAACAGAACACGACCGCACGTCCTGATGTCGGATATGGACAGTTAGATGCTTTTCGCGACATCCGTCAATGGCGGGAAACCAAACAACGGTCTTCAGTTCAGGACCCCAAAAGACGCATTCGCCAACACGACCGGGCCAGGGACGCCGCGATACCTGTTGATGATTGCTGTCATCTACGTTCAAATCATGCAATACTGGGTTATTGATCGGGAGTCGCGGATTAATTCGGTGAATTGGAAATACCAATCCTGATCCGATGGTTTCTTGCTGCCGCAATAAACCCCGATGCGCACAGCAAAGGTCAAGTCAGGAGTTTGATTTGACCACCGCAATCCGGAACACTCTGAGCCGAACGGTATCCAACCGGGCGAGCCAATATGATCATCCCCACAATTAATTATCTTACCGGAGTCCACTTTGGGACGGGCAGCACTGAGCGGCTCCCTGACGTACTCAGTGAATACAAAGTGGAACGTCCGCTGGTGGTAACAGACCGAGGTCTGCTGGAACTGGGATTCGTCGACCGGCTAGGTGTGAAACCCGCAGCCATCTTCGCAGATGTGGAGACGAATCCCGATGAGGCGGGGGCGCTGGCCGGCGTTGCAGTTTATCGTGAACACAATTGTGACGGAATTATTGGTCTTGGCGGCGGGTCGCCAATCGATTGCGCTAAATGCGTTTCACTGCTCATTACCCATCCTGAACCGCTGGAACAGTATGCACTGATCCGTGGCGGCGCTGCAAGAATTACGGCCAATAAACCTCCGTTCATCGCTATTCCGACGACTGCAGGCACCGGTAGCGAGGTTGGTCGCGCAGCGCTTGTGACGATGCAAAGCGGTCGGAAACTGGCCGTGATCAGCCCGCATATCATTCCGGATGCTGCGATTTGCGATCCACAGCTCACTCGTGAACTGCCTCCGTTGCTGACAGCCGCAACGGGACTGGACGCGATCTCACACTGCGTCGAAACATTCTGCAGCCCGAAATTCAATCCGGTGGCAGAAGCAATTGCGCTCGATGGTCTCAAACGCGCATGGCAGAACCTGCCAACAGCAGTCCGGACAGGAAACAATATCAATTCCAGGGAAGAGTTAATGATCGCTGCACTGGAAGGAGGTCTGAGCTTTCAAAAAGGACTTGGTCTGATTCACAGCCTGAGTCATCCTATGGGCGCGCTGACACACCGTCGTCTCCATCACGGAATGCTCAACGCCATATTCCTGCCGCATGTGCTGCGATTCAACGCCGACACCTGCCCGGAAAAGATGCGGCGAATGGCCGAGACAACCGGAGTCGGAACTGATGCTGAATCTCTGGCACGGGCAAGCGAACAGCTCAATGAATCAATCGGACTGCCAGGCCGACTGCGTGACATGGGTGTAACGCGAGAGGATTTAGCTGAAATTCCGGCGGAAGCAGTGGCAGATCATTCAACGCCAACAAATCCTCGCCAGGTTACCGAAGCCGACTGCCAGGCAATGCTGGAAGCGGCGTTCTGAACCGTTGGAAACTGTTTTACACGGGTCGAACACTGAATCCGATCGCTGACTCCACACGAAGGGCGGCTGACAGCAGATTCATGTCGTGCCCCAGTCGCCCAAGCAACTGAATCCCCAGTGGAAGTCCGTATTGATTCAAGCGGGCCGGAAGCGTTAACGCCGGAACCCGTGTATGAGTGGCAATCAGGTTCATCCGGGGATCTCCGGTGATGGCCAGTCCTTTCAAAGCTGCGCCCGGAGCTGATGGTGCAAGAAGAACGTCGAACCGATCAAACATTGAATCCAAAACCGAATGATAATGAGTGCGCTGTCGCAGACACTCCTGTCGGTCTCTGTCGCTGATATCCTTACCCTTCAGATAGAGTTCGCGCACCTTCGGCGGATATTGCGAACCATATTTCTCAAACAGCTGCGCCTGCGAAACCGCCAGTTCAGCAGCAACAAGGTTTACATGATTATCGTAGGCGGTCTGCAGCTGGTCAGGAAGTGACGTTGCCTGCACACAAACACCATCGAGAGCGCTAAGTTTGTCACTCGTCATTCGCAGGGCGTCAATCATGTCCGGGTCGGCCGCCGGACAAAGTAGATCCTCGACCAGACCCACGTTCAGTGTTTTCTGATTTTCGACGATCGGTTCGTTGAACAGAGCAGCACATACAGTCTGCAGATCGGCCACATTTGCTGTAAAGAAACCAGCCGTATCAACCGAAGGAGAAAACGGAATCATGCCGGATGAAATCATTCGCTCGTAACCGGGCTTGAAGCCGACAACCCCGCAGTATGCAGCCGGGCGACCAATTGACCCAATGGTTTGGGATCCCAGCGCAAAGCGTACCATGCCGGCCGCGACAGCCGCCGCCGACCCGCTGCTCGATCCTCCCGGTGTATGTTCCGAATTCCAGGGATTCGTAGTAGGACCGGGATCAAAATAAGCAAGTGACGTGGTCACCGTCTTCGAAAACACATAGGCCCCCAAAGATTCCAGTCGCTCAACAATATCTGCGCTCCCGGATTTCGCGTCACCGGGAAGAAAGTCAACACCTCCCCGTGTCGGCAGCCCGGCAACATCGATAATGTCTTTGACTCCGAGGGCCCAGCCGGACAACGGACCGTCACCCGCCCGCGACGCCTGACGACGGGCAAATTCTTCATTCCAGCCCACAAGTGCCTTAACGGTGGGTTCGTGTGAGTGAACGGCCTGCAGGTGACTGTTGAAATTCATCGAAGGACTGAATCCGTAAACAGAGTTATTTACTCTTCGCCGGGCAGTGGCAAACAAACTGCCAGCGTCCCCAGCTCAAACCCCTGGGACAATCATGGTCCACACCATTGCAGCAGACAGCCAAAAGAACAACCGCATTTTTCTGACCGTCTACGTTCTTCAAGTGTTTCCCGTGTTAATATTGTTCCGTTTGAACGGCCGCGCTGCTGCAGCTTCCGATGCAGAGCCAAAAATCCGGGATTCAGTGCCGCTTCTCCGGTCCCATTTGGGGTATGCTCGGAATTTGCATGTCCACCGTGTTCAATCGCTCGCTGTTCACAGGACAACCCCCGGGCAGGACATCTGTGTACAACCGGATGACGGTGCCGTGTCTGACTTCCAACTGGTCTCAGTGCCCGCTCCGGCCGGTGTCAGACGGAAACCTCAAACCAACGCTACCAGCAGTCAGCGATTCGTTTCATCTAGGGTTACCAAATGCCGGCGATTGCAAATACAGCGTCAAAGTCTGCCGTCAAGGTCCTGGAAGAACTGGCAGCACAGCCTGCAAAACAAATCTCTGTCGATAACCGAATACGTCTTTGCCGTGAATGTGTCGAACGTGTTGTGCAGTCAGCTGCTGAATGGGTGCAACTGGAATCTGAAGCAAAAGGACTGTCAGACGGAGAACGATCGGAAGCTGTGCTCAGCGGACCTGCTGTCGTCCTGCGACAGCTTCAACTGTCCATACAGACACTGTCACGTATCCAGGTTACCGGCACACCGATTCTACCCGGCGCTGTCCGCAGAACAGCAACCGGCCAACTGGCGGTTCCTGTGTTTCCGACGGCCGGGTTCTTTGACTCCCTTACATTCACAGGCCTCACGGCAGAGGTCCACATGCAGCCGGACACCGCAGATCATCAACTGCACGGCGATCTGCTCAAACAGCTGAATCGTTTGCCGGAGGACGGGATTACGCTGGTGCTCGGGGCAGGAAATGTTTCATCTATCCCGGCAACAGATACCCTGAACCGAGTCATCTTTGACGGACGCCGTGTACTGCTAAAACTCAATCCCGTCAACGATTATCTTGAACACGTTTTCCGTGACGTCATGCGTCCGTTTATCAGCGCCGGACTGCTTCGGATTGTCACCGGTGGCGGTGAGATGGGAGCCACACTGGCCCGGAATGATCGGGTGACAGAAATTCACGTCACTGGTTCTGTTATGACACATGAGGCAATCGTCTGGGGAACCAAACCTGGTGAAAGCCGACCCGACACGCCGGTCACAGACAAGTGCGTGACCAGTGAGCTGGGTAATGTCACTCCCTGGATTGTTGTTCCAGGACGCTATACAAAGAAACAATTAACCTCACAGGCTCAACACCTCGCTGCGTCAATCACAAACAACGCTTCATTCAACTGTATTGCGACAAAAGTGATTGTGACGTCGCGCCAGTGGTCGCAGCGGGACCAGTTCCTGTACCTGCTGCAGAAGGCTCTGGACGAGACGCCGACCAGAAAACCGTACTATCCCGGAGCCACGGATCGATACATTCGTTTTGCTGCCGTTGAAGATCCACTGGACGCTGACGGACACCTGCCCTGGAAGCTGCTGGTCGATCAAAAACCATTGGAGCGTCCGGAATTGTTTAACGAAGAGTCATTCGTCTGCGTTTGTACAGAAACGACTCTTGATGAGCCCGATGCGAAGAAGTTTCTGGAAGCTGTTGCGGCGTTTGTCAACGATCAACTCTACGGGACGCTCAGCGCCAGCATCACCCTTCCCAACAGTCTGCAAAGATCTGAACCTGCCTGGCTGGAACGGACCATCGGTTCGATGCGGTACGGGTCGGTCTGTCTGAACCAGTGGTCCGGTCTTGCCTACGGACTTATCAGCACGCCGTGGGGTGCCTGGCCAGGCAGCACTTATGAAGATGTGCAGAGCGGGATTGGCAGTGTTCACAACACTTACCTTTTGGCAAATCATGAAAAATCAGTCCTCAGAGGACCGCTGGTGAATTCACCAAAACCGATCTGGTTCCCGTCACATCGCAAAGCAGAATCAGTCAGCTGGAAGTTGCTGGAACTGTATCATCGACCACGCCTGCTGCGTCTTCCTGGTTTGGCAACAGCCGCATGGACCGGTTAGCCTTTCCCGTGAACAATAGATTTTATGGCCGCCCAGGCCACCCGTTTTCAGTCCAAACGGCCACAAGAGAAACTAAGGACAATGAGGAACCATCAGCTTCTGCAATTTCCTTTGGTCGGTTATGTGAATCCTGGTAGCCGGTCATGCATTGGTAAGAACATATTTGCCAAATTGCGGTGATGAGTTCATCCGGCTGACAGCGATGTTTCCATCTTCCAGTGGAAACACAGTATCAACGACAGGTCGGAGCTTGTGCTCATTGACCAGCTTCAGCATTGCGGTGAAATCGTCCGGTGATCCCATGGTGGAACCGATCAGACGAAGTTGTTTCCAGAACAACTTGAACAGATCCAATTTCTCCGGTGGCCCCGTGGTCGCCCCGTAACTGACAACACGACCTCCGGCATCGGCCAGATTGAGCAAATTCCTGTATCCACTGCCGCCGGCGCTGTCGACGATCAGTTGGGGTGCACCCACGTCTTTCGACATCTGTTTCCACCAGTCATCATCTCTGTAATCAAATCCGCCCTCGGCTCCCAGTTGAATCGCTCTGTCAATCTTCGCGGAGGAAGATGAAGTGACCCAGACTCTGGCACCGGCAGCAACAGCAAACTGCAGAGCAAACGTTGCAACCCCTCCGCCGATTCCAGTGATCAGAACTGTTTCACCATTTTGCAGACTTCCCTGAGTGAACACGGCCCGATAGGCCGTGACTCCTGCCAGCGGCAGCGCAGCAGATTCAATCCAGTCGAGATGTGTCGGCCGTGCATACAACTGACTGGCCGGTACGATCACCTGAGTTGCAAACGTTCCGTCGCCGGGTAAACCCATAATGTTGAAGTTGAGATGCTGTACGTTTGGATTGTCGCCCCAGTCCAGACCTGGATCGAAGACGACTTCCCTGTCAATCCACGACTGATCCACTCCTTCCCCGCAACTCATCACGATTCCGGAAGCGTCGGAACCTAAAACACAGGGCAATTCAATTCCAGGATACATCCCCAGAGTGATCCAGAAATCACGACGGTTAAGAGCAGCGGCTTTGACCTTTAACACGACTTCACCAGGTCCCGGTCTCAGATCGGGACGTTCTTCCAGCTGGAGAGGCGACTTAACAGCATTGAGTGTCAGGCATTTCATAAGAGTGAGTCGCTGGTGGCTATAAGTGCGAACGCGGTTGATTTTAGCGGTCAATTTCGCATTCACGATGTATTTGTCAACTCGTCGGGTCTTCCACCGAAAGGTCCGACACAATGTTCAGATTTCCATAGTGGTGTTATCACTGCTTCAAATGAGCCAGGATCGCGTTATCTGCCCGCACAACGCTGTCAGATTTCGGGCAAAAACCCCCAACATCACTCACCGTCCACCCGGCCCCTGTACACCACTGATCAGCCGACTTGTTCCAGCCAGGTTTGAAGGCAGAGTCCGAGTTGAGATGAACAGGCCGTACCGGTGGTGGCCAGCTGCCGGACAGTGACTGAGGCAACGAGATTGCCAACCACTGCTGCCTGTTCACACGATGCGCCGGAACACAAAGCAAGCACGCAGCCCGCGGTCACACTGTCGCCTGCACCCGTGGTATCGATTTCTCCGGTCAGCCGAATGCCGGGAACGGCAGTCCATTGCGGATCTGTCACGAACATTCCGTTGGCGCCACAGGTCACGAAGACCGGAGCACCGGTCTTCGTACGCAGCTGAGCAGCTGCACTCTGCAGTTCAGCTGCATCGACCGTATCTCCAGGCACAGGATCGTCATTGCCGGTCAGTTCAAATTCGTTTGGCTTCGTAATCACATTTCGATACTCGCGAATTCGGCGTCTGCTGTCGGCCCAGAAGATCACATCCGGATTATTTTCGGCCAACGTCCCGAGATGTTCCCGAACCATCGCTGTGACAGCTCCGCAATTCCGAGCTTCCACCTGATCCATCACGATCACAGCATCCACTTCAGAGACAAGGTCTGTGATAGACGCAATGATCGCATGCTCTGTCTCTGTCGGAGTTGTCTGACGATTTTTGATGTCGATTCGCGAATACTCGCCGTCGAGTCCGCTGACACTCATGTTGCGTGGCTTGGTATAGGTCGGGGTGAATCGTTCGGGTACGACATGCAGGTGTTCGGTTGAACATCGCATTGCCGTCAGCCCGCGTCGCAGCTCCCACGCTTCACCATCGTCACCAGTGAATCCGGCGGCATGCAGTGTTCCCGCGCCCAGTGCACTCAGATTCGATACAACAGTACCGGCTGCACCAGGAAAACAACGAACCGACGCCACCTGGCGGGCTGGCTTACCGGTCTCCACACTTGGTTCTTCCAGACACGGATCAATGTCCAGATATTTGTCCAGAAAGAAGTCACCCACAACAGCAATTCGACAGTCAGAAAAACATTCGACCAGTGATTTCAGACGCTCAGGACTCAGCAGTGAACTCACGGCTCCGATTCTCCCAGCTGATGCACAAGATTCAGCAACAGATCCCGATTGTCCGCCTCAAGATATCGCATGGTACCGCCCATTCGGCTGAACGATTTGTTGTAGCGCAGATAGTAGGCCGGATCATTTTCCGGCGGCTCCCCCTGGCTCCAGTCCCAGGTTGATTTGGCCAGATCACTTACCAGAATGTAATGGCCGTCGATGTGCCTCCCGTCCTGAATTGCCAGATTTTGCGACATGGACAGAGACTTTTCAAAAATCATAGGGCTCATCACGGCCGACCCGATCGACAGATACACTCCGCCATCCAGCCGGCTGATCGTTTGTGCATACGTCAGAAAGTCTCGCTGTGCAGTCCGCCCTAAAGCAGCACAGTGATTCATGGGATGATTGTAGATGATGTCGTGACCGATCATTGGATGACTTGTAAATGGAACCCCCTGTCGAAATGCTCCTGCCTGGACACTGTACTGTTTCCATGGATGAGGGATTTCAAGACGTCCGGCAACCAGACCGAATGTTTTAATAATGCCCAGCAGGTCAGCAGCAGCGGCCACCTGATGAGGATCGAACGATGCCTGTTTTCGGATCAGGTCTTCGAGATCCGTGGCCTCCGGAATATCAAGACCCTCATTTTCAATCATCGCTCCGACCGATTCCCCGTAGCCTCTGCCTTCGAATGCTCCTACGTTGAGTGCCAGATTGATATTGAAACCGGTTTCCTGCCAGTTACCAAATTTTCCTTCTTTGACCATAGGGCCGACGTGCTCACAACTCTGTCCCTGCCAGGCAAATTCCCAGTCGTGGATGACGCCTGCACCGTTAGTAGCCAGGTGAGTGAACCAGCCCTGTTCAATCAGCCTCAGAAAGACCGGTCCCAGTCCGTTTTTGATTGCATGGGCACCAAAGGCTGCAACCACAGGACGGCCGGCAGCTCGTGCGTTCTGAATCCGTCGAACAGTGTCCGCAATCAGACGCTGAGCCAAATCAGACAGCTCCGGGCAGGGATCATCAGGTGAAACATGATCGTGTTCGATCTGTTTTTTGTTCGTGCGAGTGGTCAACGAGTCCATACGAACCTGGAAACGGTCCAGTTGCGGGTGTGGCATTTCCTGTTTCCTGTCAAATGTTCCACAACCATTCGACTAACCGACCGGCGTCCTGGTAGTCGGGAACGACGGCATGGGCCCCGGCTGCAATCAATCTGTCACGCTTCCACGCATCGGGTCGGCCGCTGCGCTCCGTTTCATCACTGGCAACGGCAACGGCCGTGCCACCTACATCCCGGACATTCTGAATCTCAACGTATCCGTCACCAAACCCCAGAAGAGTCGCGCCATCGACACTGTGTTCCGTCAGAATCCTTTGAATCACCTGGGCTTTGGAGAAAGACCTGTAGTCTTCCTGTGCACCATAAACGTGAGGGCCAAAGTATTCCCCCAGTTGCAACAAATCAACTTCTTCACGAACATACTGTTCGTCGGTTCCACTGGCCAGATACAGCTGAACATCGCGATCACGCAGCCGATTGAGCAGTTCAAAACTGCCTGGCACCACCATTTCTGTCGGGGGTGTCTGACCGGACCGCAACCGTTCGCGACGGGATTCGATACGCTGCATCAGTCGCTTATGATATTCGTGCTTGTATGCAGCAGGCTCAAGTGGTCTCCCGCCGCGCTGCCGGATTTCCTCCGCGAGGCGAATCATCTGATAAATCGTCTGTTTACCGGTAAGCTGCATAACGAATTCGGCACAGATCCCGGACAGGTGTTCGCTGGTTTCGTCTGTACCAGTTTCGAGGAGGTATTCCACCATCATTGGCACCATGACCTCAGTCCACCCCTCACGGACCAGACTGAGCGTACCATCGAAATCAAACAGTACGTGCCGGAGTGCGGCGGAAGGGACAAAGCCATCGATGATTTCAATGGTACTGTCAGTAATAAACTGAGTCGCCACACCGGCGGGATTTACCGGTCGGAAATCGTGTTCGATCTGATCTGTCATGCAACCTGACCTGGTTGTCGAAGCAGAAACACTGTCTGTGTCACGTAATCACCCCGACCACAGGCAGCAGTCGGGGTGATGGCTGAATTTGATGTCAGAATGAATGCTGTTGGTCGGAATAAACCCCACCGGACTTTCGCTCACTTTTCGACCGGTTCAAAGGTCCACTACCGTCTCAATTCCCAGTTTGCCCTGAACGGCTCGACTGAGTGTTTCCCGTACAACTTCAACCGGAATTCGGTCATAGATCTGCTGAAAGAAGCCCTCCACGATAATGTGCATGGCCTCTTTTTCGCTGATGCCCCGGCTTTGAGCATAAAAAATCTGCTCTTCATCGACGCGACCTGTTGTTGCTCCGTGAGTGCACCGTACGTCGTCCGCTTCGATTTCCAGTCCGGGAATACTGTCACAGCGAGCATCTGCGCTCAGCATCAGCGCATCGCTGCGCTGGTAGCCGTCCGTCTGCTGAGCCGCTTCGTCAACTTTGATCATTCCGCGCCAGATGACTCGTGACTCATCACGCAGGACTTCTTTGTACAACAGGTCGCTGTGAGTTCCCTGGGCCTGATGGTGTTGCTGCGTGTAATAGGAGACCTTCTGGCGATCGACGGCGAACGTAACACCATTGACTTCCGCCGTGGAACTGCGTCCCTGCAGATTGACATCCTGATGAATGTGGCTCAGCCTGCCACCCAGCCCCACCACCGTCCACTGGAGTGACCCGGAGTTGTCAACATTGCCGGCCTGGTGAGCAAAGTGCCAGGCCTTCTGATTCCAGTTCTGCAGCTGAACATAACGCAAACCGGCATTCCGCCCGACAATCAGTTCAACGCAGCCAACATGCAGGCCGCTGATGTCAGCGGTCGCAGACGTTGTTTCTTCCAGTAAAGTGGCTCGCGCTTCGTCCTCGACAATGACCAGGGTATGACTGAACTCAGCAACCCCGTCTTTGCTGTGACCAATCAGACTGTGAAGCGGCAAATCAACCTGAACACCTTTGGGAACGTAGAGGAGGGTCCCGCCGGTCCAGAAGGCTGCATGCCATGCGGAAAACCGATCAGCGTCCGGCCTGACAGCCTGCTTAAGAAAATAAGGTTCCAGCAGTTCACGGTTTTCTGTCAGCAACGTCCGCAGATCACCAAAGAGCACACCCTGCGCTGAAATTTCATTCAGTAGTTCTGAGTGGGTGGTGTGACCGTCAACATGAACAATTCGTCCGCCGTAATCCGTCTTGTCTGCAAGCAGTGTTGACACCGCGGCCGCATCATCCGGCTTTAACAAAGGGCGAAATTTTGCGGCATTGAAAACTCGCAGGTCTATTCGTTTGAATTCCTCGGGGTTCAGTTCTGCAGCCAGCGTCTGTTCATAAGCTGCGTAGGCGACGCGACGGGCGTCAGTTATCCAGGCAGCTTCGTTTTGTGCAGCGAGAAACTCCTCGAAAACTTCAGCATCGAACCCCGATCGGGAAATATTAAGCGTGGTGACGGCCATGTTTACATTGTTGTGTCGACGTCAGCCAACACTACCTTCCATTTGCAGCTCAATCAGCCGGTTCATTTCAACGGCGTATTCCATGGGCAATTCTTTTACCAGCGGCTCAATAAACCCAGTAACAATCATAGCACTGGCTTCAGCTTCACTCAGACCACGGCTCATCAGATAAAACAGCTGTTCTTCCGCAATCCTGCTCACACTGGCTTCATGTTCGATCGCCACGTCCTGTTCTTCGACTTCGATGTACGGGTATGTGTCACTCTTACTGGCCGGATCAAGAATTAACGCATCGCACACAACATTGCTCCTGCACTGACCAGCACCGTCTTCCACTTTGACCAGTCCGCGATAGCTACTGCGACCGCCGTCCTTACTGATACTCTTGCTGATAATGCGACTACTCGTGTTGGGAGCACAATGCACCATCTTGGCGCCGGCGTCCTGATGCTGCCCCGCACCGGAGAATGCGATTGAAAGTGTTTCTCCGCGGGCACCAGGTTCCATCAGATAGATCGCCGGATACTTCATGGTCAGTTTACTGCCGAGGTTCCCGTCAACCCATTCCATCAGTGCATCGCCATAGGCCATCGCACGTTTGGTGACCAGGTTGTACACATTGTTCGACCAGTTCTGAATTGTGGTGTAGCGGAATCGGCCACCCTTTTTCACCACAATTTCCACCACGGCACTGTGCAGGCTGTCGCTGCTGTACGTAGGAGCCGTACAGCCTTCGACATAGTGCGCAGATGCTCCTTCATCGACGATGATCAATGTCCGCTCAAACTGCCCCATGTTCTGGCTGTTGATGCGGAAGTAGGCCTGCAGCGGAAATTCGATATTCACTCCAGGCGGCACATAAATAAATGATCCACCCGACCACACAGCACTGTTCAGAGCAGCAAACTTATTGTCTTCCGGAGGAATGATCGTTGAAAAGTACTGCTGAAACATCTCCGGATGATCACGAAGAGCCGAATCAGTATCGGTGAACAGGACACCTTGTTTTGCGAGGTCCTCCTTCAGACTTCCGTAAACAACTTCAGACTCGTACTGAGCCTTCACTCCGGAGAGATACTTCTTTTCAGCCTCGGGAATCCCCAGGCGGTCATAAGTTTTGCGAATGTCGTCGGGGACGTCATCCCAGCTGCGGCCCTGTTCCTTCGCCGCTTTCATGTAATAGAAAATTTCGTTGAAATCGAGGTCGGACATGTCGCCGCCCCAGCTCGGCATCGGTCTCGACTGAAAAATTTCAAGTGACCGCAGACGAAACTCCCGCATCCATGCAGGCTCGTTCTTCATCTCAGAAATCTGCGCAACAACATCCGCGTCCAGCCCCTTGCGGCTTTTGAATTCGTAGTTTTCTGTGGAATCGTGGAAGCCGTACTGGTAGTCACCTATTTCGACTTCAGATCTGACAGGGGCGTCTGTACTCATAGTTTAATCTTTATCGTAAGTGCGATAGAGGAACTGACTCCAGACTGTGGAGCCCGCAGCTGTTTCAGTATTTCGGTGAAGTCACCCGGCTGCTGCTTCGGCTAAGGCATTATCGGCTGCAGCATCCGGATGTCGCTCCCGAATGTCTGCATATCCATTGGCATGCAGGTCATGAGCAAGTTGCGCATCGCCGATTTCGACAATCCGGCCACCGAGCATGACATGTGTGTATTGAGGTGGATTAAACTCCAGTAACCGTTCGTGATGCGTGATGATCAGAACCCCCATGTCAGGACCGGACAGTTTTGCCAGCCCTTCACTGACAACGCGTACCGCATCGCTGTCCAGTCCACTGTCGGTTTCGTCCAGAACAGCAAACTTTGGGCGGAGCATGGCCATCTGCAGAATTTCCATGCGTTTCTTTTCGCCGCCGGAAAACCCGTCATTGAGATACCGACGCGCGAACTCGGCATCCATATTGAGTTCCTGCATACATGCCCGAATCTCTTTCCGGTATTCCCGCATAGGTACCAGACCTTCGCCTTCCTTGCGGTCCGGATTGCGCACATTGCTGATCGCGTGACGGATGAAATCCGCTACCTTGACACCTGGAATCACGACCGGGTACTGAAATGCCAGGAACAATCCCATTCGGGCGCGCTCGTCCGGAGCTAATTCAGTCACGTTCACGCCGTCTACTTCGATTGAACCATCAGTCACGGCATAGTGAGGATGCCCGGCCAAAGCATAAGCCAAAGTACTTTTTCCAGATCCGTTTGGCCCCATCAGAGCATGAATCTCACCCTGACGGATTTCAATGTTGACACCACGCAAAATCGGAGTATCTGCCACCGACACATGCAAATCACTAACCTTGAGCAGACTGCCCATGATTTATTCTGTTCCTTGACCTGAACCTGAGAACACTCGAAGTCAAACAGCCGGTTCTGTGCAATGATCATCCCGCTGACAGGGTTCCGTGCGCAAAATAGCTTCACCAGACTCCTGCAAGACTTCCGTGTCTGAGTAAAGGATTCAAATTCACACGTTGAGTGCCGAGCAACCACTGTGGTGAGGCACCGGGAGCTGAGTTTCGCCCCGTGTGATTTTGCGAGCCTTAATCTTGTCCTGAATCCGCATCAAACCTTCAAGCAGTGCTTCGGGTCGCGGAGGACACCCTGGAACATACACATCCACCGGCACCACCAGATCGACGCCCTTGACTACATGATAACCATGCTTGAAATACGGACCTCCACCTACCGTGCAGGCTCCCATCGCAATGACATACTTCGGATCCGGCATCTGTTCGTAAAGTCGACGAACCCGACTTGCCATCTTGAAGGTAACTGTTCCGGCAACGATCATCAGGTCCGCCTGTCGCGGCGTGGCACGAAACGCACCTGCCCCAAAACGATCGATGTCGTATTTGCTCGCCCCTGCCGCCATCATCTCGATAGCGCAACACGCCAGTCCGAATGTCATTGGCCAGATACTGGACTGTTGACCCCAGTTCATCGCCTGCTCGACACTCGTTGTGATGACGTTTTCTTCGAATCGCCCTTCGATCCATGTCATCGACTTCAGATCCTTAATCACAGTACATTGGGGAGTTATTTTTCACCGTCGATCGAAGACGCAAATGTCCACAAACTTTATCAATGGCGAATGTTGAATCAATCGCGACCAAGACCTTCCAGGAATTGAGGAATACCCAACCCATCCAAACCTGTTCGTTCCTGACTGCTCAGGATTTCACCTGAAACTCACAACAATGATAACCATCACGACACCGATTCACGAACTCAACGTCTACGCCCAGTACCTGCTCCATTACTTCCTTCTCGACCTGACAAATTGAATCATCCACGTCGGCCAACATGGGAAAAGGACAGTTGGTTTCCCGCAGAATCGGCAGCCCTGCGGAGTGGTCTGATTCGATATTGAAACCACTGGATTTCATTTGATCAGCTAATTCGTCCAGCCGCTCCCGAACTGTCCCACCAACCGGCAGCGGACGCAGAAAACGCTCTGCCAAACGGTCACGAACCCGTGCCAGCAACCGGTTTCGAAGCGGTTCATCGTCGATTTCTGAAATCACCTGCCAAAACACTACCGCCAACTGGCGGTAGTCTTCACCCAATGCGTGCATTCCCTCAGCATTAATCCGGTAAATCTGACGAGGTCGACCACGTCCGGCTGACTGAGCCTCCACTGCCAGCATCCCGCCTGAACGCAAACGCTGGATCCTTGCTCGTACTGCCGTACGCGTAATCTGCAGAACATCACACAAGGACTGAATATCCGCTCCGCCGACACGGTGCAGATGTTCCAGCAATTCACGATCTCGTCCGTCAATGCCAGCCATGATTCCTGTCGAAAGATTTACCCCGGAGCGTTCCCAAAGAACTCACATCAATATCGGGGCACATGTATCAGTCTAACCGCCGCACTTTCCGCCTTCGATCCGTATTCTTAACAATGAGCAACAATTATGACAATATTTGGTGTCAATATCATCAAAAATGAGTGTTCGTCTCACAGAAACACTCAACCAAGTTCTGCAGACCTTTCTGCAGACGCACGCACGGCATTCATTAAAGCCGCGCGAAGTCCACCGGATTCCAATGCATGCACCCCGGCAATCGTCGTCCCGGCCGGGCTGGTGACCGCGTCTTTGAGCTGTCCTGGATGTTCTCCGGTCTCCAGAACCATTTTTGCTGCTCCTAGTAACGTTTGAGACGCCAGACGGGTCGCTGTCGTGCGAGGCAGCCCCATCCGAACCCCTCCGTCGCTCAGAGCCTCAATGATTTGAAACACGTAAGCAGGACCACTTCCCGATAATCCGGTCACCGCATTCATGAGCTTCTCAGGGATGACTTCGACGATGCCAACCGATTCGAGCAACGCATGAACAATTTCAAGATCTTTGGATGTGGCGCTGTTCCCGGCACTGACTCCGCAGGCGCCCGAACCAACCAGACACGGAGTGTTGGGCATCACCCGAATCACTCGGGATCCCGCCGGAAGTGAATCCTCTATCGTGGAAACATTAATTCCGGCTGCAATGGAGATAATCAGCTGTGATTTCGAAATCTGATTTTCCAGTCCGGTCAGGACCTGAGTCATGATTTGCGGTTTCACTGCCAGAATGAGTACATCTGCCTGCAGCAGTTCAGAACACAGTTTGTCGTGCACTCTGACACCCTGCCCAACCGAGTCCACAAATATATTTCGGGCCTGAGAATCCGGATCAACTGCACTGATTCGATCCCTTGCCAGACCATTCCGGCAGAATCCCTGTGCCAGCGCCGTTGCCATCCGTCCGCCCCCGATGAAGCCGACTGATAGGGTTGTAATATCCATTTTTACTCCGGATTTCGTGTCCATTGTTTGCCAGTGACCAGGAATGACTGCTGTACAAAATTCTTCTTTCATCATCACTGATGAAAATACCAAATCAACGTCCTCTTGTATCCGGATTGCTGATCCGAGCTGATTTCGTAGTCATACTTAGCATAAACCGGCCAGAACAGGTGTTTATCAAGGAGATTTCCCGGGGCCCGGTCGCCTCAGGAAACAGAGATTAAAGACGCGGCAAAATCAAATTTGTCAGGACCGGCAGGTGCCACCTGGACAGGCACTCGTCGTCGCGGAATAATGGGCCAGGGTGAAGCTGCAGCCTGGTGGCAACGGCATTCGTACTCCGCACACTGGCCGGATCGTCAGCAGGCGTCGCTGAATCCGGCACGACAAAACCAGACTCCCTGTTGAACACCAGTATCATGCCGATGAATCGACGAAACATTTTGGCGTCCGCAGGTCACGGTTTCGCCGGACTTGCTGCCTCGATCATGCTTTCTGAAGAATCAAATGCCACCAGGAGCGGCGGTGTCGTTGAGACTCTGCATCATCCGGCTCGCGCGAAGCGAGTGATCCAGCTGTTCATGAGCGGGGCGGCCAGTCATCTGGATCTGTGGGACTATAAACCATACTTGGAGAAGCATCACGGCGAACCGTCCGATTTTGGCGAACATATCGAAGCCTTCCAGAATGGACTTGGTCCGTGGATGAAGTCACCGTTTCGGTTCGCACCATACGGTGAATGTGGAAAACCGCTCAGCGATGTGGTGGCACCGCTCGGTGAGTGCGTGGACGATATCGCGTTCGTCCATAATGTTGCAGGAAAAACAGGAGTCCACAGTCAGGCAACTTATCTGCAGGCTACCGGATTTCAGCGACCCGGATTTCCGGGCGTGGGGTCCTGGGTAAGTTATGCCCTCGGAACGCTGAACGAAAACCTGCCATCCTTCGTTGTACTGCCGGACCATCGCGGTTACGCCAGCAATGGTCCGAAAAACTGGGGATCTGCATTTTTGCCGGCAAGCTGTCAGGGAACCGTCATTTTCCCTCAACGAGCAAATCCAATCGCAGATCTGAATGCAAAGTCTTCGTTTCTAACTTCTGCCGGCGAAGCAGATGGTCGACAACTGCTCCAGTCTCTGAATCAACAATACAACGATGAACGCCCCGGTGATTCGCGACTGCAGGCACGTCTGCATTCCTACGAACTGGCAGCGGCAATGCAGTTAACAGCACCGGAAGTGTTTGACCTCTCCACCGAAACCGAACGCACGCTGCAGATGTACGGACTGGATCGCGTTGGCAGGAGCCGGCCGTCCACAATCAACACTCCGGAAGAAACGGAGTATTTCGGTCGCAAGTGTCTGATCGCTCGTCGTCTGCTGGAACGGGGAGTTCGCTTTATTCAGATCTGGTCGGGTAACGACAATCGTTTTCCCAGACGAAACTGGGACAGTCATGAAAACATCGAACAGGATCATGGTCCTCTGGCTGCGGGAATGGCTGTTGGCACTGCTGCACTGCTGAAGGACCTTAAACAGCGAGGATTGCTGGAAGACACTATTGTTCTGTGGACAACGGAGTTTGGACGACTGCCATCCAGTCAGGGAGGCATTGGTCGAGACCACAACCCCTTCGTGTTCACCAACTGGTTATGTGGGGGAGGCATTCGAACCGGAATTTCGTACGGTCCGTCAGACGAGTGGGGCTACAAACCACTGGACCGTGAAAATCCGACACAGGTATATGACATACATGCAACAATTCTGCATTTACTGGGGATCGACCATAAGCGACTGACGGTTCGCCACGACGGAATTGATCGACGGTTGACGGACGTTCACGGACACGTAATCGACGAACTCCTTGCCTGACCCGATGCGTACATCGCAGTTTGTTCGTCCGTTGAACATTTCTGCTGTCACAAATACATCGATAAAATATTTTCTGGCAGTGGTTTGACGACAAAACAGGATTCCCGATCCTCACAGGGAAGCTGGCCGGATGAGTGACACAGTCGATGATCATATTGACGGGCCTTCACGGGCCTGCCTCACAGAGCACCCGGCGGTGGAAAATGATGTTTCTGATTCCGGTCAACACCGTTTTCTGACCGGCTGTGTGTTTGCGGCACTGTTGTATTTGACCGGTCAATGGTTCTGGCTCAGCATGCAGCGTCCGGATCCGCTTCCGTGGCACCAAGGGACCTCATTCCAGAAATTCTTTCGAGTCGACATCAACAGTGCAACATGGGTAGAGTGGATCCAGCTCAGAGGAATCGGTGAGACGATGGCTCACAGAATCGTCGCAGACCGCGAATTCAACGGACCGTTTACTTCAATTGAAGATCTGCGGCGCGTCGATGGAATCGGCCCCTCGACGCTCGACCGGATCCGCCCCTGGCTTACAATCGGTCATGCCAAGCATACAGAACAGCAATCAGAAACCGTCAGGTCACCGAAACAGCAGTCGGGTTCGCTTTAACGAATACCGCGATCGTGTCAGATCCAAAGAACAGACGGGAGGCAAACTGCACTCGTCCGGTTCGGGGCGCAGTCGTCGGGAAAGAATTCGCACAGCCAGGGAACTGGTCCGAAGGTTCTTTGGACTACTGATTCCATTTCGCTGGCAGGTTGTCGGGATCCTTGTTTCATTAACCGTTGCCACCGCGCTGGCGCTGATTCCACCAGCCGGGACCAAGTTCGTTGTCGACTACGTGTTGACAGATCACGCATTACCATCACTGATTGCATCCGAATTTCCAGGTTTCACGGACCGCAGAACGTTGCTGACGATCACTGTGATCACCGTGATTGTCGTGTCACTGTGCAGGATTGCCATTCACATTTGGGGCCGATGGTATGCTACACGCATTACCAAACGGATTCAGCTGGATGTCAGACGGCGTGTGTTTGAACATGCGATACGCTTGCCCCTTCACCGAGTACAGGAAATTCGATCCGGAGGGGTAGCGTCCATCCTGCGGGAAGACGGAGGAAGTGTCGGCGAATTAGTCTTCGGACTGCTGTACAATCCGTGGCGAGCCATCATTCAGCTTGCCGGCAGCCTGCTGATTTTGGCGTGGGTGGACTGGACACTGTTGCTGGGGGCACTTGTCCTGCTGCCGCTGGTCTATTTTACTCATCATACCTGGATTTCCCGCATCCGTCCTCAGTTTCGGGCGATCCGCAAACAACGTGAATTTATTGACGCCGGTGCCGCCGAGGCATTTGCCGGAATGCGAATCGTACGCGCTTTCAGTCGACAACACCGTGAAGCCGGACGATTCATTCTCGAAAACAACCTCATGGCGCGCAAGGAACTGTTCGCCTGGTGGTGGATGAGAAGCGTTGAAATGGTCTGGGAGTCTATGATTCCGCTCACAAGCGCCGCGCTGATTTTTTACGGTGGCTGGCGGGTCATTGACGGTGCTCTGACCGTGGGCGACCTCATGATGTTCCTCGTCTACCTGCTGATGCTTCTGCAGCCACTGGCGATTCTGGCTCAAAGTGCAACTCAGTTTCAAAACAGTCTCAGCGGCCTGGATCGCATCCTCGATCTGCTGGATGAACCGCAGGAAATGCTGCCAGTGTCCAACTCCGTTCGGGTCCGTCCCCACGATGTGGTTGGAAGAATTGTGTTTGAAAACGTGACGTTTCAGTATCCGGGCGCTGACGAACCGGCCCTGAAGAACATTAATCTGGACGCTGCTCCCGGACAGGTGGTCGCGTTGGTTGGTCCCAGCGGATCGGGAAAAACCACACTGTGTAATCTGATCGCCCGATTCTACGACCCGCAGTCGGGAACAGTAAAACTGGATGGACGGGATCTGCGTGACTACGATGTGGAATCATTCCGCAGTCTGCTGGGCGTGGTCGAGCAGGATGTATTTCTCTTCGACGGGACAATCGCCGAAAACATTAACTATGCCAACCGGAACGCATCTGTGGAACAGGTGCTGGCGGCCGCCCAAGCAGCCCACGCCAACGAATTCATCGACCGTCTCAAAGACGGGTTGAACACGCTGATCGGCGAACGTGGCGTTCGACTAAGCGGCGGCCAGCGTCAGCGACTGGCCATAGCGCGTGCCATTCTTGCGAATCCACGCCTGCTGATCCTTGATGAAGCCACAAGCAATCTTGACACCGAAAGTGAGCGTCTGATCCAGGCCAGCCTGACCGGGCTAATGCGCAATCGCACAAGTTTTGTAATCGCACACCGACTCAGCACTATTGCCGGTGCCGACGTCATCTGTGTTGTGGAACACGGACGTATTGTTCAGACCGGAACACACGAGGAACTGATGGCAGGGGGTGGTCGGTACCGTTTGATGATGGAAGAACAGGTTCGAATGGCAACACCAACGGGGTCCCGGTCCGTGATTGTCCCGAAAGCCTGATTAATCCATCACGGAACGACAAAAAAGGACTCTCTGCATACCGTCTGAGTCACTGGCTTGATCCGGCCACACTCCGTGACCCGCGAAGAAGCAGACAGGCGAAAATTCTGTTCCCACGGACTGACAACCAAGTCTAATTGTCGCACTGGACAAATTGCTGAACAGAACCGGACCGGACAGTGTTTGAGCGGGGAAATCGGCAGGCTCGGAAGTTAATGTCAATCGTCAATTTGCAACCGCCACGCGAATTAACTCTGCAGACCTGCCATTTCCAGTGCCAGATGATAAATCTCTTCTGTATCAAACTTTCTGTCGTTCGCCTGGAACAGTTCCCGCACGGCCTGCTTATGGACCTGCATCTTGGCAGCCCCAACGCCTAAGGCACCGTAACACAGAACTCCGTCACGATCGACGGCTTTGTCGGTTATCTTAATTTCTGAAAGACCTGCCGGAGGAACCGCATTCAGATCCACAGCAACTTTGAGACTATCGATCGACGCCAGACAACCGTCCGGAAGGAAACAGACACCCGCAGCGCCCGCAGCAAACAGCAGATCCACACCTTCTGCCGCCGCAAGGGATTCTTTTGTCGTGGATGCTGCGACAGGTTCCGGGCGCTCGATTTCACGTCCATCGACAATCCGGTCACAAACAGCGGCAGCACGTTCCCTGGATCGTGATGCGAGCCGCACTTTGCAGAATTCCCCGGCCAGCAGTTGCGCAACTCGCTGGCCCACAGGCCCGGTTCCGCCAAGAACCAGAGCGGATGCACCTCGCAGATCCACATGTTTTCTGGCTGCAACCACCGCAGCAGCAGCCGTTGTATTGCACCCGTTGGAATCCATCATCAGCGAAACCCGCATTGGTCCAAAAAACGTCCGACCAATTTTGTGTGCAAGTCGCTCACCCGCAGCAACATTGCTTCCGCCCACAAAGATAGCCGTGTTATTCAGATCGGCCGGCCCCCTCGTAAAGATCGCACCGTGGACCAGCCCTTCGACATTGTCTTCGCTGATACCTCCGTAACTCAATATTTGTTCTGCACCTGCATCAACGGCCACCACCTGATCAAATGTGGCTGGCTGTTCATCGGTGTCGAATTGGATGAGTATCTTCTGCATGAATTCATCGCCCAACGGTTGCGTGTATAAAAATCGAAGCACATTCTAGTGCAGTGTGCCGGGAAAATAACTAGAGCTCACATTCGAAAACGCTCCCGATGGTCGCTCTGAGCATGCCAACAAAATGGTAAGAATCCCGACCAAAAGACTCCAGTGAGGGCAGTGTCCCTGATCCGTTTCCTGCGACCGCTTCCCTACCCGCCGGAATTCCCGTTGGGCACTCTCCGTGATGCCTACAGCGGGCTGGTGTGTGATGTCATCAGACTTTAACGGGACTTCAATCGAATTCATCTGCCCGGATCCGGAATTCCAGTGCGGAGAAATACAGCGAATACGTCCGTTTTGACGTGGAGTGTCATTGCAGCATCGTCTCAGTATGATTTATTACGGACTTATGAGGGGTCTGATGAAATCGGCAATGCCACAGTACAGGCTTGCGGTTCAGCGACCTGCACACCGAACAGAATAGCCTGTGTTCGACCAGGGCCTCACCTCCCTCAATAATTGATGATGAGCGATGGAGTGCCCTGCCTCGTTAGCAGGCTGGAGATTCAGAATGCAGCGGGTTTTTGTTTCCGGAATCGGAATGACAACGTGTCTTGGCAACGATCGAAGGACGAACTGGAATCATTTAATTAATGGCAGTTGTGGCCTGGATACTCTCCAAGTCCACGACACCACCGACCTGGACGTCACTATCGGTGGTGAAGTCCGTGACATTGACCTGACACGCGTGAACGTGAATGACCTGGTCAACAGTAAACGTATGGATCGGGCAACGCAGTTTTCTGTCTTCGCTGCACACGAAGCACTGGAAGACGCCGGTCTGCCAACGTCAGACATCGGTGAGAACGCATCAGTGATCCTGGGTGCCGGACTGGCAGGTCTTGAGACTTATGAATTTCAACATGAGCGGATGCTGTCACGCGGCCCTTCGCGCGTCAGCCCCTTTACAATTCCGATGCTGATGCCCAATGCACCACCGGCATGTGTGAGTCTGGCATTCGGTATTCACGGGTCCTGCCATACGTGCAGCAGTGCATGTTCATCCTCCGGACACGCGATGATCGACGCCCTCGAAGTGCTCAGACAGGGCAATGCCGACTTCGTCATTACCGGAGGAACAGAAGCCTCTCTCACACGGCTCGGAATAGCCTCGTTTGTACGCATGAAAGCAATGTGCCGCGACAGCAACGACAGCCCAAAAACTTCAATGAGGCCATTTGATATCAGTCGTGCAGGATTTGTAATGGCCGAAGGGGCATCCATCCTCATATTCGAAAATGAGGACCACCTCAGAAAACGTGGTGGCCGGGCGTGGGCAGAAGTCCTCAGCGGAAAAGCGACCAGTGATGCATTTCATCTGGTGCAGCCCGATCCGGCAGGGAGAAAGGCCATAATCGCCATCGATTCCGCACTCGAAGCAGCAGCGCTGAATGCGGCCGATATAGCAGACTGCACATACGTTAATGCCCACGGCACCAGTACGAAGTACAATGACGCAATGGAAACCGCAGCACTGAACCGTGTCTTCGGAGACGACGCCGGCAAGCTGCGGATCAGTTCAACGAAAAGCATGACGGGACACATGATCGGGGCGGCCTGCGCTGTAGAAATGTCTGTGTCTGCTCTGGCACTGACAACCGGAATTCTACCCCCCACAATTAACTACTGCACACCCGATCCGGACTGCAATCTGAACTACATTGCCAATGAATCCGTCGAAGCCGACGTCCGCTATGCAGTTAACAACAGTTTCGGATTTGGGGGGCATAACGTCTCGCTGGTGATTGGCCGGGTGGACGACCCGGAGTTGCAGCGTACCGACGACGTTTAATGCCGTTTGACAGAATCGAAAATTGATTGATCGACAAAATCCATGTTTGTTTTGTATCGGGAATCCCGTCAGAATAATCAGTGAGGTCGACGCGGCTGTTTCGGTTCAACACTTCGGACAGCGATGATCAGCCGGTTGCTTCCAGTGTGTGCCATAAAATCGGGAGAATTACGTGATCAAACAGTTCACCGTCATACTGGGTCTGAATCTGCTTTTTATGTTTGAATCTTCAGCTGTCGATGAATCTGTACCGTCCAGACTGATTCCGGACGATGCTCGTCTTGAGACGCTGTGGGAAGAAGGAGGATTCACAGAAGGTGTGGCTGCAGGTCCCGACGGCCTGATGTACTTCAGTGATTTTGCTCAGCCCTTTGACGCTCGACCTGCAAGAATCATGAAGTTTGACCCAAAGACGGGCGACATCGCCATCCACTCAAACGACAGTAAAATGGCCAACGGCCTGATGTTTGACCGCCACGGGCGACTGCTTGCCTGTTGCGCCTCACCGCTGGGAGGCAAACGAGCCCTGGTCGAAGTTCTCTCAGACGGATCGCTCAAAACGATTGTCGACCGGTTTAACGGCAGGCGTTTTAATTCACCCAATGACATCGTCATTGATCGCCGCGGTCGAATTTACTTCAGTGACCCAAAATATGTGGGACCGGAGAAGATGGAACTACAGTCGATGGATGTGTATCGACTGGACCCTGACGGCTCACTGAGACGGGCTACGTCAGAGATTACAAAACCAAACGGTGTCATGCTTTCCCCCGATGGAAAAACGCTGTATGTCGCCGAAACCGACAACGGGACCGATCAGGCGGAATCTGTCACCGATGCTCAGATCGGCCGAATGACACTCAATGCCTTTCCTGTCGCCTGTGACGGCACGCTCGGAAACAAACACGTCATCGTGGATTTTGGCAGCGAAACAGGAATCGACGGCATGACAGTGGACACCTCCGGGCGCATCTACGCAGCAGTCCGGTCAGCAGAGAAATTTGCTGTCGTGGTTTTTGATCCTGACGGTAATGAACTGGCAAGGATCAGGACCCCCACACTTCCCACAAATTGTTGTTTCGGCGTTGGGAAAGAACTGCAAACTCTCTACATCACTGCAGGAGGCGGTTTGTACAGGATTCGCATCAACGCAACCGGTCATCATTCTGCAACTGCCCGTTCGTAACCTGACTCAGGTCCCAAACCATCCCCCCGGCAATACTGAACTCTCACCATACGGCTACCAGTGGTTGCGACACGATCAATTCGTCACTATTAACAGATTTTGGGGCTCGGACTCGGTGTAAAATCCGGTCGATCACAGATTCTGCTGCTCGTTATCAGTTCAAAACAGGACTGCAGTTTTGTTGGCAGCCGCAAAGTGTTCCGACAGCATTCAGACAACAACCGCATTCGATTCATGGAGCGGCGGCGGTTGCACCGTGAGACAATATCGCCCCGGCAGTCGCCAAACAAACGTTGCATTGTTTCACAGCCCTGCTCCAACAGGGATACGTCCTGTGGAGAAAACAGGACACAATGGCCGACCAGACGCGAATGAGATCTCTGCTTTTTTTGTCCTACGGAATTTGTTCGTCCCGGCAACACAGCCAGGACTCATACGAATAAGATATATTGATTTCTGTGAGTCCTTCGGATGGAGCGCCACCAGCATCAGAGACGATGCCCTGCACCGGCTGCCGAAAGTGCGGAAAGCAGTCTTCACTGTCACGTGATATCGTCTCAGGTGGACCACACCGACATAGACACACATAACGGCAGAATTTGCCACTGTGAGTGTGGCAGCCGGCCTGCTGATCGTTACAGGGATATTCGGGATCAGACAGGCACAGATCCAACTATCCGTTACGGACCAATTAACCAGAATTGTTGATCCAGACCTCACGATGCGTCCGATGATACCAGCGTATCTTTTTCGTTGCGCTCAGAACGGCTCAAAGCTGTTATGTTGGTAATGTCTGTGAAGACACTTCCGGCAATGAACAAACGGATGGATACAGCGAGTGGGAATTCATCAGGAACGGCAGCTAAAGAAGTTTCCGTTCTCTCAGATCAGATCCGCTCCGCTCCTGGAAAAGTCCAGCAACCACTGGTAATCCGCCCCAAACAGCTGCTCTGCAGTTTCAAGCGGCCTGGAACGGAAGGCATCTCAGGAGGAGAGCTTTCATGCGAAAGTATGGTAAATGGTTATTGGTTCTGGCTGTCCTTACAGCGGTTCCCGCTGTTGCCAGCGCGGACGGATTGACAGACAACCTTCAACAATTGTCTGCGGCGGGTAATCCAGCTCAGAAGAATCTCAATCAACAGCATGCAGAACGCGTCAAAGCAACTCTGCAAAAGGCTCAGATTGATGGCTACGGTATCAGTATCGAAGTCAATGGTGGAGTCGTAAAGCTGAAAGGCAAGGTCCGGGAACCTGGACATGTCGCTCGGGCTGAAAAAGTTTGTCAGCAACTGTCCGGGACTACTCGTGTAGTCAACGAACTGAAATACGTGTCGAAACGCCGCACTCGTTCCGGACTGAATACATTTTTCAGCCGCCTGAAAGGACGGCAAACGCAGCAGAAACAGGCGGCGCAACCCAACAGGCAGGCGGCGCAACCCAACAGGCAGGCGGCGCAGCCGTTCGTGCAGGTCAAATCCGAAGTACCGTCCGGTCCCAGCAATCAGCAAATCGCAGAACAGGTCGGTCAATCACTCAGTCAGGCCGGTCTTGCCGGACAGGATATTGGAATTCGATACCAAAACGGTGTCGTCACACTTAACGGCAACGTGGATTCTGTCACACGTCACAGTGCCGCAGAACAGGCAGCACGCAAAGTGACAGGTGTTGTGGACGTAAAAAACCAATTGAATGTGACTCAACCGGCTCCGCAGTATGCTCAGCAGACACAACCTGTGTCACATGAACAACGATTCACCACTGCAGGGTTCGTCCAGCCAGTTCAAATTCCGGCATCAGCTGAAATGGGTCAGGCGTCACCTCCAATGAGTCAGGTTTCGGCGGGACCAGCCGCAATAGGTGGTGCCGGTGTGTTCTCCCATCCGCAGCTTCCCAACCACGCCTGGCCGGCTTACGCTCAGTATCCGAACTCGGCTGCCGTAACCTATCCGACACAGTACAGTGCCAGTGCGTTCCCGTACATTGGCCCGTTTTACCCTTATCCCCAAGTTCCACTGGGATGGCGTGATGCCAGACTGCAGTGGGACGACGGTTTCTGGAATCTCAATTTTAACAAGCCACAGAGCGTTTGGGACATACTGTACAGTCCCGGCGGAAAATGAGCTTTGCTACCACATGCTGGCTCAGCTGAAGCATCCAAACATTTAAACTGATCCTAAGGTGTTTTCGTCACTGGCGAAAACACCTTTTTTCGTTGGCCATGGTCAATGGCTCCGAACTGCAGCCGGGAACGTGTCTGATCTGAAGTGTGTTGCCCGGTAGCCGACGTGACTTTGCCGCGGCTGGATGTCGGCCCGCTTTTGCCCCGTGACACAATCGTTTCAATCTGAACGGTACACACCGAAGGAACCCCGTCGAACAGACCTGCCTGTCACACCGAAACTGAAACAGCACTGTTGCTAACAGAAACCGTAAGATTAACCTCCAAATTGCCAACATTGTCACAAGTTGAATAACCGGAACGATCGATACAAGGGAAAGACATCCATCGGGATGGGTTGCGGAATAGCCCTGCCGGGTGACGCAACAGGGGCAGATTTCGCTGCCTCCAATGAACCGAATCAGGGCACTTGCCCACAATTCTCGCAGGGAAATGGAACAATGCAGACGTTTGGCAGGCAACTTCGACGTTGGGCCGTGCTGACCGCGATCTGCCTGATGACCTTCGTCAACAGCGGTTGCACGTTGACAGGCGGGGTTGTTTCGGTGCTTTATGAGTACGTGACTTTCTGGGAAGCACCCTTTCCAATCCCGGTCAGTGCCTATCAGTCTCAGCGGGTCGAAGACCAACTGTACGACAATGAGCGGCTCAGGGTGCCTATTCTGGACCCGATCGAAGGTGAAAATGCACCTAATTTCTGCATGGATCCACCGAGTGACGATGAGGTCATGAGGACGCTCCCTGACAGTCCTGCAGGAGGTTTTGCGTTTCTGAACGAAACTCACCGCAACAATGTGCGCATCGTCAAAGAGCTCATCGTGGATCGCATGGATGACTGCAAAGTTTATCCTTTGGTAGGACCGGCACGACTGCATCACTGCCACTACAAGTGCACCGTGTACTATGACAAAGTCCTTCGAAGTTACTGGCCGATACCTTTCACACACAACGATCAGACACAGGAAGTGGTCTACATCGACAAAGATCACCTGATTCGCTGTACGGGGCCGGCAACCTATTAAACCGATATCAATCTGCAGATAAATCAAAAAAAGGGCCGACATGTAAATGTCGGCCCTTTTTCTATATCCAAGTCCCCGCTATCCAGCAGTCAGGGACTGTCATTTCCCGTTGACACAATCTGTCACCTGAAGTGACGCAGGTCAACCGCCTTCGAGCAAAAGGTTCCCGCTGATCGAAGACTGGCTCAGTCAGTTGTCACCGGCCGTGGCCTGCTCAAAGCTGGCACCTGGCAGATTGACAGAATCCAGTGCGGCGATCGCGGCGTGACCATCAACTTTGCCGTCAAACGTGACAATAACCCGGCGATCATTGATCACGCCCTCCTGTTCCTGATCAACCAGTTCCACTCCTGCCACACCGTCGATATCCGCAAGCGCATCCTTGGCTCTGGGGAAACAGCCAAACGGGCATTCCATTTCCGGAATCGCCAGCGTTGCTAAATCTCCGGAATCGAAAGACGTTACTGTCGGAGCAGAATCAACAGACGAAACATCAACCGTCTGTTTCGCTGCCTGTACAGGCTGTTGGTCGACTGCATTGAAATCGTTGTCCGCACAGCCAATCAGAAATGAGGTGGACGCAAGCAGAGCAAGATGTTTCATCGTCTTCATTCGTTCGTGTTGCGGGAAGAACCCAATCGGCCCCGTCAGGTGTGTATCAAGGGCGTCAACAACCGGAGCACCCTCCCGGAATTATATTCCTTAACCGTCCAAAGACAATTCCGTACAGCAAAACAGGCCTGCTCCGCAGCAAATCTCAAAGGTTCACACACAATGCTGTACCACGAGTCACATTTGCTTCCACCAGTCAGGTTGAGCAAACAGTTCAGCAATACTCACTTCAAACCCAGGCAACTGGTCACCGCCTTTGACAATTTTCTGGTCACTCAGCACCAAGGTGTGTTCACCCCGGTTAAGAACCTGAACCTCCCGCTTGAATGGATCTGCGATCCATACACATTCCACACCGTGGTTCAGAAACATCAGTGTCCGTTCTCTCATCAACTGTCGTCGGTCGTTCGATGACGCAATTTCCACCACCAGCCTTGGTACCAGAGTGGCAATCGTCAGATCAGACTGTCCAAACCGTTGACCCTGGTCGAAATAGCTGATTGGCGGCATCAGGACTGTGTCGGGAGCAGTCTCCACAAGCATGCCAACGTCGTGCGCGGCATAACCCGAGAATTCCGAAGTTTGATCGCTCAACCACCGGGCCACAGCCCGGGAAAGGTTCAGAACAATCGTGCCGTGTTCATCATTGGGAGACTCCAGCAACACCGGTCGACCTGAGTGCAGTTCATGCCAGCGACCACCTTCCGGAAAGGTGTGCCTGGTTTCAGTAAACTCTCCGGCTGTCATGAGTCCCGTAATCATTGTTTTTCGTCCGCCAGATTCGAATTAGGACTCCATTGTCTTTTGACAGGCCTGTCTGTCCAGTCAGTCACCGGCCTGTGAATCAGTGTTCAGCAGGCCCAAAATTCCCAGGCCATAAAACGTGTACTCGGCATCGGCCTGTCGGTCCCAGCTGGCCCCCATGAACCCACCTTCTTCCTGTTCCAGTGCGCTTGACACGAATTGATGAATCCGATCCGGAGAGACCATGTCTCCTCGTCCCAGGTCCTGTGCAGTCAACAGACCGGTAAACGTCGACAGACCATCTGCAAAGGGAATACGAGCATTCGCCTGAAAACCACCTTCGCTGCTGACAACGTCTGTCAGGAAGCCCAGCACGTCTGATCTGATATCTTCGTCCAGCCCGTTCAGGTCACGGAGAAGGGCAATCGCGGCAGCTGTCGGGTTGGTGCCACTTCGCCTCATCGGATCGATCTCCACGAACCCGCCATCGTCCCGCTGCCGATCATACAAAAACTGGATCAGGGCATTCGGTCGGGGAACCGTCCTGCCAAGCATCTGCCATGTCAACGTGACCAGAAACGAATGGTAGGTGCTTCCCGCCGTTCCACCGCGGCTTTTTGCATAACCACCATCACGGGTCCGTAACGACTCCAGTCGGGCTGCAACGCGGTCAATGACATCGGAAGGCTGTTTTTCCAGCAGATTGCGTCCGTCGGACAACTGGATGACCAGCACACTGTAGAACCAACTCAGCAGGTCAATCACATTCAGTTTAAGAGGCTCCTGCGCAGACAGAAATTCTGCCGTCGAATCGACGGTTGAAGACTCCAGGCCACCAGTCACTGCCAGGCCACGAACGGCAAACCCAGTGTAATACAGGTCTGAGTCACCTTCACGACCCCGAAATCCTCCGTCGGACAACTGCTGAGTCAGCAGGAACCGTCGATGCCGTTCAATTCGCGCAGGATCGATCCGACGCAGTCCTCCGGCAATCCGATCAGCCAGTGTAAACAGATACATAAAGTTGCCTGAAAGAAGAGAACTCTGACCTGTCGAACTCCCGGCTCAACAGCATCATTCACGTGAGGATCCCGTCAATGCCGCAGAAAACCAGTCCGACAGCGTCGACAACAAGCAGGCACAGGAGCAGCCAGGCATCGGACGTTCTGTCATCGTCATTTTCCGGCTGACTTCAATGGGTCATCAGTGCACGCGCTGCCCCGGCACAGAACCGTCATCGGGCCCCAGCAGAAAGACTTCTTTTCCCCCGGTTCCACTGGCACACACCATGCCCTCACTCAGACCAAACTTCATTTTTCGAGGCTTGAGATTCGCCACACATATCACGAGACGTCCCGTGAGTGAATCCGGGTCATAAGCCGATTTGATTCCGGCAAAAACACTGCGAGTCTCGCCACCGCCCAGCGAAAGTGTCAGATGCAGCAGCTTATCAGCCCCCTCCACATAACCGGCTTCAATGATTCTGGCAACCCGGAGATCCACCTTCACAAAATCATCGATGGTGCATTCGCTGCTCATCGGTTCCTTCACCAGTGCTTCACCGGAATCTTTCCACGTATCAGCCGGATGAAAATCGGGCACAGACGCCGGTGTCGGTTCATCCGCAAATGCTTCTTTACTTTCTTCAATCATTGCAATGACCTGTTTCTCTTCAATTCGTTTCATGAGATGTTTGAATCTGCTGACCGGTGTTCCTGTCAGCGGAACCTGGGAATCATCCCAGTGTTTGATCGGAACATTCAGCAGATCGCTGGTTTGCTGAGCCAGTTCGGGAAGCACGGGTGACAGGTAAACCACCAATTGTCGAAAAAGGTTAAGCGCCACGGTACAGACATCCCGCAGTTCGTCCGCTCGCCCGGGGTCCTTACGCAAAACCCACGGCGCCGAATCTTCGACGTACTTATTGGCGCGATCACCCAACTGCATGATTTCACGCATTGCCTCGCTGTAGTGCCGGGTTTCGAACAGTTCCGCCAGCCGATCGGCTTTTCCGGCAGCGTGAGCAAACAGGCCCCCGTCATCCGGATAGACCTCTGCGAGATTCCCGTCCTGAACAAATTTCGCCGCCCTCGAAGCCAAATTGACGATGTTGCCAACCAAGTCCGAATTCACCCGGGCAACCAGTTCACCAGGATTCAAATCAATGTCGTCCAGACCGCTACTCAACTTAGCAGCGTAGTAGTAACGCAATACCTGTGGCGGCAGATGATTCAGATAAGTGGAGGCCATCACAAATGTGCCCTGAGACTTGGACATTTTCTCACCACCCACCGTCAGGAATCCATGAATATGAATTCTGTGAGGCAGGCTGAATCCGGCCGTCTTCAGCATCCCCGGCCAGAACAGCGTGTGAAAATATGTGATGTCTTTACCAATGAAATGATGAATTTCTGCGCGATCGTTCTTCCACCAGTCATCCAGCTGACCACCATGGATCTTACACCACTGTGCCGTGGACGCCATGTAGCCGATTGGAGCATCAAACCAGACGTACCATGAATTACCGGGACTGTCAGGAATTTCGAATCCGAAATACGGATTGGGACGCGAAATATCCCAGTCTCTCAATTCACTGCCCAGGAAATGCCCTTTAAGGTACCTGGCGACTTCGGGCTGCAGACATCTGCCGGACTGAGTCCACTCGTTAAGAAACTCTCGCAATGGTTCCAGCTGAATAAACAGATGCATTGCTGTACGCATTTCGGGAACAGCATCTGACAGCGTACTCGTCGGATCGATCAGGTCTGCCGGCGAATACGTCGCTCCGCACCTGCTGCAGTTGTCACCGGGCTGATTAGCAGCCTGACACTTTGGACAGGTACCTCGTACAAATCGATCAGCCAGGAATGTTTGAGCTGCCGGATCGAACAGTTGCGAGACCTCTTTCTCACGGACCAGTCCGGCATCAAGCAGCGACTTCCAGATTGTTTCACAAAGTTGACGATTTTCCGGACTGTGAGTACTGCCATAGTTGTCAAATTCGATCTGAAACTGCGTAAAGTCTCGGAGATGATCCTCCCGCATCTCGGCAATGAGGTCTTCTTCGCTGCGATTCTCACTGCGAGCCCGCAACATGATCGCCGTCCCGTGCGTGTCGTCCGCACACACAAACAGAACACGGTGGCCACGCAGTTTCTGAAATCGCACCCAGATATCAGTCTGGATGTATTCCACCAGATGCCCGATATGAATATGTCCGTTGGCATAGGGCAATGCCGCCGTGACCAGTAGCTGTCGCTGAGTCATTACAGGCCTGAAGCAAATTGAAACTAAAAAGGGGAGTCACTGCCCGGGAACGCACAAACTTTTCAACGTCGCCGGCTACTTAGTCAGAGTTCCCTTGGACGAAGGAACACCGGTTTGTCGAGGATCCACGGCAACGGCTTTCCGCAGTGCACGGGCTGTTGCCTTGAAACAGCCTTCAGCAATATGGTGACTGTTCGAACCATGGTGCAAAATAAGGTGCAGATTCATACGAGCATTCGACGCAACAGCATTCCAGAATTCCTGAATCAGTTGAGTATCAAATTCTCCGATTTTCTCAGTGGGAAATTCCACGGCGTATACAAAGGCAAATCGACCACTGAGATCCAGTGCCGAAGTCACCAGCGTTTCTTCCATCGGCAGCGTGACGTCACCATATCGCAGGATTCCCGCTTTGTCGCCAATCGCTTCTGCAATGGCCTGACCAAAACAGATTCCAACATCCTCTACTGTATGATGATGATCAACGTGCAGATCGCCCTCAGCTTTCACGGTCAGGTCCAGCAGTCCGTGCCGCGCCAGTAGTGTAAGCATGTGGTCAAAGAAACCGACATTGGTCTGAATATCGCATTCACCGGAACCGTCAATACGGAGCGACAGACGAATCGATGTTTCGGCTGTCTTGCGTGAAATTTCAGCCATTCGCGTCATTTGGAATACCTCATTGAGATTGAGTCCATCATGTGTCAATCCGGCTCTAGGGTTTTTGCCGCCAGCTCGCCTGATTCGCGATTACGCCTTCTGGCTGCCGGAGTAAACACATACACAAATCGGAAAACGTTTCAGCGGAACATTGAGCGGTAACAGGTTCTACTTCATCTGTTCAGCGATCAGAAACGCTATCTCCATTGCCTGTTCATAATTCAGTCGGGGATCCACCTGGCTGCGATAATCGCGCTGCAGATCCAGTTCAGTAAGATTGGCCGGCCCGCCCAGACACTCCGTGACATCCTCGCCTGTCAGTTCCAGATGGATACCACTCAGACGCGTGCCGACTTCATTGTGGATCCGAAACGCGGAAATGATTTCCAGCGTAATATCGTCAAAAGCTCGTGTCTTGATCCCGTTTCTGGTTGTCTGGATGTTTCCGTGCATTGGATCGCAGCTCCACAACACATTCAGCCGGGCTCGACGGACACTTTCAGCAAGCTGAGGCAGTTGAGACGCGATTCTTTCCGCACCAAATCGATGAATAAGAGTCAGCCGTCCCGGTTGATTATCCGGATTGAGAACGCGGATCAGATCGATCAGTTCATCCGCCGCCATTGAATTCCCTACCTTAACACCAATCGGATTGCGGATTCCTCGAAAGTACTCCACATGGGCCCCGTCAATCGCACGGGTCCGATCACCAATCCAGGGCAGGTGAGTGCTGAGATTATATGACCCGCGATTGCGCTGATCGGTTCGCGTGACTGCCTGTTCGAACAATAAATGCAGTCCCTCATGTGATGTGAAAAAGTCGACCCGGGTCAGTTGTTCCAGTTCCGTTTCGGACACGACTTCCATAAAACGAATCGCATCGCTGAGTGATTCCAGAATTTCC
Source organism: Fuerstiella sp. (assembly GCA_022447225.1). NCBI lineage: Bacteria > Pseudomonadati > Planctomycetota > Planctomycetia > Planctomycetales > Planctomycetaceae > Fuerstiella > Fuerstiella sp. The sequence goes on along the minus strand of JAKVAZ010000010.1, from coordinate 101,769 downwards.
TGGTATCTGCGGGATCCTGGTGTATTCCGAACGAATTCCAGATCCCAGTTCTCCGGATGATGCAGATCAGCAAAGCCACCCTCACTGAGTGCACGTATGTAGTTGATGGTCAAGGCTGATCGTTCGTAGGCCCGCAGTAACAGATCCGGATTGGGTCGGCGATCAGCTTCGGTGAACCCGCTGCGGTTGACAATGTCTCCCCGGTAACTCGGCAATTCAACCCCGTCACGACTTTCCACACTGGCCGAACGAGGTTTGGCGTACTGACCGGCGATACGGCCAATTCGGATGACCTTCTGATGAGACCGACAGATGAGCACCAGGCTCATCTGAATCAGCACCTTCAGTTTCCGTAAAATCGAGACGGCATTGCAGTCATGGAAACTTTCTGAGCAGTCACCACCCTGAAGTACGAACGCGTTTCCGGCTGCAGCGTCGGCCAGTTGCTGCCGCAGTCGATCCACCTCCCACGCCGTGACCAGCGGAGGCAACTGTCCAAGCCTTTGCAGAATTTCGCTGACCTGTTTTTCGTCGTCGTAAACAGGCTGCTGCTGTGCAAGTCGCGACTGCCATGACTCCGGGGTCCATTCAATGCTCATAAGACGAATTGTTTCTGTGTTCAGGCCGTTTTGCACCCGATTTACAGGTAAATTCCCTCAGACTGCGGCGGATTCTCACGCAACCGGTCAGAAGAAAGCCCTCCGTCGGGTTAAAGTCGACCCGGTTCAATCACAGACCACTGACATCGGTGCCCTGGCTTGCTATACCACACTCCTCCGCCGGAACTGACACAGGGGTGACCCACAGCAGCGTAAATGCAGATAGTCACCTGCCTGAAGTATCCGGTTTGGGTTATCAGTTTTTTTCTGCACCTTGAACTGCAGCAGTAAATTATGGTTCAGATCAACGAAAATTTTCTTAAGCTCAAAGCTGGCTACCTGTTTCCTGAGATCGCACGTCGCGTATCAGAGTTTTCGCAGGCCAACCCCGATGCTGACGTTATTCGGCTGGGGATTGGTGACGTGACTGAACCGCTGCCGCCGGCCATTGTGCAAGCCATGCATGAAGCCGTTGACGAAATGGCCGGTCGTGAATCATTTCGTGGATACGGCCCGGAACAGGGCTACCCGTTTCTGCGGGACAGCATTGCCAAGTATGACTACCAGGACCGCGGTGTGAGCATAGGGGCCGATGAAATATTTGTCTCCGACGGGTCCAAATGTGACAGTGGTAACATTCTGGATATTTTCGGACCGGGAAACCGTATTGCCATTACTGACCCGGTGTACCCGGTCTACGTGGACACCAACGTCATGGCAGGACACACCGGACCTGCCGATGATCACGGTCGCTACGGCGGGCTTGTCTATCTGCCGGTGACGGAAGAGAACAATTTCATTCCGCAACTTCCGTCGGAACCGGTGGATTTGATCTACCTGTGCTATCCCAACAATCCCACAGGAACTGTGGCGACTCGCGAAACTCTTGGTCGATGGGTGAACTACGCAAAAGAATGCGGCTCCATCATTCTGTTCGACGCTGCCTACGAAGCCTACATTACAGATGACGATATTCCGCGTTCGATTTATGAAATCAGCGGAGCCCGTGAGGTTGCGGTTGAGTTCCGCAGTTTCAGCAAAAACGCCGGTTTTACAGGGACACGATGTGCATTCACGGTTGTTCCGAAAGATCTCACGGTGGCGTCTGGCGGTCAACAGGTGTCATTGCATGATCTCTGGAATCGTCGGCAGTGTACGAAATTCAATGGTGCTTCCTTTGTAGTTCAGAAAGGAGCGGCTGCCGCGTACTCCGAAGAAGGTCGCAGCCAGATCAGCGACCTTGTGAATTTCTATATGACGAATGCCCGACTTCTGAGAGAAGGACTGCAGAAACTTGGAATCACAGTGTACGGAGGAGAACATGCGCCCTACGTTTGGCTCAAAACACCAAATGACCTCAGCAGCTGGGACTTCTTCGATGTGTTGCTGTCAAAGGGACATCTGGTTGGAACTCCTGGCAGTGGATTTGGCGCCTCAGGAGAAGGCTACTTTCGACTCAGCGCCTTTAACAGCCGCGAAAACGTGGAAGCTGCACTGGAACGGTTCAAGTCAGCAGTCGACCGGTCCGTTACGTGATAACCTGACACGGACCAAAACCGAAGATTGTTCAACACCCTGGTGCCGGCGACATTAAGACTAAATCAACTCGCTCCGAACAGTTCCTGTACCGGCTATTGGAAATGGCCGGCCAAGGCCGTCATGGATGATTGTGCCGGCGTCGATACCAAGCAAATGGTAAATCGTGGCCAGAATATCCTTGGGCGAAACGGGGTTATCGCGAACGTCACCACCCAAATCGTCGCTGGACCCAATGACCTGACCACGTGGAACTCCACCACCGGCTAAGGCGATTGAGTACACTCGAGACCAGTGATCACGACCGCCCTCATCGTTGATACGCGGGGTTCGTCCGTGTTCACTCATCCAGATCACCAACGTTTCATCCAGCGTTCCACGCTGTTCAAGATCGAGAATCAGTCCGGAAAATGCAGCGTCAAATCCGGGCCACAACCAGCCCTTTAGTCTTGGAGTCTGGTTCCAGTGAGTGTCCCAGTCGGTATTGAGATACGCATATTCGTCCCAGAACACAGTTACAAACCGACTTCCAGCGTCGACCAGTCTGCGGGCCAGCAGACATGACTGACCAAAAAGAGTCATCCCGTAACTGTCACGTACGCTGCGGGATTCAGCCTGAACATCGAGAGCGTCACGAATCCTGGGAGACGACAACAGCGACCACGCCATCTGTCGATAGCGGTTGAGATTGACCACGGACCGCTGGTCTTCCATATCTTTTCTGACGTCAGACAACTGGTTCAGGAGACTGCGTCGCCGGTTGAGCCGATCCAGCGTTACGTTGTTGCTTCCTCCGACTCCGGCAATTTCAAAACCGGCTGCCGGATCAATTCCTGCATACGGATCTCTGACCCTGTGTTCCACACCGTACGGTCGCTGCTTGACAATTTCACGATTACCCTCAGCCGCAAAATTTGTCAGCACCGGGTCATAGGCGGAACCCAGAAATGTTGCATAAGGACCTGCCTGCACGGATGCCGCTTCACCGCCGCGCGAATTCATTTTCCAGGGAATTGCGACATTCCTGGGAACGTCAGGTACCTTGTCTGCCGTTCGCTCGTCCACATAATCGATGACAGATCCGATGTAAGGCCAAAGTTGTGGATCACGCGGTCGGGTCTCCAAAGCCGGAGAATAGTCAGGAATTCCACTCGTCACATAGGCCGTGCAGTGCAGTGGATAGGGGTGTGTCATCGACCGAATCAAGGACACTCTGTCCATCACCTTTGAGATCTTTGGCAACCCTTCGCAAATCTGCAGTCCGGGGACACTCGTTGATACAGGATTGAACTCACCGCGAGTTTCAGCGGGAGCGTTGGGTTTGGGATCAAAGGTCTCATGCTGCGGTGGTGACCCGTACGGCAAAAGCAGAATGCATGATTTGGCCCTGCCAAAACCGGACGAGAGACCGGACGAAACCGACGTATCCTGAGCCCTCAGCAAATCACTCAACCCCAGGCCCAGCGACGCCAATCCTCCAACGTGCAGCGAATCTCTACGGGTGAGTCCACCGCACAGCGCGCGTCTCGATCCGAGTATTCGTAGCATGAGGATGTTCCGACAGTTGTTACGTTGGCGCCCTGGAGATTTCTGCGCCGTTTATTTTATTCAGATATGAATTGATTCAGGTATCAACGACTCATTGAGTTGTCAGCACAACCGGTTGGAGTTTGCCAAAAACGAACCGAGGCTGGGTCCGCACATACTGCTCAACGGACTTCTGACCACCTCAAAATCATTCCGTGACAATGTTGTGACTACAATTTCTGAATACAATAAAGATGCAGTTCACTACGAAGCAGAATGGCATTCTGCAGGAACGCAAATGAGGCAAACGTGCGTTCTTTGCCGTCACCAAGTTTGTTCTTCGCAACTTCACCGTATTCCAAGCCGGGTTTGACAACGGTGGTGACCCCTGTCTCATTTTGAAAGTAAATCATACCATCGGCAAACGATGGAGATGCAGAATACTCGCCTGAAAGTCTGTGCTGCCAGTGAACTTTTCCGGAAACCGCGTCCACGCAACTGGCAATACCCCCATCATCGACCATATAGACCTCGTCACCAATCACCAAAAGCGACGAGCAACGGGGTACAGCTTTTTTTCTCTTCCATTTCACGTGAGAGTCCGACACCTCCCCGTGGCCGGTCGGATCAATGGCAAATAACTGCCGGTCGCCATACCCGCTGCACACGTACACCATTCCATGCCCCACAACAGGCCGGGGAACAACCGAATAACCTTCACCGTAAGCAACTCGCCACAGTTGCCTGCCGGTTTTCGGGTCGTATGACCAGACTCCCCCACTCCCGGGACAAATCGCCTGCAATCGACCCTCAGCATTCAGAAGCGTAGGCGTGGAAAAGCTGAACCCACTCGCTGGTTCAAGTTCCCGATCGGTTCGCCAGATCTCTCTGCCCGTCAGTTTGTCCAGTCCGACAACAAATCGCTTATCTCTTCCGTCACAACACATGATCAGAATGTTGTCGGCAAGAGCTGGCGACCCACCATTACCATGCACGGACGCATACACCAGATTCTGATTTTTCCAGATCACAGAACCATCAACATTCAGACACGCTGTACCGTGCGGGCCAAAGTGAACATACAGCCGGTCTCCATCCAGCACAGGAGTAGCACTCGCATGGCTGTTTTTGTTGTGAATTTCCACTTCGGTGCCCTGCTGGCCAAACACTTCGTTATTCCAAACGATTGCTCCGTTTTCGGCGTTCAGGCAAAGACAGCGCAGCGATCGGACTACGTTCTCACCGGTACCGTCGACCACAGCGGTGGTCATATAAACCCGACCGTCCGCAACAACAGGTGAAGACCAGCCTGCCCCCGGCAGGTCAACCTTCCACGCAATATTCTCACTTTCACTCCAGCTCACAGGCAGTTCGGTCGCTTTCGCATGCCCCTGGCCGTTGGGACCACGAAATTCGGTCCAGTCAGCAGATTCAGCAGAGCCGGCAACCAACAGAATTGCTGCCGCAAGTAATCGGATTTGGTCTGAAAAACTCAACATGTCAGGGTCATTGAATTTGAAGAAATAAAGCGAAAGATATCCAAGTCAACACAGTCTATCGTTCGGACAGAAAAGTTGTACTCTTGTGTTTGCCGGGTTAAGAACGGTTTCCGGGTACAATTGGGCGTTCAACCGATTCGTGGAACATTCCTGCCGGGTGTGGCACCTGTCGATATGCTCTGCAGGTGCACTGCCAGTCGTGCTGTTCGCAACCTGGGTGAATGAACACACACGACCAGCAGGAGTCCCCGCACCAAGCCAATGCCGGTTTATTTTTGAGGCCCTGATTCAGCCCTGGCCGCTCGTCTGAAAAACGTGTTTTCGACGCTCAACTCATGTTCCAGTTCAACCCGTAAGACAGAATACATTTGCAGGACTGTCCACTCAACGAAAACGCACAACAGACGACAAAGCAAGTGGGCTGCGTTTTCGCAAATCTGCTAAAATGCGTTTGCTGCATTCCCTGGTTACTGTTTGATTCAGGACAAAGAACATGATCCGAACTCTCGTGGTCATTTTAGCACTACTCCCCACAAGTATGTGCAATACGACACTGGCTCATTTCATCTGGCTGATCCCCAGGACGGATACAGATGGGCCGTCGGTTATTCACGTCTATTTTGGTGAGGACGCTCTCGACAACAGTACCGATTTTTTATCGCAGCTAAGCAATTTACGCCTGCAAAATGTGTCCGGCAATGCGGCAGCAGTCGACCTGCCAATCGCACGTACGGACACAACTTTGAAGGGGACCACAAAATTCACGGGGCACAATCTTGTGGTTACTTCCTATGACTTTGGAGTGATGGATCGAGGTGACCAGGTCTTTCGACTTAAATACTACGCGAAAGGCGGCCCCGACGTCACCGATTTTGCGTGGACAACGGCGGTTACCGCTGATGACCTGCGTCTGGACATTCATCCCGCACTTGCCAATGGTTCGGTGACACTGAGAGTACTGTTCGACGAAAAACCGGCTGCCGGTGCAAGGGTGACCGTTACCCGCCCCGGTATGGGTGAATTTACAGGCAACACCAGTCCAAAAGGTGAAGCCGTTTTTGCGGTGACGGATTCCGGAATCCACTCTGTCCTGGTGCGGCATATCCAGAAAAACGCAGGCGAACTTAGCGGAAAGAAATATCCGGAAACCCGACACTACTGCACCATTGCTCTTTCAATACCGGAGTCTGGTTTATCGACTGTGGCGACCGGGCTCCCAAACCTGCCGCGACCGGTGACCAGCTTTGGTGCGGCCGTTGTGAACAGCCAAATTTACATGTACGGGGGTCATACCGGGAATGCTCACTCTTATTCTACTGAAGAACAATCCAATGAACTGACACGACTGGACCTGAAGACCGGTCAATGGTCCACGATTGCAACGGGACCTCACCTGCAGGGTCTTGCTCTGGTGACTCATGGCGGAAAACTCTACCGCATTGGCGGTTTTACGGCACTCAATTCCGAAGGCGAAGAACACGATCTGCATTCACAGGACTGCGTCGCCGGTTTTGACCCGGCCCTCGGTACGTGGGAACAACTGCCACCTCTGCCGGAACGCCGTTCTTCCCATGACGCGGCCGTCGTTGGCGACTGCATTTATGTTGTCGGTGGCTGGATGATGGGTGACGGCGATACCACATGGCAGACTACGGCATGGAAGCTCAATCTGACCGCGGCAAACCTGAAGTGGGAAGCGATTACCGACCCGCCGTTTCAGCGACGGGCTCTTGCCCTGGCGGCTCATCACGGCCGACTGTATGTCATTGGCGGAATGCAAAAAAAAGACGGTCCCACGACAGCGGTGGCGGTGTACGATCCGGCGACGGGAGAATGGTCCGAAGGACCTTCACTGTTTGTTCAACAGCCAGACGCAGCAAGTGAGGGACAAAAGCAGGAGCAGGAACTGTCGTCCGGCCGGATGACCGGGTTTGGAGCATCCGCTTTTGCAACCGGCGGATCACTGTACGTGACGACAGTCACGGGCCACCTGCAGCGATTATCATCTGACGGTTCACGATGGGACGTCGTCGCAACCGGACTGACACCACGATTCTTTCACCGGCTGCTGCCGCTGGATGACAACCATCTGATCGCAGTGGGTGGATCAAATATGAGTATCGGTAAGTTTGAAGAAGTGGATCTGATTGATGTGCGCCACAGGTGAATCGCGGGATGAAGTCGCAAGTCCGCCGGAATTTGTGCACTATCCTTCAGTATGCGTATAACATCAGTGAACAGAGGTGCTGCGATCGCACCTCCAATTTATTTGTCTGCCGCGACAGCTCCCCGAAGTTATCTGACAAGTATGTTGAGGAATGCAATACGAACTGGTGACCGGTCACAACAGCGAGGATTTACTCTGATTGAGCTTCTCGTGGTCATCGCCATCATCGCGATTCTGTTGTCGCTGCTGTTGCCGGCGGTGCAGCAGGCTCGGGAAGCTGCCCGAAGAACGACATGCAAAAACAACCTAAAACAGATTTCCCTGGCAGTTCACAACTACATGGAAGTGGCTCTGGTACTGCCACCCAGTGCCTGTATCAATCCTGAAATCACGGTAACCGGAAACAATGGCTCGTGGAGCGTGCATGGCCGTATCCTGCCGTTTCTCGACCAAAGCAATCTGTATAATTCCGTGGATCTAACCGAAGCCTGGGACTTTCAGACAGCAATCGACGGCCTGAAGATTCCTGTCTACGTCTGTCCCTCAGATCCTCGAAGTGACGAAGCACGGGATCCTGGGAGTGGTAAAGTTACTCTTTATCCCACCAACTACGGATTTAATTTTGGCACCTGGTTTGTCTATGACCCGGTAACAGGAAACGGTGGAGACGGAGTCTTCTTCCCGAATGCCGGGCTAAGTGCGGCAGCAATCACCGACGGGTTCAGTAACACACTGCTGGTCAGTGAAGTCAAGGCATGGCAACCGTATCGACGCAACGGCGGACCGGCGACAACAGCTGTGCCGGCCGGAATCGAAGAGGCAGAAGCCGCAGCCGCCAGTGGCATCCAGTTCAAAAACACGGGGCATACCGAATGGCCTGACGGACGCGTCCATCATCATGGTTTCACTACCGTCATGACTCCCAATTCTGTCGTTCCATGTACCGATGGCTCGCAGACATTTGACTGCGACTACAACTCATGGCAGGAAGGCAACCAGGGCATCAGCGGAAACGCCAGCTATGCTGTGATTACGTCTCGCAGTCACCACCCCGGTATCGTGCAGGCAGCTCTCGTCGACGGCTCGGTCCGTTCCGTTTCAGAAAACATTGACCTGAATATCTGGCGGGCCGTGGGAACACGTGCCGGAGGAGAAATCACGGGGGAATTCTGATTTCAGGGTTAACACGATGGTTCCTCAAAGTTGACTGGTACCGAAATTGATCAGCACACCGCGGAGTCACTCCGGCTGCGAAACACCAAGCGAGGTTCTCAGCACTGACACCAATCACGGATACGAAGATCCGGTATCTGTAAACATAAAGGCCGCAAATTCGAACAACAGTCGTCATCCCCCACTCGTTTCAGGCAACCGCGTGCTGTCTGAAACGGCTGCTGTAGAGAAATCAGCAGGAAAAACGGCCTTCAACGGATTGCTGATTGACGCACAATGGTGAGCAACACCACCAAATTACCCTGGTGAGCGGGAGACGTGAGTCCCCCAACTTCCTGCGTCAGATCGCGAACCGGACGTTAGCACTCCGAACTGAGCCGTCCACCGTTAGGCACCACCGCCTAAACCAGAATCTCCCGGACGATGCGCGGCTTGAAGGTGTCGGTTAACTTTTCCTTCAGTCCGTTTCGTTCGAAGAACAGATCTTCGTGGTGGAGCCCGAGCTGATGGAGGATTGTGGCATGCCAGTCAGCAATACTGACCGGGTTCTCGACGGCTGCGAAGCCAAGATCGTCGGTATTACCGTAACTGACTCCAGGTTTGATTCCCCCGCCGGCCATCCAAAGTGAAAACCCACGTGGACCGTGGTCGCGGCCGGCCACCTTCATCTTGGTTTTATCGCTCACCTGAGCGATCGGAAGTCGACCGAATTCTCCTCCCCAGACGACAAGAACGTCGTCCAGAAGCCCACGTTGCTGAAGGTCCTCAAGCAGCTGGGCCACGGGCTGGTCCGTGCGATTACAGGCCGACGGAAGCGCATTGCTGATATCCGAATGGTTATCCCAGATCTGGCCATTGATGTACAGTTGCACGAACCTCACACCACGTTCGACCATACGGCGTGCCATAATGCACCGTCGAGCGTAGGAATCGGTCGTCTCGTTACCAACGCCATATGCTTTCAGTGTTGCCTGGGACTCCTGGCTGATATCAAGAACGTCTGCTGCTTCAAGCTGCATTCGGGCAGCGAGCTCGTAGCTGCTGATTCTTGCATCCAGTTCCAGATTGTTGGGTCGCTGCTTTCGATGAATGTTGTCAATTCGGCGCAACAGGTCACGCTGCATCCGGACAATCGGATCCGGATCCGCATTCTGTGCGTGAAGGTTCAGGATGGGGGAACCCTGTGAACGAATGCGAGTTCCCTGGTAGACCGGGGGAAGAAAGCCGTTCTGCCAGCTTTGCACCGTATTGACGGGCAGTCCAAGCGGGTCATCCAGAACAACGTATGCAGGAAGGTTCTGATTGACACTTCCCAGACCGTAGGCAATCCATGCGCCGACGGAAGGTCTCCCCGGCAGCAGTCGACCGGAATGGATCTTGAATAATGCGGGTTCATGGTTCGAGTGTGAATTGTACATCGACCGGATAATGGCGATTTTATCGACATGCTTTTGAAGATGCGGCATCACATCGGAAACCCATGCGCCACTCTCTCCGTACCGATCAAACTGAAACGGACTTCGCAGCAGTCCACCTGCCGACTCCGGGGATGACACATCCTGAGCGATCTCATTGAAATACGGCTGGCCGTGACGCCGGTCCAGTTCAGGCTTCGGATCAAACAGATCGACCTGACTTGGCCCACCGTTCATGAACAGGTGGATCACAGCTTTGGCCTTCGCCGGAAAGTGAGTCTGGCGCGGCTGGAAGTCATAAATCCGCCGAGGACCGTCGGTCGCGGGTCGAATGCCATCGACACCGGAAATCGTATCGCGTCCGGTAGCGTCACGATTGGCAAGGTACGCCAGTGCGGCTCCCATCGTGCCATGGGCAGCTCGGTGAAAGAACCGCCGCCGCGATTGAGCCGCGTCGTGATTTTGAAACAGCACGTCAGTCTCCCCAGGGCTTCACAGCCGCTTGAACACCATGGTTCAGGTAAATCAAAAACCTGAATCTCCAATGGTCACAGGGTGGTTAGTCAATGTACAGAAATCCGGCGGAATTAAGAATCGTGTGACAGTAAACACGAAGCGCTTCCTGTGCAGGATCACCATTCTTTTCTTCAGTTTGTTCAGAAGAGTATTCAGCCCATTTTTCTTCGAGTTCGCCGAGCGTTCTGCGTCCAAAATCCAGTTCTTCCTGAGTCGGTCGCCGGGACAAAGCCGCAAGATACAGGCGTTGAATTTTCGAATCCGACTCCATTGCTGTTTCATCAAGACCTGCCGCAAAACGAGCGGACAGACTCCGCACCATCTGGTTGTTCAGCAGGTACAACGCCTGTTGCGCAACATTGGAATTGGCGCGAATCTGGCAAGCCGGGTTCATTTGCGGCAAATCAAAGGTCTCCAGAAACGTTGGCATCTCCTTTCGACGCTGGCGGAGATAGACGCTTCGGCGGTATTTCTCTTTCCGGGGAACAGCCATGACCAGACCGTCGCTCGCGACACTGACCTCGTCCGGTTTGCCAAATGGCGTATCATCGAGCGCATCGGCGATACAAATCAGTGTGTCGCGAATTTCTTCCGCTTCCATTCGGCGCAGGGACATCCGAGAGATCCATTTGTTGTCAGGATCGACAGCAAGGTGGTCGTCTGAGACGACTGACGACTGCCGCCATGTTCGCGACGTCAGGATCAGGCGATGCATGTGTTTGACGCTCCAGCCACTGTTGACGAATTCCCGGGCCAGCCAGTCAAGCAGTTCCGGATGAGTCGGTCGGTCGCCCAGTTTTCCGAAATTGTCCAGTGACGCGACAATGCCGCGTCCAAAGTGGTGTTTCCAGATACGGTTCACCATAACCCTCGCTGTGAGCGGATGATCGTGTTGGATCAACCATCTGGCGAAAGCCAGTCGTCGTCCCGTTTTTCCAGCCCCGGGCCACGGCTCGACCGGCTCAAACGGTGTCCTGCCGTCGGTCAGAACAGCGGGAACTCCCGGACCAACCAGTCGTCCGGGCTGTTGATAATCACCGCGTCGAAAAACGTAGGTTGGGGAGGGTTCGCCACGATCCCACAAAGCCCGAATCTGAGGCACTTCCTGCATGTCGGCCCTGATCGACTTAATCGCCGCGTTGACCTCGTCGAACACCTTTTTATACGTGGGCGTGTTCTTAAGCTGATCATCCGTAAGCTTCAGCCGTGATCCGTAATCTGCAACAAGCTGCTTCTGATCCTCAAGCCTGTCCTTTTCCGCCGTGTTCACAGCAATTCGAACTTTATCGCGGATTGTTTCCGGCAGGCGCGCAAGCTCTGTGTCAAGTTTCTCTTTCTGAGCGGCTGCTTTCGCGGATTTCAAACGCTCGTTTTCACGGTCAATTTGGGGCTGAAATTTCTGATTGTGTTCTGCGACGGCCTGCCGCTGCCATGGAAAGGCAACGTCCAGCGTACGAGCCTCGAAGTGACCATCCGACTGGCCCGCAGCACTTGTGGGCTTGAGCCAGTCATGGATATCGAACGCCCCCTGAAAGACAGCGACCAGCCGGTAATAGTCGCGGTGAGGGAGGGGGTCATACTTGTGGCTGTGGCAGCGGGCACATTTGAGTGTGAGTCCCAGCACCGTGGATCCCAGGATGTCGATTTCGTCGGCCAAAACTTCCATCCGTTCAGGGACAAAGTTGACAACGTCTGAACCGGTCCCGTCAGGTGCCATTCGCAGGAACCCGGTTGCAACAAGGTTATCAATCACTTCGGGTGTCAGTCGGTTCGGATCGGAATAGTCCGCCAGCTCGTCACCTGCAATCTGTTCCAATAGAAATCGGGAGTACGGTTTGTCTTCATTGAATGCGCGGATCACATAGTCGCGGTAGCGGTACGCGTACCTTCTGACAGGATCGGAACTTCTTTTTCCTTCTGAATCAGAGTAGCCGGCAGCGTCCAGCCAGAAACGCCCCCACCGTTCTCCATAACGGGGAGAATCAAGCAGGCGATCGATGGTTCTCTCATATTCCGTCGCGTCATTACTTTCAACAAATGAATCAATCAGTTCCACTTTCGGAGGAAGCCCGGTCAGATCAAAGCACATTCTTCTCAGTAACGTTCCCCTGTCCGCTGCCGGATTAAACGACAGGTTGTTTGTTCGCAGTTGTCTCATCACGAATGCATCGATCGGGTGATCGCCTGCACCGTTTGACTGAGGAACATCAATACTGGCCGGCAGCGGTTGAAAGGACCAGTGCTGACGATCCTCATCTGTGACCATCCGATCCGGTTCACTCGTCGCAACATCCGGCACGATATCAACAGTTGGGGCACCGAGACTGATCCAGTTTGCGATCTGCTCGACCTCAGATGAGGTGATTGGCAGGACGCCTGCGATAATCAGTTGATCACGCGGAGGCATTTCCCCGGCATGAATCCGTTGCAAAAGCAAACTCTCCTCAGGCTTACCGAGCACGATTGCCGGACCTGATTTTCCACCCTTCAACATCGATTCCCGGGTTCTGAGATCGAGTTCACCCTTCCGGACACGTCGGCCGTGGCAGGACGTACAGCGGATCAGCATAATCGGCAGAATATCATGCTGGTTCAGCTGCATACGGTCGAGAAAGTCTTCAGGTCGGGTCCCGTCCGCGAACGGTGATCCACCTGCGATCCACCGTTCAATTATGTGCAATTCATCGTTCGTGAGTGCGGTGCCTTCTCCTTCGGGTGGCATCAGGCCCTCATGCAGCATTTCAACAAGGATGCTTTCTTCCGGCTTTCCGATCTCGATCACCTGACCGGATTCGCCACCATTGAACAGTCCCTCACCGGTCGTCAGATCCAGTTCGGCCTTAAGTTCATTGGGGTTGTGACACCGGGTGCATTTTTCGTTCAGAATCGGCAACACGTCGGTCTCGAATTCCGGAGACAATTCGCCCTCCTGTTGATCTGCGGCAAATAGAGAACCACAGATCAATCCGATAACCAACGTTGCTGCAGAAAATGAACTGAAATTTTTGAGACGCATTGCTACTCACGCACCCCGGCTGACATCCTGAAACGCTGCAGGCACCCGTTGTCAGGACAGGATGCCGTCAATGACACTGGCTTCAAACACGTGAGTCAGTTTTTCCTCAAGACCAAGTCGTTCCAGGAGAAGTTTTTCGTGGTCCAGTCCCAGCAGATGCAGGATAGTGGCATGCCAGTCCTGCACACTCACTTTGTTTTCTTCAGCAGCGAAACCAAGTTCATCGGTGGTCCCGTACTGTGTACCACCTTTGATCCCGGCACCGGCGAACCAGGTCACCATGGCATTCTTATTGTGGTCGCGTCCGGATGTTTTTTCGCTGTTACTGCCTGCGAGCTGCGCGATTGGCAGTCTCCCGAATTCGCCCCCCCAGACCACCAGCGTGCTGTCCATAAGGCCGCGCTGCCTGAGGTCTTTCAGGAGTGCCGCGACCGGTTTATCGGTGAACTCACACGCCGACCGCAGGCCGCTGGCAAGGTTTCGATGACTGTCCCAGATTTGACTTCTAATATAGAGCTGAACAAAACGCACGCCGCTTTCCACCAGGCGTCGAGCGATCAGACAACGACGCCCGTAGGATTCAGTCTTCGGATCGTTGATGCCATACATCTCCAGCGTCTCTTCACTCTCCTGAGAGAGATCCAGCGTATCATTGGCCTCAAGCTGCATGCGAGCGGCCAGTTCGTAGTTCGCGATCCTCGCGTCCAACACCGGTTGTCCTGGTCGCTGTTCCCGATGAAAATTGTCCAGTCTGTTCAACAGGTCTCGCTGGATCCTGACAACTTTCTCCGGTTTTTCTTTATCAGGTTCAAGATCGAGGACGGGTGAACCGGTCGAGCGAAACCGAGTCCCCTGGTAAACAGGAGGCAGGAAACCGGCCTGCCAGTTTTCAACTCCGTTGACGGGCAGTCCTCCCGGATCATCAAGAACCACATAGGCCGGCAGGTTCTGATTTTCCGAACCCAGACCGTAGGTCACCCAGGAACCGAGTGACGGATAGGCCGACAACATACGGCCGGAATGGATCTTGTACAGAGCATGCTCGTGGGCAAATGTTGTGGTGTGCATCGACCGAATCAATGCGATATCGTCGACCTGTTGCGCCAGGTGAGGCATCACCTCCGAAACCGACATGCCACATTCGCCATGCTGACGGAATTTGTAGGGGCTGCGTTTCAGTGCACCGACGGAGTCGATAAATTCAACTTCTCCGGCGATTTTTTTGAAATAGGGTTCGCCGTGTCGCTTCGTCAGTTCCGGTTTGGGATCAAATAAATCCATTTGGCTGGGCCCACCGTTCATGAACAGGTGGATCATCGCCCTGGCTTTTGGTTCGTGGACCGGTTGCTGTGGAAGAAGGTCATGGACGCGCCGATTGTGGCTTGACTCGTTGGCAAACAGATCTCCGCCAAGCAGTTGTGCCAGCGCGGCACCGTACAAACCACTTCCAACATGATCGAAGAAGCTGCGACGGTCTAAATTGTGATGGTGTTGGACTGTCATTGTTATGCCATGAGAGAGAGAAGCCCAGGTAGCGTTAGTCGATGTAAATGAATTCAGCCGAGTTGATCAGAATATGACACAGGTCCGCCACGGCCCGTTGATTGGAATCAAAATTTCCTTCACTCCGCGCTTCCCGCAGCTGACTGAGTGTCTCGGTTGCGAACCGGTTCTCATCGGGCATCGGCGGTCGGCCAAGAGCAAGGGAATAACAGACTCTGATTTGTTCGCCGGAATCGGCACCGGCTTTTGTTATCACACGTTCGGCAAACGAGAGCATCAGCTGGTCAATGATCTCATTATTCAAAAGATGCAATGCCTGAGGGGCAACGGTTGACTGTTTTCGTTCCAGGCAGTTTGGAGTTGGGCGTGGCAGATCGAAGCACTCAAGGATCGTCATGTTTTGTTTGCGGTTGTGCTCGACATAAATGCTGCGCCGCCAGCCTTTGTCTGTACCAATTGCCGTTACCAGACCGTCGGCCCGTACGTTGACTCCATTGGCAAATCCGAACGGGGTCTCGTCCAGGCGACCGGAAATGTACAGCAGGGTATCCCACAGTGCCTCAGCCTCCATGCGTTTCATTGGAAATCGAGACAGCAGGTCGTTATCCAGGTCGTGTCGTTCATGTTCAGGTTTCACCAGCGACGACTGTCGGTAAGTACTGGAATTCAGGATCAATCGGTGCATGTCCTTGATACTCCAGTTGCATTTAACAAACTCCCTGGCCAGCCAGTCCAGGAGTTCGGGATGAGTAGGAAGGCTGCCGGTGAGACCGAAATTATCCAGTGATTTTACGAGACCGTGCCGGAAGTGATGCTTCCAAATCGTGTTCACCATCACACGCGCCGTCAGCGGATGATCGGGCTGCACCAGCCACTTTGCCAGTGCCAGGCGGCGTCCCGTTTTTTTCGATCCCGGCCATGGGGGCTTAATGTCGAGTTTACTCGTGGACAGCACAGAAAGGCTGGCGGGCCGCACCAGGTCACCGGGTTGAAGGTAACTGCCTCGGTTCAGCAAATACGTGGGAGAGGGTTCACCACGGTCCCAGAGTGCACGAATCATTGGTCTTGGACGACGTTGTTTTTTGAGTGAGCCGGTTTTTTTGTTCGCCTCTTCGACCGCTTTCTTAAATTCCTCACTGGATTTTTTGAGCTGCTCATCGTCCGGAAAGAGCGTTGATTCGAACTTTGCGATCAACCCCTTCTGGTGCTCATCGCGTTCATCGTCGGCGGTTGCCACAGCTCGCCGTACGTCGCTGCGGAAGGATTCCGGCAGTTCGGCAAGCTGTTCTTCCAGATGCTGCTGCCGAATGGATTCCGTGCGCAGGCTCAGGGCTTCCTTCAGGGCACTGATCTGAGCCTGTAAATTCTCGTCACGTTCTTGCCACTGACGAAGCTCTTCCGCCGGCACGTAAGGCAGATTCCGGAACGAGTGCCTTCCCTTGTTGATGGATTTGAGCAGGTCGTCCGCATTCGGTTTCAACCAGTCGTGCTCATCATACGCTCCTTTAAAGACGGCCGTCAGAGAATAGTAATCCTCCTGAGGAATCGGATCGAACATGTGTTCGTGACAGCGAGCGCATTTAATCGTCAATCCCATCACGGCTGATCCAAGGACATCCACCGCATCGGCAACGACGTCCAGTCGGTTGGGCACAAAACCAGTGACGTTGAACCAGGTGGGATCCGGAACCATTCTGAGAAACCCTGTCGCCACAAGATTGTCATAGATCTCAGGCGTGATTTCTTCGGCATTTTCATAGTCGGCAAGTTCGTCACCGGCGAGCTGTTCGAGCAGGAAACGGTCATACGGTTTGTCTGCGTTGAACGCACGGATCACATAATCGCGATAGCGGTATGCATATGGCCGGAGGATGTCCTGTTCACGCTCGCCCTCGGTGTCCGCATAGCCTGCCCGATCAAGCCAGTAGCCTCCCCAGCGTTCTCCGTATCGTCGCGAGGAAAGCAGTGATTCAATTAATCGTTCCCAGGCACCTGGACGAGTATCCGTCAAAAACGCATCCATCAGATCCGGTTCCGGGGGCAGACCGGTCAGATCAAACGCGGCTCGTCGAATTAAAGTTCTTCGATCAGCCACCGGAGACAGACTCAGTCCTTTCGCTTCCAGCTTCTCAAGAATAAATGCGTCAACAGCGTTCCGGACGAGGTCAGGATGCTGGACATCCGGCGCCGTAATTTCACCAGGTGGCTGAAACGCCCAAAACTCTCGATCTTCATCGGTGACCAGAGGTTCCACTTCAGAGTCCAGTGAAAGTTTTTCGCCATCCGGTGCTCCGGCCCTGATCCAGGCCGTTAGCCGCCGAATCTCGTCTGGTTCCATAGGTTTCACACTGGCTTCAATCAGACGTTTGCGCGGAGGCATTTCTTCCGCATGGATTCTCTTCAACATCAGACTGTTCTCCGGTTCCCCGGGAACGATAGCCGGACCGGACTTACCTCCCTTCAGAATCAGGGCCCTGGTGCGCAGGTCCAGTCCGCCATCCTGATGCTGGCGTCCGTGACAGGTTGCGCAGCGCAACAGTAAAACGGGAATCACATCATGTGACGTAACTGCTTGTTCACTATCCATATTTTCAGCTTCGATTGCTCTGGTCGATGCCAATACAACAATCGCTGCTGCCACAAAGACAGTTTTTGAGACGGAGACAGTCATAGCCACAAATTTATCCTCTATCCCTGCTGCAAGTCTCACCCGATTCTAACGCGGAATTGCCTCAGACCATGCGGAGGACTGCGCGGCGGCACCTCGGAACTTCCACTGGTCTCTTTGATAATCTGACTCAATATGAACAGGTCGACTGAACTCACAATTCTAACTGGAGTCGGACTGAGACGAAACAGCTGGCTGGAAATTGCAGGTCGGTCGGTGTCAAAACACTGATATACCTTGTGTTACCCCCCCGTAATCTCGCAGGAAGTCGACGTATTTCGACCGAAACAGGTTCGCCGAGATGGCAGCCATGAGACTTGCACCGGATTTAACGGACGATGTCGAGACCTTCGGGCACAATTGCCAGGGACTTTTCAAATTGTTTGTGATTCCCTGTGACTGCCATCGTGGCAAGCAGAACAGATTCGGGAAACCGAACTGACCGTGTGATCTCTTTTTCCCGCAGGAAAAGCCAACAGTCACTGATAAGTTTTCTGCCTTCAGTCCGTGGAATCTCAATCGTTCTGATGAGATCCAGTCCCATTTCTTCCTGTAGATTGATGAAACAGATCGAGCGAACCAAGAATACGTTTTGATTGACTGAATTGTGTTCCACAGCTGACAGTGAGTGAATCCGCTTGCGAATCAATGCAATTACGTCTCAAATACACTGTCATCGTAGCCACCAGGAGTCGACGTGTTCATCACTGGTGGTGAGCATCGCGCAGGCCAGATCCGTTGTGTCCGGCAATAAATCGATTTGATCATTCTCGATGTGCCTGATGCGGGTTGGTTTTCAATACCAGAATTGGACCACGGGGAGCGTTCTATGCCAGGCATCAAAGGTCCGGCGATATTTCTTGCTCAGTTTCTAAGAGACGAAGAGCCCTACAATAATCTGGAAAATATCGGAAAATGGGTGGCCGGACTCGGCTACAAGGGCGTGCAGATTCCGGCGTGGGACACTCGAGTCTTTGATCGGGATACTGCGGCCGAATCCAAAACGTATTGCGATGACTATCGGGGCCAACTCAGTGAGATGGGCTTGGTGCCGACCGAACTGGGGGCTTATCTTTCCGGTCAGGTGATGGCGATCCACCCTGCCTACGAAATCATGTTCGAAGGCTTCCATCCCGACGGTCTTCGTGGCAATGAAAGAACCGAGTGGGCCGCCGATCAACTTCGGAAATGTGTTGACGCGTCCGTGCATCTGGGCATAGACCTGATCCCGACGTTGTCCGGTGGCTTAGCCTGGCACATGGCGTATCCATGGCCTCAACGGCCGGAGGGCGTCATTGACGAAGCTTTCAAAGAACTGGCGCGTCGCTGGAGACCGCTGCTGGACTATGCACAGGAACGGGGCAAGGCGTTCGGCTACGAACTTCATCCGGGCTCAGATTTGTACGATGGTGCCACCTTCGAAATGTTTCTCGAACATACGGACGACCATCCTGCCGCCTGCATCAACTATGACCCCAGCCATTTCCTGCTGCAGCAACTGGACTATCTTGAATTCATTCGGATCTTCAAAGACCGCATCAGAGGTTTCCACGTGAAAGATGCTGAGTTCCGTCCCAGCGGTCGCGTCGGTGTTTACGGCGGGTACCAGTCCTGGGCCGGTCGAGCCGGACGGTTCCGTTCTCTGGGTGACGGTCAGGTAGATTTCACCAGCGTTTTTACACTGCTCACCGAAGCAGGTTATTCGGGGTGGGCCGTACTGGAGTGGGAATGTGCGGTCAAGAGTCCGGAACAGGGGGCCGCCGAAGGTGCACCGTTTATTTCCAGACACCTCATCGAAACGTCCGATGTTGCATTTGACGACTTCGCGGCCAGCGGTGTCGATGTTGAAGCCAACCGCCGGATTCTTGGATTTGGCTGAGTCACCTAACCTGTGGCACAGGCTTTAGCCGTTAGCCCTGGCTTTCCGGTCTGGAACGGCGTGTTTGCCTGAGGGATTGGTGCTGCCGCGTTCAGCTCTTTGAGTACGCTCCAAACAAAGAACAATAAACAACAGAGGAGACAGAAAATGGATTCCTGGAAACGTAAACTACGAATGGGCATGGTTGGCGGCGGTCAGGGAGCTTTCATCGGCGGTGTCCATCGTTTGGTCGCCGCCCTTGATGGTCAGATTGAACTCGTAGCCGGAAGTTTCTCTCAGGACCCGGAGAATACCAGGACCACCGGAAAACAACTCTATCTGGATCCGGACCGCTGTTACGACACGTACCAGCAGATGGCAACAGCGGAGGCTCAGCGATCCAGCGACGACCGCATCGATTTTGTGAGTATTGTTACGCCAAATTCCTCGCACTTCTCGATCGCAAAGGCGTTTCTTGACGCAGGCTTTCACGTGGTATGTGATAAACCCATGACGCATACGCTCGACGAAGCAAAAGAGCTCGTCGAACTGGTGGAAAAATCGGGACTGATCTTCGCGCTGACTCACAATTACACCGGACATCCGCTGATTCGACATGCCCGACACATGGTTCGGTCCGGTGAGATCGGCACGGTGCGCAAAGCCATCGTTGAGTATCTGCAGGATTTTCTCATGGTGCCTCATGAGAAACTGGGCCAGAAGCAGGCCGAGTGGCGTGTGGACCCCAAGCGATCAGGAATCGGAGGAACACTGGGAGACGTGGGAACGCACTGCGTCAACCTGCTGGAGTATGTCACAGAAGATCCGGTCTCCGAGTTATGTGCAGACAAAAGCACATTTCTGCCTGATCGTGTTCTGGACGAAGATGTCAACGCGCTTCTCCGCTTCCAGGGAGGAGGCAAAGGTGTCCTGTGCATCAGCCAGGTGGCCACCGGTGAAGAAAATGGTTTGACGCTTCGTGTCTACGGTTCTGAAGGCGCGATTAAGTGGGCCCAGGAAAATCCGAATTATCTTGAAGTTTACAAATACGGGGAACCACGGCAGACGCTGACACGCGGGCAGGGCTATCTGTCCGACGTGGCAGGAGCAGCGACTCGCATCCCGACCGGACACCCGGAAGGCTATCTGGAAGCCTTTGCTAATATCTATGTTGGAGTGGCGGAAGCGGTCAGACGACATCTCGACGGGAATCCGATGAAGACCGAAGAATACGATTTTCCCACCGTGAACGATGGCCTTCGCGGAATGCAGTTTATCTATTCCGCCGTGGAGTCAGCCGACAATAATTCGAGTTGGGTTTCGATGTAAAGTCGTTAGCGTCAACGTCGGTCCACCAGTTCCTCATCCGCAGTCCGAGAGCCGGAATAACGGTTGAGTACGCGTAATTCTTTAAAAGCCTGCACCAAAAGGAGAGTCAATGAGCACACAAACGAGGAATGCCCTCGTGACAGGTGCCAGCAAGGGTGTCGGACGCGGAATCGCTGTCGACCTTGCCAAAGACGGCTGGAACGTTGGAGTCAATTATTGTCGGGATGAATCCGGCGCTGAAGAAACCGCAAACGCTGTCCGCGAGACCGGCCGCGACGCGTGGCTGCTGCAGGCGGATATTGGCTTCAGTGATCAGGTTTCGCTGATGTTCGAACGATTTATCGAGCAGGCCGGGACAATCGATCTGCTGGTAAACAACGCCGGTGTTCAGACATGGAAAGCGATGCTCGATCTAAAGGAAGAAGACTGGGACCGTACAATCCGCACCAATCTGAAAGGCACATTTCTGTGTACGCAACAGGCCGGACAGTTGATGCAAAACCGCGGTGGACGCATTATCAACATTGGTTCGGCGGCCAACAAAGCCCCCTTCCCCATGTTGAGCGACTATTGTGCTTCCAAGGGTGGAATCGAAACATTTACGACTGTCAGTGCTGTTGAGCTTGGCCGTTACGGGATCACGGTCAACTGCGTGGCACCTGGTGCCATTGAAATTGAGAGAACCAGCCTGGAAGACCCTGACTACGCCGGAGAGTGGGGTTCTCGCACCCCCATGGGACGTGTGGGAAACGTCAGCGATGTGGCTCACGCGGTCGTGTTCCTGGCGGGAGAAAAATCAACTTTCGTCACCGGACAGACTCTCTACGTCGATGGCGGCATGTTCTCGCAGGTTCCCTGGTTTTATGAATATGAGAAAGACAACTGAATGAACGTTAATACGACAAAACGAAAACTTGAGGCCGGCGAACTCGTGATCGGCAGCTTCGTGTATGTGCCATCCGCAAGGTTAACCGAGATTGTTGGTCTGCTCGGCTTTGATTTCGTGGTGATCGATATGGAACACGGACCGGTCGATATTGGTATGGCTGAAGACATGGTGCGTGCCGCGGAATACGCAGAAGTCACACCCATCATCCGTGTATCCCATAATACGGGTCATTTGATTCTCCGAGCCCTGGACGTTGGTGCACTGGGCATTCACGTGCCGGAAATCAGCCAGGTTGATGAAGCAAAAGACATGGTCGCCAGTTCGAAATACGGCCCCCAGGGACATCGAGGACTGGCCGGGGTCAGAGCATCCGGATACGGACTTAAAGGTTCCATGCCGGAATACACGGCTGCCGCCAATCGCGAAACGATGGTAATCGCCCATATTGAACACATCGATGCAGCCAATAATCTGGATCAACTTTTGGAAGTCGAGGGAATCGACGTGTACTACGTCGGCCCGGTCGATCTGTCTAACAGTCTGGGAGTCCCGGGAAAAGCCAAAGACCCCAAAGTCGTCAACTGTGTTGAAGACTGCATCAAACGTATTGTAGCCGCCGGGAAAATCGCCGGCTGTATTGCGGCGGATGTGGACGCGGCCCGACGATATACCGACCTGGGGGTGCGTTACCTGGCAACACACGCCATTGCTCATATGGCGAAGAATTCCAGACAGTTTATTGAGGATGTCAGAGCATGAGTAATCAACCAGCGGACAGGACTAATCTTGACGGCCGGATCGCTGTCGTGACCGGAGCGGCTCAGGGACTCGGACTCGCGATGTCAGAACGACTGGCCCGCGATGGCGCCACTGTTGTGATGGCGGATCTGCAGCAGGACAAAGTGCAGACCGAAGCTGATCGTCTCCGGCAGGACGGACTCAGTGTTCACCCGGCAGCACTCGATGTCGCCAACAGCACCGAAGTCACAGCGTTCTTCGACAAAGTGGTCGAACAGCACGGAAGCCTGGACGTCCTTGTCAACAATGCGGGAGTCGGACAGACGGTGACGCCGACAGTCGATCTGAGCGATGAAGAGTGGCACCGCGTCATGAACATTACTCTGAACGGAACGTTTTACTGCTGTCGTGCGGCCGGGACCATCATGGAGCGGCAGGAGTCCGGATCCATCGTCAATATTTCATCGATCAACGGGCAGAATCCCGCGGCACTGGTCGCGGCGTACAACGTGGCCAAAGCGGCCGTCATTATGCTGACGCGCACGCTGTCACTGGAACTGGCAGCCTATGGTGTCCGCGTCAATGCGGTTTGTCCCGGCCCTGTGTACACAGACTTCAATAAGTCTGTCATGGATCAGCGCCGCCAGAGTCTGAACATTTCCATGGATGAAATGGTCAATCGGATTGAAAAAGCTGTTCCGCTGGGACGCTGGGGAGAAGCTGCAGATATCGCAAACGGTGTCGCGTTTCTGTGCAGCCCCGCGTCGGCATGGATCACCGGAGAAGTCCTGCGTGTGAGCGGTGGTCTGGAAGGTGTCGCCGCTGCTCCCCCGAAAAGGCAGAAGACCTGATTCACGCCCTGGACAGGACTGTTGCAGTCCGAACACAGTTGAGCTCAGAGAGTTGTGCTTCCTTTGGCTGACTGTAATCCCTGATTTTAAGTGCGAAGTCAGTAACGACTTCGATAGCGATCAGCGAGTACTCGGTTTCATTGGTCGTGAAGTCGGTGCGGCCCTTTACAGGCTTCACAGCACGTCCTGAATCAATCAATTGTCTCATGAAACCTGTGTTGTCATTCGTTCTGCGACCAAAGCCGCCAGCGTCACCTCCGTTCCGGCAAGGCCCAGTGAATAGAACAACGTAATTTCTTCCGGGGAGCGATCGATGGATTCGGTTCCGGCCACGAACGGTGCAAGTTCCTGCAGGCTGTTGTGCAGCGGGCTTTGCGCTGTAATAAACTCGTCGCCGTAATCATCAACCTGGGCCAGCGTGTCGGTTATCAGCCGGGCTGCCCGTTCGGCGACATGCAGGTCAAATTCGTGGTTGTTTTTGAACTTTGGGCCAATGTTATTGATGTGGACTCCCGGCTTGAGCCAGTCGGCCTGAATCACCGGAGTGGGACTCACCGTAGCACAAATCAGCACATCCGCGTCTTCGACGGCATCACGCGCAGAGCCCGCTGCCTGCACCGGTTGACCTGACTCCCTGGTCATTTGCGCAGCAAATTCAGCACAGCGCTGTGGATTGCGACTGAATACCCGAATCTTTTCAAACTGTCGAACTGCCGCAGCAGCCAGTAACTGAGTACGTCCCTGGGGACCGGTTCCGATGAGCCCCAGTACTTTGGAATCCGGGTGTGACAAATATTTGACGGCCACACCACCGATGGCGCCGGTACGAATCGGGCCCAGTTGAGTCCCCGCAACGACCGCCCTGATTGAACCGGTGCTGCCGCAGAAAACCGCTACCAGTTCATCGCGCCCGGGTGATTTGAAATGTTTCATGTCATAGGCTCGAAAACCGACCAGCGCCCCTCCGCCGGTAGAGCCCCCAACAGTAAACACAAGTTTCCCCGCTTCGCCCATATTAGAAACGGAGCGTGCCGGAGCGATCAACGCGCCCGCCGCATGCAGCCGAAAAGTCTCTTCCATGCAGGTCACTGCCTGCGACATGGTCAGGTTTCGGGAAATATCATCGTCATTAATTAACAAACAGCTCATTGAATCCCCTTTTTGCTGATCACACCCCCTGGTGCTGAGACAGTCACTGCCCCTCCGAAGATTGCAACAGGTATACGTACATGGCGGGATGCCCTGTCAGGCGATTCCTGCACACCCGATGCAACGGGACTGACTCTTTCTGCCAAATCTCCGCACGACATTCAGTGATCGTGCGGGCCATGGAATAACACGTGTTCGCGATCGCCCGCCGAAATGACGTAAGCAAACAGGTCGAAGATATCTTCCTGCGTCAATCGGTTCAGCAGACTCTTCGGCATCAGTGACGTGTCACTTCTGACCCGTTCATCGATCTCAGCCCGTTTAAGCACTGTCGGACTGTTCTTGGCCAGCGGATCAATCACCACCTGCACTTCTTCATCTGTTTCTTTCATGATCATACCGGTCACTGTTTTTCCGGAAGTCATCACGAATGTCCAGGAACGAAATCTGTCGTCGATCTCCTTAGATGGATCGATCATCGATTCCAGCAGATGTTTCACCGTCCGTTTTTTTGGTTCCAGCTTCGCCAGGTCGGGACCGAACACACGACCTTCGTTGTTGAGTTGATGGCAGGCCACACAGCCGGCAACTTTGAAAAGTTGCTTTCCAACGGAAAACGATCTGCCGTTTTTCAAAGATTTGATGTCAGCCAGCAGATCGGGCACCGTCCATTCGCGGTTACGGCCGGTCATTTCAAGCAGACTGTCCCTGACCGGTAACGGATTGTCCGCGAGATACGTTTCCGGTGCAGCCTGATATTCCTCCAGGCTGGCAACAACATACAGAGCGCCGAACATACGTCGCCAGTGTCCGGGGTAGGTACAAACATAAGGATAGACGCCCGGAGTCTCAGGAACTTGGAAACTGAGTGACTGAGTCTCCTCAGGCTGCAGAAGTCGACTGGCCAGCAAAACTTTGTCCGATTTTGGAATGTAATGCCTCTGAATGGCGTCAGGATCACGTGCTGTTGCTTCGGCCTGTTCACCAATCTCCCGCATCGCACCTGGCTGTACAATCGCAAAGTTATGGGGCATATCATCGGAGTTGGAAAAACGAAACTCCACCGGCTTACCGACTTCTGCCACGAGAAGTTCCTTATCAAAGATCATTCGGGCAGGAACAGTACCGATTGCAATCACTCGCACATCGAGGTTTTCCAGACGTTCCAGCAGCGCTTTACCGTCATTTTTTCCCAGACGCGGCACCAGCGACCTGGCCAGCCGCACCGCTTCTGACGCCTGTTCACCCGTGCGTCCGGAAGTTGGCATTGAAGTCAGGTAGCCGATGAGGTTGTCGGCTATCGGTTGTACGGCTGATTCGGGCCAGTCCGCAACCGGAATCTGAAGCAGTGTGTGAACAACGGGAGATCGACTGCGCCCCGCTTTCATCAGACCAGAAAGTTCGCTGACACGTGCTTCCTCATGTCCGGGAACTGCAGCCAGCGTTCGAACGGCAGCATCGGTCAGTGACTCACGTTGAGCAACGGACACCGAATGCAGCAGTGACTGTACAATCGTAAATACCGATCCGCGCAGCGAATCGTCTGTAATATGGGGAACGGCGTTCAGAAAATCTCTGACCGATCTCTCATCTCGACTTGCCGCCAGCCAAGCATCATCAGCAGAGCTATCTGCAATAATCAAGGCCGCAACTGCAGCCTGACGCGTGACGGAATTCCGTCCGTTTGCAGCGAGTTCCTCCAGTCGACCCCGCTCCGGCCGAAGATCTGTAAACGGCACCTGCACAAGCAGTCGCATTAACGACGTCGCATCACCATCGTTCAGATCGTACTGCTCAATTAATTCAAGCAACAAAGGCAGAGTGTTTCTCGCGCGAATATCAGCAAGTCCTTTCAGTGCAGTACGCAATGCTTTGAGTGAGGCGTCCGGTCGGCCGAGAACTGCTTCGTACAGATCGGCATCCGGACTCAGCCTGAGCAAATCGGATGTCGCAGCGTGCCGCAGTGCGTACGTTCTGGCGACATCAGATAATGGCTGTTGTGCAGCGATTGAATCTTGGATGATGTTGTCCAGCTGCAGTTTTCTCCGGGCGTATTTCAGTACCGTATCGAGTTCCGGATCGGTTGGCAGTGTGGACACAGTAAAGACCGCTTCGGCAGCATCACTGCCGCCGAACGACACCGCAGTCTTCACAGCTTCCGCGCGGACCAGTGCCGATTCGTCCGTCGCCGCCTGATTAAGCAATCGCTTCCAGTCACCGATCTTTGCTGTCCAGTTGCCCAGAGTGCGAATTGCGGCAGCTCGCACACGTGGTTCTCTGGCTCTGTAAACCATTGCCAACAGGCCCGGGTTGGGAATGCGTTGTTCTTCGAAGACCCACAGACATTCCAGAAGTGCCTGTGCATCCCTCGGATTCTGAGAGTCAAGATTTGCCGCAAAGTTACCGACCTGGTGCATGATGTTTTGCGGATCCTGACCACTGAGCTCCAGTCTGGCCCGGTAACGGACGCTGTTTTCTTTGGCATAGAATGCCTGACACACTTCGGCAACCGGCTTTCCTTTCAATCTGGGTGTTTGAACCAGCGGTCGTCCTTTTGCAGTAACGCGATAGATTCGTCCGTGTTCGTCGTCACGGTTAGGATCTCTCATGTTGTGTTGCATGTGACCAATGAGCGCATTGCTCCAGTCAGACACATAGAGTGCTCCATCACCACCGATTTCAACATCAGTCGGTCGGAAATTCGGATCATCAGCTAGCAGGATGGGTTCAATTTCTTTCGCCGTTATATCAGCTCCGCTGTAGTGAACTTCGTGCTGCAGAACCCCCAGTACACCAATGCAGTTGCAGATCAGAAAATTTCCCTGCATGTCATCGGGAAAGTGACTACTGGAAAGAATGCCGGTTGCAGCAACCGGACGCACACGTTTTTTAAACCACTGTTTGTTGCCTTCACCATTTCCGATATTGACGTAACTGCCAGTGCCGCTGGTGCCATCGTTGGCAAAGTGGTAGCCCCACTGATCCATGACATGACCATGCGGATTCGGACCGATCGGAAACACAAAGCTCATTTCGAAGGTCCGAGGATCAAAGCGATGAACACCGCTGCGACCTGACCGGTAAGTGCCGGTTGGTGTTTCCATGCTGGCCACATTAAAGATTCCTCTCGACCAGTAGAGGCCTCCATCCGTACCGATCAACATCGCATTGGCAGAATGGTGTGTATCGGCACTGGAGACCCCCTGCAGCATACGGATCCTCACGTCGGCAGTATCATCACCATTCGTGTCTTTCAGGAACCAGATTTCCGGAGGAGCGGCAACCAGTAATCCCCCCCCCCAGAATTCAATCCCGGTGACACTATTCAGTTCATCGGCAAAGACACGACACTCATCGGCAACTCCGTCGCCATCTTCATCCGGCAGACACAGAATCCGGTCGCGACGCGCTTTCGTGGGATTCCAGTGCGGATACGACGGCCAGACGGACACGAACAGACGCCCGTCTGTATCCACCGCCATCTGCACAGGATTGATCATTTCCGGAAACATTTCCTCAGAGGCAAAGACGTTAACCTCCAGCCCCTCCGCAAGCGTCATCGTTTCTGCTGTGCCCTGAGGGCTGAGATATTCGAATTTGTCTCCTTGTAGAGGCCCGGGTTTGTTGGTCTTCACCAGCAGCGTTTCAGGAAGATTGTCATCCGTAATTGTGAGATCACCGCCCTGAGCGATCGCCCAGATGCGGCGGTCGCGGGTCGCCGTCATCACGTCAAAGATCTCCATCTCCCGCATCATCACGTCACCGTTGGACTGGCCAAACCAGGCGAGTCTGGAACGACCGCCAAACACGTTGTATTCGTCGACGACCCGATAACGACTAAACCAGTGAAGATTCTTGTCAAGGACCGCAGCCTGCAACTTCGGCCATGCCGTACCCGACTTTTGAATTTGTGCTGCTTCACCGAACAAGACGCCCACAATATGTTCGGCAAGCTTTTGGTTGCCGTGTTCAAGCAAATGAATACCGTTGAGTGTCAACGGTTCGTCAGCTGTGGTGTACATCTGCAGCGTTGGATGAAACAAATCCACGAATGCAACGTCTCTGTCGGCACAGACCGCCTGCATCGCATCGGTATACAATCCAAGATTCTGATTATTTGCTGAACCATCGGGCAGATGCGGACTATGGAGATCCTCATGAGCAATCGGCGAAAACATCACAATTCGGGGAGCAGATCTGCCGTTGTACTGCTGCTGCCGCATGCCATCCAGAATCTCGGTGAGGTTCTGTCGGAAGGATTTGAGTCCGCCTTCGCCTCGAAACGCTTCGTTGTATCCAAAAAATCCAAAAATCACGTCGGCTTTGACTTTAGCCAGCCATTGATCCGGTGAACCGAAATTGTCAGCTCGACTCCGTTGCTTCAGCTCATCGCCAGGATACCCAAGATTGCGAAAAACCAGGTCGTGGTCGGGAAAGACCGCCTGAATGTGCGCCTCGAGCCAACCGTGGTGCTGCATGCGGTCAGCCAGTGTGTTGCCGATGTAAGCAACATGATCGCCGGGATTTAACTTCAGAATCGGCTGGTCTGACCGGGCAACAGAAGCTACGGTTGATATCGTCGTCAGGATTGCCGAGAAACAGATAACGGTGCCTGATCTCATGAAATGCTCCCGGGAATACGGGCAGGTAAAATGGCAGAACACATGACGCGCCGCACACAATAGAATGTCGAAAGGCGAATTGCCTGTGCTGATGCTGTTTTTTTCTCATCGATTCGTTACGGATGTGTGTCGACAACAGGCCGACGACACAACCGGTTAAGTTCTTTCTGTTCGCGGGCGGGCCGCAGATTCACAGCTCGCGGTCGCAGAATACGCAAAACAGCCCTGAGGGCTGACAGGCCCGGTACCGTTGAACGGGCAGGAAGACTTGACGTCAACTGTGTCTCCAATGGTGAATCCGGAACAGAACGTTTCACCGTAGCCATCCGTCCAGTGTCCTGTCCCAATTCTGCAGTTCACAGTCCACACGGTCTGTCCGGCCTTCCGTGAACCGGTCGCTCCTGGCTATTGTCCTGTCAGCAGTCGTCGCCGATCGAATTGCGGCAACGAGAATATCGCAGTCAATGCTGGAAGAGACGGAATGTCCGATCAGGAAACAGTTGAATCGCGTGATTTCGTACGTCAGATCATCGAAGACGACATGCGCAGCGGGAAATGGAAGGGGCGCGTCCATACCCGGTTCCCTCCGGAACCCAACGGCTATCTACACATCGGCCACGCCAAAAGCATTTGTCTGAATTTCGGTGTTGCCGAAGAATTTGGCGGTAAGACGAATCTGCGCTTCGACGATACTAATCCGGAAAAAGAGGATACGGAGTATGTGAACGCCATCCAGAAAGACATCCGCTGGCTGGGGTTCGACTGGGAAGATCGTCTGTATTTTGCTTCCGACTATTTTGCCCGGCTTTATGAGTTCGCCGAACAGTTGATTCAGGACGGCAGGGCTTACGTCTGCAGCCTTTGCCTGGAAGAAATCCGATCCGGACGGGGAACCCCCTCTGAAGCTGGAACGGACAGCCCGTGGCGTAACCGCAGCATTGAAGAAAACCTGGATCTTTTTCGCAGGATGAAGGCGGGCGAGTTCCAGGACGGGGAACATGTTTTAAGAGCAAAAATTAACATGGCTCATCCTCACATGCTGATGCGGGATCCCATCATGTACCGCATCCGACACGTGGAACATCACCGAACCGGTCATGACTGGTGCATTTACCCAACGTACGACTTCACTCACGGCCAGTCGGATTCGCTGGAAGGGGTCACTCACAGCATTTGCACGCTGGAATTCGAGAACAATCGTCCACTGTATGACTGGTACCTTGAATCGCTCAACATCCATCATCCGCAGCAGATTGAATTCAATCGTCTGAACCTCACGTACACGGTGATGAGTAAACGTCGTCTACTGGAACTGGTCAATGAAGGTCATGTGACAGGCTGGGACGATCCTCGCATGCCCACACTCTGCGGGTTACGACGACGCGGTTATACGCCGGCCTCCGTTCGAAACCTGTGTACGCACGTGGGAGTGACCAAGCACGATGCAACAGCAGACATGGTATTGCTGGAAAACAGTGTACGTGAAGATCTGAACAGGACGGCGGAACGCCGAATGGCCGTGCTGAATCCCGTCAAGGTAGTCATCACCAATTATCCCGAGGACCGTGAGGAAGAAATTCAGGCAATCAACAATCCGGAAGATGATGCTGCAGGCACACGAACGGTCCCGTTCAGTCGGGAACTATGGCTGGAACGGGACGACTTTATGGAAGATCCCCCAAAGAAATTCTTCCGACTGGCTCCAGGTCGGGAAGTCCGTCTCAGGTACGCCTATTTCATTCGTTGTGATAAAGCCATCAAAGACACCGATGGAAACATCATCGAATTGCATTGTACCTACGATCCCGAGACTCAGGGAGGAAACGCACCCGATGGCCGGAAAGTCAAAGCCACTCTGCACTGGGTGAGTGCTCTGCATGCTGTGGAAGCTGAAGTACGCCTTTATGATCATCTCTTCGCGACAGAAGACCCGAACGATGTTGGAGCATCCGAAGACTGGAAAAGCAACCTGAATCGGAACTCACTGCAGATAGTTCGTAACGCAAAACTCGAACCGTCTCTGGGTACCGCCTGCGTCGGTGATCGGTTTCAGTTCGAGCGTCTTGGCTACTTCTGTGTTGATCCGGACAGCACCAACGAACAATTCGTCTACAACCGCACGGTCACCCTGCGAGACTCCTGGTCGCGCGGAAAAAAGAAGTGAAGGTCTTAATATCCAGTCGTGGCAGAACGTGTCACCTCGATCACAACCTGCCATCAGACTGACACTTCTTTTAAATTGACGTGGACATATGGTTGTTTTTTCGCCGGAACGCATCCCGTCAGGTCGTATGCAGCTTCGCGCCGAATCCACACAACCGGCAGTGTTTGCCGGATAACGTCATCGGTCTCGACTTTGGCACGTTGTGTGCAAATTGTCTCTTCGGTCTCGCAGATGTCTCCTGAATGGCTTCGGGAGTCGGGACCGTTATCGGTGGTCTGAACATCACCGATTTTCAGAACACCTTTCTGTGAGGGACAATCAGATGACTAAACCAACCTTTCTTCTGATGGCAGGGATGGTCCTGTCCTCGTCTGCATTTGCTCAGGTCGGGTCCGGCTCCTGTCACCAGAGTACATTGGGTTGCGACCTCAGTCGGTGTTCGAAGAGTTCGGACCAACTACGACTGGCAACGAATGATCGACCTGGGTATCCGCCTTTGTCTGGATATCAGGATCCGTACTGTAAAGACGGACAGTGCAACATTAACTTCGGAAAACCACGAAACAACTGTGACACCGAAAATTGTGAAATTGGCCTGCGACACGAAAACCATGGTTCCGGTTCATTCCCTTACGTTTCCGAGCGTGAAGTCGCAACAGGTCGTACTCGACGACTCGACGAACGGTTGAAACCTGAATATCAGACGAGTCCGTCGAATTCGAACAGGGAACGTCGCGAGTCTCACCCTGTTTCCAATCGTTATCGACCGACTGGTTTTGAAATGCAGGGTGCCATAGCTCGAACCATCTCGTGGAATACCGACATTCGTCGAGCAGCCAACCTGGCGAATCAGGAGAATCGACCGATTCTGATTCAGATATCTGCTCCCTGGTGCTCGCACTGTGAACGGATGAAAAACGAGACTTACACGGATCCCAACCTGATGGACCTGATCAGCCAACGATTCGTGGCAATCGCCGTCAACGCTGACGATCAAAAAGACTTTGTAAGGCAGATGGGAATCCAATCTTTGCCGACCACACTGATTGTCGCTCCGGATCTGCGTATCCTGAATCGCCGGCACGGATTTCAGTCAGCCCAACAACTGATGCAGACGCTGTCCCGATAATGCCCCCTGAACGCATGCACACCGGTCAACACCTGCCAGGACAGCAGGTGCCACCCCGCAGCGTGCTCCTGGAAACCATTCTTTGCAGGGTCTCTTACGGAGAGACAATCCGCCACATTCAGGGCGGTCGTTATGCGTGGAAATCAGAACACGAAGCGGACCAGCCACTCGGCTCATATCCGATCACGAATCACACCGTCGGATAAGCACTTGCAGCGGGCATTCGGGGCAATATTGATCAATTCCTGTAATACGAACGCTGGCATATCGGAACAATTTCTGAACCGGACTGAGTGACACGTCCGACCTGATCAGGTCAGTCACCAAACGCAGTCTGGAAGATTTCACCTGGAACTTTGTTCAGCTAGAGTTGGTGATCGGATACCAAATCTATGAGAACAAATCGACAAGTCAGAAATCTCTTCACATCGGTGGCCGTGTTTCAGGCGACATTTGCAGCGTGGGCATCGTTCACCGGCCTGCTGCTTACGTCCTCTGATTCAAAAGCCGAGATGCCGTTTCATCCGACAGCCGGCGAACGACAATTGTTCCTCGATGATGTCGGCATACAGAAGATTGAAAATCTCAAACGGACGATGCACCAGCCTGTCAAAAAAGGTGCGGTGATCCGACCGAACTGGCAACTGGGCGTATCAAGTGTACAGGTTCGCACGGCCCCGGTCTGGGATGCTGAGCAGCAGATTTTTAAGTTCTGGGACTGTGCTGCCACCCCACCCGATCTGACGGCCACAGGGAAAAACTACACCGGCTATTACGAAAGTCCTGACGGACTTCACTGGTCTCAGCCGGAGCTCGGTCAGGTGACTTACGAGAGATGGCCGCGCAATAACTATATCTCACTCATGGCGGGAGAACACCACGTTCGAACGGATTACGTCATTCATGATCCGACAGATCCCGATCCCTCGCGTCGTTATAAGTGCGCACTGCCGCCGGTCGGATTCGCCGTTTCACCCGACGGACGTCGCTGGAAAATGCTTCCGGATGTGCCCGGTGTGCCCAGTGGAGATGAAGCAAATTTTTCCTTTGATGAAAAAGCAGGATTATTGATTCTCACCGTCAAACGCAATGGACCCAACGGACGGTCCGTTTATCTGGAAACCAGCAGAGATTTCAAAATGTGGACAGATCACGGACTCATATTTCATACCGATGATCTCGACCAGAAGATGGGCCTGGACAGGATCAGAACGCGACTTGCCGATGATTCGCTGCAGCCGGTGATGTCGATCGACCCGACCCGCTACAACGTGGACGTCTACAATATGGGCGTGTTCCGATATGAGTCACTGTATGTCGGCATGCCAACGATGTACTACTCCACCGGACCGTCTGTCGACGGCACAAACACCGACGGTTTTCATCTGGTCCAACTCACGTGCAGCCGGGATTTAAAAAACTGGCAGCGACTTGGCGATCGCCGGCCGTTCATCGACAGTTCACGACCCGGGGATGGAGCTTATGATCTGACAGGAATAATCGGACCATCGAACGCCGTGCTGCGTGGTGAGGAGTTGTGGTTTTACTACACAAGTGCCAAGTATCGAACTCGACCTCCTCGGCCGGACCCGGATGCCTGCGCGATCTCGCTGGCTGTGCTGCGACGGGATGGTTTCGTCTCACTGGATGCCGGTGAAACTAAAGGGACGATTCTCACTAAACCTTTCCGAATGACCGGCACGAAATTGTTTCTGAATGCTGATGCACCGCGCGGCGAGATTTGGGTCGAGGTGCTGGACAGCAACGGGGCCGTTTTGACACGGTCGAAGCCGGTCACGGGAAATGTGATGCACGAACAGGTCCACTGGCAGCAAAGTGATATCGCCCGTTTTGAGGACCAGACAGTTCAGCTGCGTTACCTGATACGAAACGGCCGGTTCTACTCCTACTGGACGGAGTGAGGACACGTCGCAGGACAGTTTCTTTCAGCGCACGAACACTGTGCGTTCCGAAAATCGGGGCAGGCACGAGGCCGGCAGATTTCGCAGCTGTTTGACATCAACGCCTGGAGCCGATGCCGGTCCCTGTCGGCTCCGTTAATCTCTGAATCACCTCGGCTGGCTCAGCCAGGCAGGCCTCGGTTGAACATGACCTGAGTACAGCGTTCAGCAGCAACGGTGTGACTGATATTACGCCAGTGCCTGCTGAACAACGTGGTAACGTTCTTCATCCGGTCCGGTGAGCCGCCTGTCCAGTCCATTGTAGAAATATGCCAGATGCCGATGGTCGAGTCCCATCAGATGCAGAATGGTGGCGTGTAAGTCGGAAACGTGCACCCTGTCTTCCACGGCCGCAAAACCAAGTTCGTCTGTAGCACCAATCACCTGGCCACCCCTGATACCCGCGCCAGCCAGCCACATCGAGAAACCAAGCCAGTTGTGATCGCGTCCCGGTTTTCCAACACCTTCACTGGTTGGCGTACGTCCGAATTCACCACCCCACACGATGAGCGTCTCATCCCACAGACCACGTTGTTTTAGATCGGTAATCAACGCGCTAATAGGCTGGTCTGTTTCACCAGCGTGCAGCTTATGGTTGCTGATACAGTCCGTGTGGCCATCCCAGGTGTCCTCGAGATGTCCGCCACCGGAATACAACTGTACGAACCGCACTCCTCGCTCGATTAACCGCCGCGCTGTCAGACATTTGTTCCCGAAATCTGACGTGAGTTTGTTGTTTAACCCGTACATTTCTCTGGTTCGTGCATCTTCCGCGCCAAGATCCACCGCCTCGGTCGCACTCGACTGCATTCGATAAGCCAGTTCATACGACATGATTCTGGCAACCAGCTCCGATTCACCAGGATGTCGTGTCAGGTGTTTTCGGTTCAATCGTTCCAACAGATCGAGGGAATGACGTTGTGTCCTGTCCCCGACGCCTTTCGGCGTGGCAAGGTCAAGAAGTGGGGTACCCCCGTTACGGAACAGTGTTCCCTGATAGGCAGCCGGCATGTAGCCCGACGACCAGTTCGACGCGCTGCTGATCGGTCCTCCGCGAGGATCCGTCATGACAACAAAGCCGGGCAGGTTTCGACTTTCTGTTCCCAGACCGTAACTCATCCATGAACCAAGACTGGGCGACCCGATTTGTACGTCGCCGGTATTCATTTGCAGACAGCCCGAGGCATGTGCCGCGGTATCGGCATACATCGAACGAATGACGCACAAATCGTCCGCGTACCTGGCGGTCTGTGGAAAAATTTCGCTGATCGGCAGCCCACTCTGCCCATGCTGGTTAAACCTGAACGTCGATTGAGCGAGGTAGCCAATTTTTCGACCGCCGCTACCAAATTTCGCTTTGCCCCTGTACGGAGTACCGTGGAACTTCGTAAGCGTGGGCTTGGGGTCAAAGGTATCCACCTGGCTGGGCGCACCGTTCATAAACAGAAAGATGCAGTGTTTCGCTTTACCCGGAAATTGAGGCGGCTTGAATGCCGAAGCCATTTTCTGTGCATTTGCCGCAACAGCACGATTTGCAAAGAAACCATCACGCGACAGCAGGTCGATTAAACCCAGGCCGGCAAAGCCACCGCCAACCTCCCAGAGGAATTCCTGACGCGTTCGCTGGCAGGGAGTATTGTTCGGTCTGAAACGTGGGCTACCGTTCATCAGTCGGGTCTCACTTTTGATCTGTCGCAACGGGCGATGACCTCTCCTGGAGGAGCGATTTAGAATTTAATTTGGATATGAAAACTCGTTGAGGTTGTAAATAACCCGGCACACCTGAACGAACGCACGACGATGGGCCCTCTCTGCTGTCAGTTCTTCACCTTCTTTCAACTCACTTATTGATCGCTGTGTTTCCGTTTCCATAAAATCAACCATTGCCCGCCGCTCTTCGTCATTCGGCAGTCGGCACAAAGTCAGTCGCCATGCACGCGCGACCTGTGCACTCGGGTCGTCTCCGACTTCTCTGATGACCCGTTCAGCCAGGTACGTTGCCTGTTGGTTGACGAAATCACCGTTGAATAATGTCAGCGCCTGCGGCGACACGCTGGTGATATTGCGTTTTTCAGTGGAACGCGTTGTGTCGCAAAAATCGAGTACTTCGAGCATCGGTACGACGATCGAGCGTTTAACAAATGCATAAACGGTACGTCGTGACTGGTCCTCGCGACCTGACGCTTCCCAGATATTATTCCGGTCTGCGTGACTTTCAATCACAACCTGCGGGATGTCCAGTTTCACGCCAGGTCCGTACATCTCGCGGTTCAGTCTGCCGCTTGAAGCCAGGATTGAATCGCGGATGGTCTCAACCTGCAGTCGTTGATAAGGAAATCGCCACAACAGTCGATTGGCGGGGTCCAACTGGGCATATTCCGAGTTTGAACTTTTACTCATTCGGTAGGTATTGCTGCACACGATCAGACGATGCAGTTTCTTCAGCGACCAGTTCGCGTCGTTAACGAACCAGTGTGTCAGCCAGTCAAGCAACTCGGGATGTGTCGGTGAATCGCCCATCACACCAAAGTCGCTGGGTGTGCGGACGATGCCCTCACCAAAATGGTACTGCCACACCCGGTTCACGATGACACGGGCAGTCAGCGGATTTTCCGCACTGGCAATCCACTTCGCAAACCGCAGACGTCGACCTGTGGACCTTTCACGCACGTGAAATGCAGGTTGCTCGCGGACGAGTACCGCCGGAAGTCCGGGCTGAACTTCCGGCCCGGGCGAAGCCGCCCGACCACGAAGCAGCAGAAAACTTCCAGGCGGCTTGGGACTCTCTTCATGTAGAAAATATCCTTTGGGAAGATCCGGTATCTGCTCCTGCAGTTGAGTGATCTGTCGCCGGAGATCATCAAAGCGACGCTTCCTTTGCGGAGGAAACCCGTCCTCAAGCT
Source organism: Fuerstiella sp. (assembly GCA_022447225.1). Lineage (NCBI taxonomy): Bacteria > Pseudomonadati > Planctomycetota > Planctomycetia > Planctomycetales > Planctomycetaceae > Fuerstiella > Fuerstiella sp. Next base: position 64,557 of record JAKVAZ010000010.1, on the reverse strand, counting down.
GCTGATCAAAGTTGGTCTGGTGAGTCGTAACCAGCTGCTTTTGTTCCGAGTTTCGTTCGTCGACAGGAATCGTGAATGCCGACAGAACTTTTTGGTCCAGGCTGCTGACACCGGAGGTCAGGAATTTTTCACGAAAACCATCGCGAAGTTCCTGTTGGCGATTTCGCAGACCTTCGATCATCCGATCCCGTTCGGCAAGCTGTTCGAGTTGTTCAATCGACCCGGCGGGCATGTCGGCATCCCGACGGGGTCGCTTCATCGGGGCCATGATGGCGGACATGCGGTAATAATCATGCATCGTCAACGCGTCGAATTTGTGATCATGACAACGCGCACATCCCAATGACAAACCCAGGAACACCTGTGACGTTGTGCGAATGATGTCGTCGAGTTGATCATGGCGATATTGAGAGGAATCTGCCGGTTCATCGTCCCAGGATCCAAGACGATAAAAGCTGGTGGCCAGCACGGTCTGTGTGTTGCGATCGGTCATTTCATCACCTGCCAGTTGCTCCAGTACGAAGCGATCGTACGGCTTGTCCTGATTTAAAGCGTCGATGACATAGTCTCGATATCGCCATACGTGTCGTTTTTCGGCATCACGTTCGTAGCCATTCGATTCGGCGTATCGTACAAGATCCAGCCAGTGCCGCGCCCAGCGTTCACCGTATCCTGTTTGTCGTAAGAGCTGGTCCACCTGCTCATCAAAATGCTCAGCGGTTGGCTCTTCGAGAAACCGATCCTGACGGTCAATCGTCGGCGGCAGTCCAGTCAGATCGAGATACAATCTTCTCAACAGATCATGTGGTCTGGCCGTCGGAGCCGGTCGCCACCCCTGCTGTTCCAGTTTCACCAGTACGAAATTGTCAATCGGTGTTCGGATCCAGTCGGTATCTTCCACAGCAGGCACTTGCGGCTGCCGAACCGGCACATAGGCCCAGTGCTCCCGATCGCTCTGCACAATGCTCGCATCGTAGGCCGCTAATTGATCCTCGGAGTCGTCAGCAACCAGTCTGCCACCGAGCAGCACGAGTACGGGAATGGCAATGCGAAGAGCGCACCTGCCAGGAAACTTCTCGACGTTTTTGGGTAACAGCATGCCGGCCGTTTTACCATGAGAGAACCCGTATGGTCAAACAATTCTGGCAATGGACGCCTTCCGTCTGACGTTGAGTTTGCGCCGACTGCCAATGTCAGATTCTATCAGAGCATCTGGATTTGGGTCCCGTAACGAATCCATCATATTTGTTGGGAATGGCAGGTGACTTCAGGACTTCGCACCTCCTGTGCACTACGTGCTGAAACGTTGGGGAAGAGCTGATTTTATCTGAGCCGCAGGTCAGCAGCGCCGGATTGCACGAGATCCCCGTATAATGAGGGCGGACGAATCGCCTGGAGGCTACAATGTGCTGATTGCACATCAGCCCTGACAATTCGCTGCTGAACAAAGTCCAAACCGTTCCAAACACGGTGCACAGTATCTTTCGTGAGCATGGTCCACCGTGGTCTGAGTGTGTCCCGCTGTACCGGCAGCCAGCCATCGTGGTGACTTCATGCCTGATTTTGATTACGACCTTCTTATCCGGGCGGGGCGTGTCGTTTGTACAACGACCGGTCTGGATGGCCCAGGCGCCGTTGCGGTTCGTGGCGATCGCATTGTGGCGTCCGGTGCCTCTTTGGACGGAACTTCGCGGCAGACTCTGGAATTTCCAAACGGACTTTTATTGCCCGGGCTGGTCGATCTTCATGCTCACCCCGCAAACAGCGGGTCCAAATACGGGGTCGATCCGGACGTCGAATTTCTGCCCCGGGGGGTGACAACCGTGCTTTCTCAGGGAGATGCCGGGGCCAAACACTGGCGGACATATCGTCGTGACACGATCGAAACCAGCCGAACACGTATTCGGCTGGCGATTAATCTGTCGGCACATGGAGAAAGCCCGGACGGAGCATGCTTTCAGGACAGCGAATGGGTCGACATCGATGCGTGTGCGGAGACCATTGCTGAAGGCGGCGATTTCATTTGGGGCATTGCAGTCAACGTCAGTCGCATCTCATGTGCCCTGAATCCTCAGGACGTCGTACAAAGTGCGTTGAACGTGGCTGAACGAACAGGCAAGCCGCTGCTGTACGGCATGCGGAATCCGACCGACTGGCCGATCGCAGAACAACTGGCGTTGATCCGGCCTGGCGACGTCGTGACTTACATCTTTCGTGACGACGAATGGAGTATCATCGGCGATGACGGCAGGGTCCTGCCGGAAGTCTGTGAAGCGCGCGATCGTGGTGTCTTGTTCGATGGCTGCCACGGGCTTGCCAGTTTTTCGTTTCGGGTGGCAGAAGCAGCGTTTGCCGAAGGCTGGTATCCGGACACCATTTCCACCGACCAATATGCTGCTCATCTCGGTGTACAACCGTCGCATGACCTGCCGAGGATGATGAGTAAATGCATTGCCGCGGGAATGCCGGAACATGAAGTGCTGGCTCGTGTCGGTGCGAGTCCTGCCAAAGTTCTGCAGCTCGCCGGTGAAGTCGGCACGCTCGCTCCCGGCAGCAGCGGCGACCTAACCGTACTGGAAAGGAACGACTCCGCAGCGCCTCTTACGGATTGTTATAATCAGATTCGTTCCGGCGGTTGCTGGGAGGCGAAACTGGTGGTTCGCGCAGGCGACGTCGTGAACGACTGAACGCCTGGTGCTGTGGATCTCTGCTTGATGGGAGCCTGGTGAATGTGGGTGTTTTTCAAATTGAAGCGACAGCGGTTGTCAATGACCTCGTAACTGAGACTCACTCAACTCGTTGAGCATTGACTCCCCGTTCACAAACGCCCGACAATTTCGCGAGAAAATGTCGTAGATTCGTTCGAGGAAATGGGGGCTGGAACAGGAACCGGATACGTGGCAGGTCAGAATGATATTGGGCATCTCCCACAATGGATGTTCGGCAGGCAGCGGGTACTCGTAGTGGACGTCAAAAGACGCACCTCGGATCCATTTTTCACGGAGACAACGGAGCAGTGCCTGTTCATTTACGATCCCGGCCCGTGCCGGATTGATCAGGACGGCAGACGGTTTCAGCATCCGTAACTCCCGTTCGCCCAAAATTCCTTCGGTTGCGTTAGTCAGGGGCATCGTAACGAACAGATAGTCGACGTCCCCCATGAATTCCTCAATGTCATCCGGACTGAAGACACGATCCGGCAGTTCGCCTGCCGGATCGCCGGTTCCGGGTACGCAATAGATCCGGTCACGTGGTTTGGTCGTGCCGTCCCGCGTCATCGCCCACACTTTAAGGTGCAGCGCCTGCGCCACACGGGCGGTCGCTCGTGCAATGCCGCCATATCCGAAAAAGCCGATCGTCCGACCGAACACGTCGCTTTGAAACTGAGCTGCTCGATCCCAAATCTTTCTCTTCTGATTTTCCAGCTGGACGCGTATCTCACGCTCCCACATCAACATCATCATCACGTTCCATTCCGCGATCGGCACATCAAAATTACCCAGTCCATTCGTGACGCGTATGCCGCGCTGAAGGATCGGCAGATCCCGGAGCTGTGTGTAACCTGCGGAGCTAAGCTGGATCCACTGCAGTTGGTCAAATCCGTCGAAATTGACCGGTGGAAATTCGCACAGCAGTATGTCCGTGCCGCGCATCAGTTTGGCCGGTAAACGTTCAGCGGGCGATTCGATGCGGGGACCTACCCGGATACAACAGTCAGGACAGGCAGCGCGAACTCGTTCCAGTGCCTTGTCATCCGGTTCGAGCGTCACCAGGATCGTCAAAGGCTGACGTTTCACTTGCACGATCCTTTGCCTGGCACAGTCGACCATTCACCGGAATCTCTCTGGAACGGGTACCGATTTTTGGTTGCGTCAGTTAGCTGAACACCTAACCCCGGCGCCTCCGGAGGCAGAATATAGCCATTCTGAAAACGATATCCTCCGTCGGTGTAGATTTCTGTGTGCAAAGGGCCAGCCAGAGGAGGGATTTCCAGAATAGCCACATTGGGCGTGGCGAAGGCGGCGTGGATATTCTGCATGACACCGGCACCGGAGGCCCAGGCGTGGGTCGCGACTTGTTTGCCCTGCACTGCAAACTGTCGCGCCACGTCGAGAAATGCCGCAATGCCGATGTACGCTGCGTCCGGCTGGGCGATGTCAAACGCGCGGCGGTCGGCATAATGACGAAACTCCTCGCGGGTACTCAAGCATTCACCGCCGGCGACTGAAACAGACGTGCTGGCGCACAGCTCGGCGTAGCCTTCCAGGTCGTTGTAGTGCAGTGGTTCTTCATAGAAGAACAGGTCGTATGGCTCCATCGCCTGCAACACCGCTCTGGCCATTCCGACATTCCAAACGATCGATTCTTCTCCTTCCACGTTGCTCATGTGGCCGTCCATGCACACATTAAAGTCACGTCCAATATACTGACGTACCGCCTCCATTTTTTCAGTTTCCATGTCGACCCAAGCCGCAGGACTGCGGCTTTTAAACCTCTCACCGGTATGCGCATTGAACCATCCGGACGCAACCTTCGCGGAGTTGAACCCTGCCTCACGATACATCTCGAATTTTTGGATCAGATCCGACCAGGGGTAAATACTGGCACACCCGGTGGCATAGCATGGCAGACGGTCATGCAGCCTGCCGCCCAGCAGTTGATGAACAGGCACTCCGAGTATCTTTCCTTTTAAATCCCAAAGTGCCCCTTCCACTCCCGCCAGCACATTGACGCCTACTCCGGTCCGCGTCCAAAAATTGCCGCAGTGATACATCCGCTGCCACAGTTGCCGCGGTTCAATTTCCTGTTCGGACACTCCTGTCAGGACGGGCTTAAAAAAATTTACGATTTCCGGAACGAGTTCCGGAGCGTGGTATCCGGTGTACGTCTCGCCGATCCCTACCAGATCCGTATCGGTGTGAACTTCGATAAAAGCTGCGGATCGCAGCTTTCTCTGCTGCTGCAGAAACGGATCATTACCTGAAGGCCCGGTCAGCAATACTGTTTTGACGTCGGTGATCTGCATGGAAGATTGTACCGTGTAGGTCTAAAGCCAATTGGAGTGGGACGAAGTTCGAGAAGGTCGAAGGTCACAGTTACCGGACGGTTGTCACCAGTCCAGTGTCCGACTGGTATGAAGATGCAATACAGCATCCTGGACCGTTCACACCAAGACAACGTTCGGAGCCCCTGTTTGGAACACGGACTGACGTTTTCCGGATGTTCAGATTTCTGTCGAAGTTGAGTCTGGTGATCATGGCGCGACGCAAATCAGAAAAACGGATTGATTGTTTCGATAACCGGCCGTCTGACGTCTTCACGCCAGGCTTTGTTCTGTCTTCTGTACTGCGTCTCTTGGGAACACGATGATTCGCTGATCGCCGGTGTTTTCAGAGGCCCCGGCACGAACGATTGGCAGCGGGTCGAACCGGTCATTCAACTGCCAGGGCAGGGCAACGGTGAATGATGTTCACAACTTCCGGGAAGCATTGCGAGTTGAACACACGTACAAAAACACGCCGGATACTTTTGTTCTCGACGTATGAAATCAAACCCGCGGATCGAGAATGCAAGGTTTTCCCGAGCCAAATTCTCTTGGCGACAACTCGCGCCCCAGGCGATCGCATCAAGCGTAAACTAATTAAACGTTCTGCAAAAGTTCGGGTGCTTTATGATAATTCGCAGCTAACGAACTGTTTTGAACCGGGTAAACAACAGTGGTGAGAACGCGCATAAAACACCGAAACATGGCGGTCATCAGCATTACCAACAACATTCTGAGGTCCCAGGGAAATCTTCACTAACCGGAAATACCGTTAATTCCGGGATAACGAGATCATCTGGAAAAGTCGTTGGCCGACACTAATTTCCTAGTGGCACTGTTCAATTCTATTCCGGCAAGCGTGATCTATTATGGACAGGCTACCAGACATCGGACCATTCTGCTTCTGTTTCTGTCTTCTCAGTGCTGCATGGGGCCAGGCACAGACTTCGTCTGAAACAATTGCCGAGGTCAGATATTCGACCGATTCTTGGTCGTCCGGAAGCCAAACCGGGAAGACCATGCATGATCCCTATTGGGACCAGGCCAAAACCCACCGAAACTACACCCAGTATCTGCACACCGACACCGCCTATTTCACGGACATTTTCAATTTCCAGAACCGTCAGTCGGATAAGGAAATCAAGGTCCTCACCAATGGCACCAAATGGGGCGATGAAACGCACGTTCTATTTGGTATGCAGGGCCGAATTTCAGCCTTGGCAGCGCACACCAATCGTACCGACAAGTTCAGCTACCTGACTCGGTTCCCTACGGATTTCGAGGGACGACACGCAACCGACGCACGGCTCCTGCAAGCAAATGCGGGTGTGACAGGACACATTGGCAGCTACATCCACGTTCACAGTGAGTTACTCTTCTCTGACGTTTTCTCTTTTCGGGATTTCAAACAGGGAAGCCTCCAGATGCGGCAGTCCTATGTGGTCTTTGGTGATCTGGACCAGACTCCCTGGTATGCTTTTCTCGGCAAGAAGAATTTGAATTTTGGAGACATGGGCACGCTCAGCCCGTTCTCACAATCAGTTGTCTGGCATTACTTCGGAGCGTTGCACGAATCCATCGGTGTCGGCTATGAAGACGGAACTTCGAACGTCACTCTCTCTGCGATCAATGGAGGCCGAGGAATCCGCGTGGCCGATTCGAATGAGAAAGGTGATCTGAACAACTTTGCAGCCAACGCCCGTTGCCGGCTGCAGTACAGTGAGGAATGCCTTCTGCAACTGGGAGCCGGGTTTCTTTACGGAACCATTTATGATTCTTCGACCGCCGAGCACCTCGATCCAAACGTATTCGGTACATGCAACCCCGCCTGGGACGTGAATTCTCTGCTGCAAATCGGCAATCTGACTTTGGCCGGTGAACTGGCCAGCACTCTCTATGACTGGCCGGTGACCGACCATCCCATCATCGCCTATCGCACTGAAGCAGCCTACAGCTCGTTTATCTCTGATATTCCGACACGCTATTCAGTCAGCTGGAGTGAAGGACGCCAGGGCAGATCGGGTACACAGTTCGAATTCAACCGCCAATTGGTGGTCGGTGTGGGAATGAAACTCAACCCGAATGCTCTGTTGACTCTGGAGTACGTCCGCAGTCTCGGCTTCGCCCCACTGATGAATATTACGACGGTTAGCGACAAAAGTGTTAAACAGGACAGCCTGGTTGCCGGCCTGACGATCGTCCTGTAATCATATGAACACCGTTCGAACAGCAGACACTGCTGTCCGAACGGTACTCGCTGGTTTACGAACTTCACGACTGTCGAGCAGAAGCGAGACTGTCGATACATTTCGAACGTGCGGACTCCTTCCTGGAAACCTGCGCTGATGTTATCCGGATCTTTCGTGGCGCCGGGTGCGTGATCGGCACGACACCAGTCGGGATCGGGCCACCAACGGGCAATACTACATTTCAGCCCGGTCCGGATTAGATTGACGGTCCAGTCCGGGTTTTGTCTCTGTGGTCGTGCTGCTCACGATTCATCCGAGAGAATCTATGATCCTTGCCGCCACTGAGTCTCTGCCGTTAATTGTCGATTCGACAGCATTGTTCGTATTCTTTTCGGGTTTCGTTGCGTGCATTTTCTTGGCGGCACGGACGCCAAAAACGGCCGTTTTATTTCACTATATTCCACCGATTGTGTGGATCTATTTGCTTCCGGTTTTCGGTACAACATGGGGGATCACTCCTGCAGAGTCCCCGCTGTACGACTGGTGCAGCCTGCATCTGCTGCCGGCAGCGCTGCTGCTGTTGACGATCTCCACCGATGTCAAGGCAATTGCCCGACTCGGACCGCTGGCAATCGGCATGCTGCTTGCCGGAACTGCGGGGATCGTGGTCGGTGGTCCGATTACGTTGGCGATTTTTCAGTCGCACCTGGATCCGCAAACCTGGAAAGCAATGGCCGCGCTGGCCGGTTCATGGATCGGTGGCGGCTCAAATATGCTGGCGATTAAGGAAGGCGTTCACTGTCCGGATGACATTTTCAGTCCGATTATCATCGTTGATTCCGTGGTCGGCTATGGATGGATGACGATTATGATTGGCTTCGGCCGGTATCAGGACAACGTCGATCAATGGAATCGCGCCGATCGCCGCGTTCTCAACGAATTGAACACACGTCTGACTGAATACAAAGCAGCCAACGCCCGACCGATTACATTGCCGGGTTTTGCAATGATATTGGGTACCGGGTTCGTCGGCGGCTGGTTGTGCATGTGGGGTGGCAATCAGATTCCGGAGATGGGGTCGGTCCTGTCACACTATACGTGGGGAATATTGCTTGTTGTGGTCGTCGGACTGGTATTGTCTTTCACACCGGTCCGCCGCATCGAACATGAAGGCGCTTCGCCCGTTGCCTATGGAGGACTGTATCTGCTGGTTGCCACCATGGGAGCCACTGGTAACCTGCGGGCAATTGCTGAAGCTCCACTGCTGTTACTGACGGGAGTCGTCTGGATTGGAATCCACATTCTTTTCCTGACCGTTGCTGCCCGAGTGCTGCGCGCTCCCTGTTTTCTGTTTGCCACCGGCAGCATGGGAAATGTCGGTGGCGTTATTTCGACTCCCGTTGTCGCCGGCGTTTACCAGCCGGCTCTAGCACCAGTCGGAATCCTGATGGGTGTACTCGGAAGTCTCGTCGGAACTCCAGCCGGTTTGCTGTGTGCCCAGTTAATGTCGTGGGTCGCTGCTGCACATTTCGATGAAAGGGTGATTAACGGACTTCCCTGACCGACGTCCGCCAGCTCATTCATTACGATCACAATTGACGAAAGACGCAGGGGGGTCACAAAGTACGTCACAGTGATTCCACTGGTCTCTGAAACCTGGCTACTAAAGCAACTTACCCGCTATTGCCGTACGAGTTTTTCTCAACATTTTCCTGAGCAATTATGAATTGAACTTCAGCGAGTACAGGTCAGCCTCCTGCATCATGAATCGCAATCTCACAGGCATTCCGGCCAGTCGGCTGAGATCACCGCCTGTCCACGTAACGGACTGCTCGACTGCATCTCCGACAAGAATCTGACACGCGGCAAGGTCGAATCCAGGCAGGGGCTTACCGTGGATCGTCTGCAGTTCAACTTTGAGGTGTCCGCCACCGCTGGTTGAATAATTCACCACCAGTGAACGACCGTCGAAGCGGATCGGATGCGTTACCATTTCGCTGCGGTCTGGGCCTGCGTGAACTGAAGCAAAACCATCCGTCCGCAGAGTAAAGCGACGGAAGGGCGTCGTGTAGATCGACATCTCACTCGAACCGGTGGGGACCACATTCAGCGCGGCGTAATTCGCGCGGTTGCCCCAGCGGTCGATGTCCAGTCCGGGTCGAATGAATGCTTCTCGAAAGGTGCGGTCATAGGGTCGGTCGCCTCGGGCGGTCATGAACACGATGTCCGTACTGTCGCCCCGACGGGGATGAAATCGAGTGGGCAGTGCCACATAAATATGAGGCGCGCGAAAATACGGATGAGTCTGATTCGTATACAGATGCTCGCCAGGAAAATTCGGTTCCAACACGACCGGTTCACTCCATGACAGAAAGTCCTTTGAAGTCGTGCGGCTGACGGATCGCAGTTTTCCGTGAGTTGTCTTCCATGTGCGGAAATAGCAGACGTAGCACTGTTCGGTTTGAGACCAGAATGAAACATTCTGCGAGTCAAACGCGATGTCATCGCTGGAGGTAATCACGGATTTGTCGCTCAGCTTCGTCCAGTGAATCCCGTCATCCGATGAAAACGCAAACAGGCCGCCGTTCGGACCGACACCAATCCCCCCCAGTGCCTTGAATCGACGGTCAACGGCAAGATGGTCGTTGGGAACTTCCGGACGGCCGGGAATCCAGAGTCCCGGTCTTGTATCGAGAAACGGTGAAAAATTATGGCAGGCCCCGACTTCGCGCAAAATCACATTGTTCTGTCGGCTGCCGTCGACTTCGTGCAGCCCCAGAACCGGTTTTGTCCAGTGAATCCCGTCTTTGCTCTCGCAGTACCGAGTGACCTCCGTAACGTCGCCGCTCTTGGTGGCACCACGTGCATCACGAGTATACAGCCGGAACAAATCGCCATCTTTGATGACAGTTGCATATTCCAGCTTGTCAGCCGGTTCGGTCATGGGCGGAGCCAGTTGGGGCTCATGGAGTTTGAGATGTGTTCCGTTCAGCCGATCAATCAGAAAATGATCCACAAACAGTTCACGTCTCGACCCGATATCAACAACATTCTCCGGTGTCGACGCACCCGTCCCGGGAGCACCGACGGCCTGCTTCACAAAGGTCGTGGCACCGATCGCCGTTGTCGTTGTCAGCCAGTCACGCCGTGTCAGAAATTGTTTGTCGATATTTTTCATGTTGACTCAGTCTGTGATGCCCGATTCGCTGTTACCAAACGGATCAGATTCAGATGTGGTGTCGATCGGCCGGGGCCTGACTCCCATTCACACCCATGTGGACTCAACCTCTTTTATCTTGGTGACTGAGGATTTGCCAGCACTCCAATCGCAGCATGTCCACCAACGGTCAGATAGCCCAGCTGTTTGGCGTTCGCATCCAGTGCCTGATGGTCCGGCCAGAAAGTATTGTATTTTTCACTAAGGAATCGCTGTTTCATCACATGAAGCATTTCGGTACGCCGAGGCGAAAATTTCGCTGCAAACGCCCACGATTCCGGATTTTCCGAACCACCAAACCAGCCGCGAACACGGAAGCGATGCATGATGTAGTCCGCATTTCTGTTCGGAGGATCGAGCAGGAAATCGGCCATCTTCGCGAAAAATCGTTCGACCCGGCGGTCTCCGGTTAATTCCCAGTAGTGCATCAGTGCCGGGTTCATGTCATATCGCGCCCCGACTCTGGCCTGGCGACTGGCGGCAAAATACCAGGCGGTTTCCACAAAACCATCCTCAGGGTCCTGCAGACGCAATCCGTAATCCGCCAGACGATGGGCTGTCTGCAGATATTTGTTGTCCCCTGTAATCTCATACGCTGTGCACACAGTCTGTAACGGCAGTCCGAATTCCCGTACCCCGTCATATGCTCCAAATGGCGGATGACTCTCCCCCCATCGACTCAGCACGACCTGCGAATAGGAACCATGCGGCGGCATATTGTCGAGCACGAAGTCTGCCATCTCCACCGCGGTATCTTTAAGCCGCTGATTGCCCGTTAACAGATGTGTCCACAACAGAGCATCAGCCCCATGAATATGTGCGAAGTTTGGCGGTTCGATCTGATGTCCTTCGCGGATGTCGCCGGAATGCGGGTGTGAGCCGCCGGTCCAGCCTTTTCGTGTGGAGTAATGGCAAACGTCAATATCTGCATAATGCGCCGACGCGGCCTCAAGTACAGCGAGCTCGGACAAATCTGCGGTGCGGACAAAGTGCCACACTTTGGCCGGTAACTGACCGTATTCCTGATTGCCCCACATTCGTGTTGTTCCACGAACGTAGCCGGATCCCTGAAAAACGTCTCCCCAGTGTTCATGACCGTAACTCATCGCCTGTGTCAGAGCTCTGCGGTTCATGTCCTCGATACTTTTTTCGTACGGCAAAAATTCTTCGACAGGGGCAGGAACCAGAGCAGCGTGAAACACCGAAGCATTGCAGTAATGAGCAGCGGGCAGGATGGCTCGCAGTGGATTCAGAATGGCGGCCAGCGCGACTTCACGTTGATTCCGATCAGTTCCTTCGTGAAGATAAATTCCCAGGTCGACCGTCAGTCGTGTTCCCTGAGACCAGCGGAACGTTTCGGCGTCGGCCGGCCAGATTCCGACCTGAACAGCCAGTCGTCCGTCTGAGTTTTCCACGGCCAGCGACTTTGGATATTTCTCTATAAACTCACGAACGGCGACCCCCACCCCCGCACTACTGCTGCAGATGTCCGTCCAGCCCTCGGTGCGACGGCCGGCTGCCCGCTGGTGTCCATCGACTTCAAGACTCCACTGTCCGGCAAAGGTCTCCAGACTGGGGCCACTGCCGTCCTGCCTGAGAACCTGTCGTCCTTCAGCCGGAAGGCTTCCGGACGGCCAGACCATTTCCTGTGGACAAACCTCGATGTTGTCAATGATCAGCTGCAGATCCCGAAGTCCCACTGCAGGTGAACAACCGGCGTCCGTTTGGTACTGTTCGTCGGACATGTTAACCACACTGAATGTGAGGCCCAACACACCAGGCGCCCGTTCTGCCAGCCATGCTTCGAACGCAACCGGACCAGCCACGCCGTCACGACCGAGATATCCGTGAGAATACAGGGTTGGATGCGGTCCGTTGTTCTCAATCATCACGTTGTTGGTGATAAGTTCATCAAGCACCATACCGGTCTCTGTTTCACACCGAATGCCTGGCCCTCCGCTGATCAGCGGCTTTCCCCGAAACAGAATCGTGTCCCAGACATTGTGTTCCGCACGGACTTCCACATCGCCCAGATCCAGTATTGCCTCGTTTCCAGCAGAACGACCGGCTTCATTTGGCAATGTCACGGATGATGAATCCGCTCCCTTCTCCAAGCGCAGAACACATTCCCTGTCAGACATATCGTTGGCCTGGAATTCAACGCCCAGCCACTTCACGCTTCCGTCGCGCCAGGAAAGCAGCGGTCTGGCAGTAAGATTCTTTGCAGCATCGCAGGAAACCCTGTCGGCCGGATTGAATTGTCCGGGTGCAAAAGGAATCCCGCACCAGACCCATTCATCCTTTCGCCGACTGACCTGCTGACTGACCAGACTTACGTTTAAGTCCAGCACGGACGAAGGAGTCTGAACCGTCTGTAGTTTCTGCGGCTGCTCTATCCCGTTCTCCGGTACATACACAGGCATAAAACGAACGTAATCCACGTAGATGGGGCCGGGATTAACGGAAGTCGCATGACGATGGTCGATCCAGAGTCTGAATCCGTCTTCACCCACGTCCACGAGCCCGAGGTTCAGTTCACCGTTTCCTCCCCGCACTGTTCTCCAGTGATGACCATCTAAAGATATTGCTGCGTCTCGGCAGGTGTCAGACAGAAAAACCTCATACTGACCACCGTAAAGACTTGTGCAGTGCAGCTGCAGAATTCCTGTGGTCCCTCCCTGTTCTCGTGGCGACGAGTCGGATTTCAAAACCGAATATTCGCTAAACAACCACGGATTTTTGATTGGGAACATTTTTGGATGTTCCGGCTGGGGCAATTGAATCAATGACCACTGTCCGTCTCCATCGACATCTTCTGAGGTAAGGAGCTGCAAGTCCGTCGCAACGGCCTCGGCCTCGAAGAGTCTGCCGGTGCGGAAGAATGTATCGCCGAACCAACGATGGTTCCTGATGCCGATCCCGGTTTCGAACGTTGAGACCGGTAACAGATTTCGGTAGACCGCTACTTCCTCAACCAGGGTCTCAATACCACCGCTGCCGGCAATCTCAATAAAAACCTCAGTCGCCCGGTCCGGGGCGAAAAACACGATGCTCAGATCGACGAACTCCTGGTGCGACGAAGGCATGGTGAACAACTGAGCAATCGACCTCGCTCGTTCACCGGCCAGACCAACGCGCATGGACGGTGAATGGGTCGGATTGAATCGATACGCCCGCGACGTTCTGTCCGTATCGGCGGCATCAACCAGATCGACTCGTATTTCTCCGTAGTAGCCCTGCATGCGCAGACGAGCCGTGAGCGTGTACTGCATCCGGGATGACAGTGCGAATGTCTGCCGACCTTTAAGTTTGAGGCTGGCTCCCTGGCGATTGTCAAAATACAGCCGTTTCACACCGGCCGGACTGTCTTCAGATCTGAGAACGGGGCGCTGAGTGCCTCCGGTGACTTCCACGTCCCAGTTTTCTTTCCAGTGCGGGTCCTCATCAAATCGGTAGCGATACACTTCCTGCAGGGAATCTTCATGTTGAGAGCCGCAGAATGCGGGTACAGCGGACAGCATCCCGATAAGGACACCGATGACCGAAGACGCAACAGGGCGTCCGGAGAGTAAAATTGCGTATCGTCCGGACTTGTTCATGATGATCCTCACTCAAACACCCCGTCTTCCGGCAACCGGAATCACGAAGCCTCCCCATACCCCCCTGCGGTACCAGCCAGGATTAATGCCGTTCCCGGGACTGACCCCGGTATTTTTTTGTCGCCGTATTTTCATTTGTTCTGTACGGGTCCCTTAAGGTTGGGGAAAGCCTGATTCGTGTCTGAGCTGCACAGATCCGGTTGCCCCTTTAACGCACTCCAACGACTCAGAGCTTTGCTCCGCGTGTACTCAAAATCCGACAACTAAGGATTCGTTCGTTATTCTGCATGGTGACATACAATTCCGTCAGGATTGTTTGCGGTCTACCACAGAACGTCCACCATTCGCATTGCTTCAGGAATGCATCACAATAGCCATGCTAACGTGACGTTTGCAGCACATCTAATAATCCCGTTCCAAAAAGATCAGGCCACACCAACGGCTGAGGTCCAGGCCGTGAACCGGCAGACTGATGAACGCAGCGGACCTGTCGGAGGAAACATGTCAATGACCGGTTTATTGAATTTTGTGTCGTTCCGGAGAGTCATTTTTCTGCTGAGCGTTGTGCTGCCGTCGGTGGGTTCGGCTTCCGACGCGCCCGGCAATTTTTCATTGACGCTGCAGCACTCACCCAACTCAGATACGGTGGTCGAGTTTGCCGTTTCGGAACTGAAGCACTATCTGGAACGGGTCTATCCCGTGAGCATTACGATTCAGGAACGGGAGAATCTGCAGCCCTGGGAGTTATGCCTTCACCTCTCTGATCTGAGGGAACCGAACGTTGAAATCCCGAACCTGCCGCCGCATCTGCAGCCAATCAAGCCGTGTCATCTTGAGGTTCCGGGGATTGACGCGTTCATGTGGAAGACGGGCAACGGAGTTCTGACTCTTGTGGCCACCCGAGGCCGGTCGTTGCTGTACGGAGTGTATGACGTGCTGGAAAAGGCCGCTGACTGCGGCTTTTACACCCTGGATCCCGGCGACGAAGTCGTGCCCGTCCGGCCTGCAAAGAAACTCAAGGTCTGGCTGACCACCAGGAAACAAAGTTTTGAACAGGCGGCCTTCTCGTTTCGCGGTCGATGGTATACGAATGAAGGAGCCGGTGAAGGACGAAACGAAAAGGTCAGTATCGAACGTTTAGAACGCGAAGCCGACTGGTTTGCAAAGTGCCGTGACAACGTTTTCATCTTCGACAACTGGTCCTATGTGCGCCATGAAGAGCTCTGGAAAGAAATTCGTCGGCAGGTTGTTCCGGAACTGTTGAAGCGGGGGATCATCATCGGAGTCGGCGGGCATGAAACCTATCGGATGTTTCTCCCGCCGGATCGATACGGCATTAAGCACCCGGAATGGTACGCGCTGAAAAACGGAAAACGACTGGCGGGATTCCGCAATCCACAGACCGACACCGGCTACCAGTCCTTCTGTACGACAAATCCCCAGGCAATGTCTGCCTTCCTGAACAACTTCGAGATGTTCCTTAACGAGAATCCTGAAGTCCAGGTCTTCAATCCAATGCCGCGTGACGGTCTGGAAGGCTGGTGTGACTGTCCGGAATGCGGAACACACACTGTTGCCAAACGTTACCTCGATCTCAATTCCGCTCTTGCTGAAAGAGCCCGGCGCGTGCGGCCAGGAATGAGAATCATGCACATCGCCTACGCCACCACAGTCGATCCGGATCCGATCGCCCGACCTACCGCTGCCATCGATGTGGATTTCGCACCATGGGGACGCAACTTTGCCTTTCCATTCCGAGACCCGCAGACAAACAGATACAAGTTCGGAAAGTACACTTATCAGGAAGCCTGCGACAAATGGCTGGAGATCTGTCGAGACACCGGAGCGGGCATGGTGTTCCATGAAAAATACATGCGTTTTCGATACCTCGGACTTCGGTTGATGCCGCTTCCGAATCTGGTGCAGGACGTACAATACCTCCGCGAACTGGGAGTGGACGGTTTCGAGCAGCACCAGGAAATGGAGGGCTGGTGGACCAAAAGTTACAACAAATTCGTGGTTCCACGTGTGACATGGAATCCCGACGTCTCTGTCGAACAGCTGGAACGTGATTACTTCCGCCGCTACTGGGGGAAGACCGCTCAGGAGATTCGGGACATCTACAAACGCGTCACAGCCGCGCTTCCGGAACTGCTTTACGGAAGTGGTGGTGGTTCGGCAACACAGTCGGCCTGGACACCGGATGAACCGCTCAGCCAGGAACGCAGGATGACGTACCTGAGAGACAAGGACCACGCCATCAGCGAGCTTCAAGAGTGTCTTGAGGAATTGAACGAACTGAAAGCCAAAGTCAGCGAGGAACGCCAGCTTCTGCGGCGCATTGACTATCTGCAAACCGCGCTTGATGGATCCGTTCTGACTCTTCAACTGACCCGGGCACTGGTCGCGCTGGATGAACAGCGGTCCAGAGCAAATGCCCAAAACGGCGTTGCCCGCAAAGCGACGATCCGACAGGCTCAACAAATTCTCGAAGAAGCTGAGACTGTGCGAGATCGTTTCCACGCTGCATGTCAGGAGGAAGAAAGAACACGAGAAGGTCTGCTGTGGTGTGGCTACACTGCCTGGCGAATCACCATCGACGAAGCTTTAGCGGAGTGGCAGGCCGAAGTAAAGAAGCTCGACGAATCCGGCTCAACCGAATGATTGATCATCTGAAGCGAACCAGGACCGTTCCGTTGCTATAAATGCGATATTGAAAAAACATTCAATCCCGGCGGTACTGTGCCTGTTCGGTTTGCCGGACCTGCGTTTGTGCCGAACGAAGACAAAACTCATCCCGAACTAATACAGTACCAGGCAGGACAGAGCGTTCCGGGAAAAGCGACAGGCCCCTCTGCCGCGGGTATCAATCGGCAATTATGAATCAGGCATCGATGGAAAGGTTCAATCATGACAACCGGTCGAGACTACGATGCAATTGTTGCAGGAGGCGGCCATAACGGGCTGGTTTGCGCCGGGTATCTTGCCAAAGCCGGACTGAAGGTCCTTCTGCTGGAACGCCGTTCTTTCGTTGGTGGTGCGGTTGCCACTGAAGAACTCTTCAGCGGGTACCGCCTGTCTTCCTGTTCGTACATTTGCCACCTGCTTCAGCCGAAGATCATCGATGACTTCAACCTGCATCAGCACGGATTTGAGGTGTATCAGCTGGATCCGGCTCGATTCCAGCCTTATCCGGATGGCCGCAGTCTGATGCTGTGGGATTCCGTCGAACGCAGCCAGGAATCAATCGCGCAATTCTCCAGGCACGACGCCGACGCCTATCCGAAGTGGCAGGCATTCTGGCAGCGGGCAGCCGAACTGATCTATCCCTATTTCCTCAGCTCCCCGCCAACCCTGTCCGAACTCGCCGCAAAGGTTCGGGGGACAGCCGACGAGCAGTTTCTGGACCGACTACTCACGACCAGCATGAAAGATCTGGTCACGGAATTCTTCGACTCCGATGCGGTGCGTGGGGCATTCATTCAGGCTCAGGACGTCGGTGACCCGGCCGCATCGGGCAGCGCCTGGTGCTACACCTACATCAAGTGTGACATGTTCAGTCGTCCCGCAGATGTTGGAATCGTCAAAGGAGGTATGGGATCCATCACCCAGGCGCTGGCCGATTCAATCCGCACACTCGGTGTCACGATTCAAACGGACGCCACCGTCGAACAGGTCCTCATCGAGCAGGGCCAGGCGATCGGCGTTCGGCTGCAGGACGGGACAGACATCACGAGTCGAATTGTTGTGAGTAACGCCGATCCGAAACAGACTCTGCTGAAAATGGTCGGCGAGAAACATTTACCATCAGAATTTTTTCGCCGGACGACCAGATTAAAAACCAACACCGGCTATCTGAAATTCCATGCTGCACTGAGTCGTCTTCCGGACTTTTCACAGTCTGTTGCTGAAGACTTCGACCCGCGCTGCCTGGCAAACATCAAGATCTGTCCGTCAGTTGAATACTATGAAAAGAGCTGGAACGACGCTCGTCAGGGGCGGCCCGCGGATGAACCCGTCATGGAAATCCAGATTCCGTCAGTCTACGATCCTACGCTCACTGCGGAGGGTCAACACGTGATGTCAATCTGGGCTCTCTACGCTCCCGTCCGGCTGTCCGAAGGGACGTGGGACAGCCGCCGCGAGGAAGTTGCCGAAAAACTGATCGATGTTGTCAGCCGGTATGCGCCGGACATCCGTGACTGCATTGTCGATCGGTCACTGTTCACGCCCATCGATATTCAGCGGAGAGTTGCCATGACGGACGGTAACATCCGGCATCTGGACATGGTTCCCGATCAGTTCCTTGCCAACCGACCGCTGCAGGGATGGTCCAGCTATGGCACACCCGTTCAGGGCCTCTATTTGTGCGGCGCGGGGACTCATCCCGGCGGAGAAGTCAGTGGCGCTCCGGGTCACAACGCGGCGCAGTGTATCCTGTCGCAGTGGCAGCAACCGGACAGCAACGGACATCCGTAATCGTCAGTACGAATGATACTCCGACTTTGAAGTCACCCGAAATCTGTGATGAACCACTCATTTGCGTCGTAGACAACGTTGGCCACCCGACCCATAATGATGGCCCGGTCTGCTTCATGCGGCCGAACAGGTTATCTCTTCTGAGGAATTCAAAACGCTATGTGTCACAGCCTTTTCACTCAACGTCGCTGCAGCAGAGCTGTCCTGCCTGGCAAACGAACGCTCCCCGCCCTCATTTTGATACTCAGCGTCACCGGACTGATCACCGGTCGGACGCCGCTTGTGGCGGCACCTCCGGAGGTATCGGAAACGGAACAGCCAGCGGACTACTTTCCGCCACCTGAATCTGAAGGCGGCTGGCGCAGTCTGCTCCCGTCTGACGGTGTCCCCAACGCAGTGCAGAAGCAAACAATTCGAGATAAAGCCGGCATCGACTGGGACGCGCTGCAGTCAGTCTGGGAGTACACAAGACTGGCGGGCGGGAACTCCGGTTTCCTCGTAATTCGACGTGGTTACGTCGTCGGTGAGTGGTATCACGGCTGCGACCGATCGGCGACATACAACCTCTACTCAAGCTCAAAATCCTACACCACTGCGGCATTCGGCATTCTGCTGGGCGATGTTCGAGCCGGCCGCCTGACCGGGTATGAGGATCTCAATCTGGAAACGAAAGTGTTCAACAGCAGGTACCTGCCCGAAGCACTGCCGCTGACCGACCCGCGTAAAGCCGACATCACTCTGCGGCATCTGCTCAGCATGACGGCCGGTTTTGCTGCTCAGTCGCCGCCGAAGACCATGCCGTTTGAGTGGACGTTCGGCGGAGTGGATGAATCACCGATGGCACAGCTGGCTGCGGATCCCGGTACAAAGTTCTATTACAGCAACGGCGGCGCTGCCCATCTTCTGCCTCTGTTTCACAGAATCGCCGGACAAGACCTGTTCCCGTTCCTCAACGAACGCATGTTTGTCCCCATCGGACTTCGGAACATCCGCTGGCTGCAACTGGGTGGAAACCAGGATATTGGCCCTTATAGCCAGGGATACAGCGGCGTACTCACCACAGCACGCGAACACGCCCGCTTCTGCCACCTTGCCCTCCATCGGGGCAGGTGGGACGGCCGGGAAATCGTACCCAAAGAATACTATGACTTCGCATGGCAGCCCACCGATCCTTATCCCGAGTATGGCGGTATGTGGTGGATCTATCATGTGCCTGAGCGGGTCGTCTGGACACGCGGTGCCCGTAAGAACAATGGTTTTGTTGTCCCCGACAAAGATCTGATCTTCATTCGCGTCGGTGATGCAACGTCCGATAAATTTCCCGAAGATTTTGGACGCCATTTGGCGACCAAAGTGGTCGCCACAATCACAGATTAGCGTCCCGCGACAAACAATCTTCAACTCGACACAGAATCATACAGCCGAACTGCAGGAGTCAGGATGAGAAGCAATCATCTGGTCCGCTGGAAATCCGCCAGTCTGTTTGTCGCTGCCTTACTGCTCAACGCAATTGCAGCCGGCAGTGAACCCTCCGCCGCAGACCGCTTATGCGTTAAATTCAGCGACGAGGGTGCGGAGATTTCAGAGGGAACATCGCGGATTCTGTTCTATCAGAAAAAGCCGAAGTCACTCAACGGTGAACATACGCGAGCCGGTTATGTTCACCCACTGTACGACCTCGACGGAAACGTACTGACTCAGGACTTTCCGGAAGATCACCTGCATCACCGAGGAATCTTCTGGGCGTGGACACAGTTGTATGTCGGCAAGACCCGCGTGGGTAATCCATGGTGGTGTCGTGACTTTCTTGCCGACGTCGAACGTGTGGAGTGCCTGGAGGACCATGAAGATTCTGCTGCCGTCCGCGCAACCGTCTACTGGACGTCCCCGCAGTGGACGGATCCGAACGGCCAGCCCAAACCGATTGTCCGTGAGGTCACTACAATCCGTGCTTACCGCCGTCAGGCTGACACCCGCGCTATCGATTTCGAAATCCAGCTGCTTGCTCTCGAAAAAGACGTAAGCATCGGAGGATCCGAAAATGCAAAAGGCTACGGAGGCTTTTCCCCGCGGATTCGTCTGCCGGACGGCATTCGTTTCACCGCCGACTACGGTGAGGTCGAACCACAGCGGCTGTCGGTCGAACCAAGCCCGTCGATGGAGATCACTGCCAAATTTGGAACGACAGACAAGCTGAGCGGGATTACGATGCTTGCTCATCCTTCGCTGCCGGACTTCCCGCCACGGTGGATTTTACGTAGCAGCGGCAGCATGCAGAATGCCGTGTACCCCGGCCGCCACGCCGTTCCCCTTTCCGATGAAAACCCGTTAGTACTCAGGTACAGGTTTGTGCTGCACCGTGGAAAAGCAGATCCGGCTGCCGTCGCAGGATGGACGGCTGACTATGCAAGTAATGACAAATTGAAAGTGAGATCCGGAAATCCTGTCGTGGTAGACCAATATGATGGACCACCGGCGGATGCAAACAGTCAGGCGTTTCACTTTGTTCGACTGCACCGGGCAGGCAACGGTAATCTTGTCGCGTTCTATCGTCTCCGTCCCGACGAATGGATCCCCGAGGATGCGAACCTCGAAGAATACCATACCGACGACGTCGGATACCGTGTCTCGACAGATGACGGACAAACATGGGGGCCCCGGCGATATCATTCCTGGGGAGGCATGGACGGCTGCACACTGCCGGATGGCAGCCTGCTGTTGGCGCACTTTCGCACATTTTGGGTTAATGAACACGAGTGTCGCACGGTTTTTCACCGCAGCTGCGATGGTGGAATCACGTGGAGGCAGGACGATGACGTCCGGGTACGATTTCCATCCGACCGTGTGTTGACTCGCCGCGGACGCAATGAATGTTCGATGCGTTTCTGGTGTGCCACCATTCTGGCCTGTGATCTTGACAGCAGGCACCTGCTGGCATCGATCCACGGAGCATTTCAAGACAGGGACCACAGTCACGCTGTGCTGATCGAAAGCACGGATGGCGGCCACACGTGGGATTTCGTTTCCTGCATTGCCGGAGACACAACACCGATCCACGGAGGTTATTTTGGTACCGCTATGGTACGGCTTGAAGACGAATCAATGCTGGCCGTCGTGCAGACCGAAGCCGCAAATCCTCGCATCCTTGTTCAGTGCCGCTCAAACGATGATGGCAGAACATGGACGGAACCGATTGTTTGTCCCAATATCCCTGGCCTGGACCCGGCCACGTTTCGCTATACGGCGCCGGACGGCCGCCCAGGCTCGTTCTCAGGTGCCTACCAGCATCCACAGCTTCTGCAGCTGGACAATGGTGTGTTGGCGCTCAATTACGGTCGGCCCGGAGTGCATGTTTCACTGAGCAGCGACGGTGCGGGACGGAATTGGGACACCAAACTGACAGTCGTGCCGCATGCCGCACCGTATTCTTACGCAACGATCGGCGCCAGCAGTCACAAGCAGGGAATGGTTTCCGGGGGACCAAACCGACTGCTGTTACTCCATGACGTTTATCGATACGCTCAAAACAGTACTGACACGCCGCGGAATACCGTTTTTCTCCGTGAAATCACAGTGCAAAAAATCACAGTGCAAAAACAGTAACGGGAGTACCTGGGTCCTGTCCTGGCAATTGTGCACGTTCACGTTTTGTTTCCAGCGTTTTTGTCCCTCAGAACACCACGGACAATTCACCGGGCGTCTTCATGCACAACCACGAGAATAACAGGTTGATCGGGGGTGAGGTTTTCCACAGCGAAACCAGGCAACTCACCGCCGGCGACCCGCACGGCAATTCGAATTCAGCAGCGCCCCGCAGCGCCGCACCTGATGTTTATGAGATGCTTGGTGTCTGCCCGATCATAAATGCGGCCGGAACAATCACGACCCTCGGCGGCTCACTGATGCCGCCGGAGGTTGTCACTGCCTGGCAGGCCGCATCCGGGCATTTCGTCAATCTGATCGAACTTCAGGACCGAATTGGCGAACGGATTGCCAAACTTCTCAATGTGGAAGCTGCGCTGGTCACGACCGGCGCAGCGGGGAGCATCGTTGCCGGCACATCAGCAGCGATTACGTGGAAGGACAGAAGCCTGATTCCGCAACTGCCTTTGCCGGCCACAACGGGCATTGAAGTGATCCGGCAAAAGTCTCACCGCGACTGTTATGACCATCAGATGACATCCTGTGGTGTGAAACTTGTGGATGTTGAATCGCGGGAAGATCTGGAACGATCTATCAGTTCCCAAACAGTGATGATGTTTTCCTACAACTTCCTGGAAGGCGAAAGCGCAATTGATCGTTCGGCATGGATCGATACGGCACGTCGTCACGGCATTCCAACACTGGTTGATGCGGCCGCCGACATTCCACCTCTATCAACGATCTCAGACTTAACGAACGCCGGCTATGATCTGGTGGCAGTCAGCGGAGGAAAGGGACTTCGCGGTCCGCAGGATACCGGTTTGCTGCTCGGACGTCAGAAACTGATCGAAGCTGCCAAACGGAATACGGCTCCGTACTCCGGCAACATTGGTCGCAGTATGAAAGTCAGCAAGGAAAACATGGTGGCACTGTGGGCAGCCATCGAACGGTTCGTCTCACTGGATCATGTTGCCGAAGAACGTGAGTGGAATCGTCGCATTTCCGTGATTGAAAAAAAGCTCGCCGACATTCCCACGGTCCGCGTTGAACGGATAACACCCCCACTCGCCAACCGCATACCGCACGCTCTGATTCACTGGGACGAATCCCGTGTCCGCACGACGCCCCCGGAAATGAGTGCTCTGCTGGCTGCCGGAAAACCGTCAATCGTCACCGCCCGGGTACACGGTACGGGAGACGAGGGATTCCTGGTCTCTGTGTTCACGCTTCAGCCACCCCAGGAGGAAATGGTTGGTGAGCGAATTCGCGACGTGATGAAGCGTACACTGGTATCCGCGTGATCAGGATTCGATGCTGTGACTCCGGACAGAAAATGGTCACTTCAGACCGGACAGTCGTGAGTGACCTCAGTTGCTGAGGATCGGTGAAACCACACTATGGAGTGCACAGCCGACCACATTGCCGGCGTTCCGCACTTAATGCCTGACCCGCCGCTTCGGAACCGGCACACGCCAGACCGGTTGTTTTTTCTGTTCACTGCTGAGCAGTAGATAAGTACCGTCCGCCGAAAAACAGACCGACTCCCCCTGCATCCGGGCAGGCACTCGGATGCGCTGAATCGAAGCTTTCAGTGCTTCTGCCCACGTCTGCTGTGCCGTACGTTGACAAATCCAGCCGTCCCACATCGTAACCGCCGCCAGTAACCGTCCGTCGCGGGAGATATCCAGCCCGGTGGCAAACGGGATCTGCAGCCGGACGATTCGTTTGGCCGTCAAATTCTGTTCGCGGACATGGATGTCCAGTGGCAAACGATACAAACCACAGGTGAAGGGCAATTCTTTCGTCAGCAGCAGGATTTCACGTCGTTCCACGTCCACCGCAATACCTTCACAGTTGTGAGGTCCGTCCTCGTATTCAAACCGGAACCGCACATCCCATTCGACGTTTCGTGTTTCTTTTATTGAGGGTTTCGGCTCACGCAGCAGATACAGGGTACACGGAGATTTCTTTTTCGTTCGTTGCACATGGTTGTCGCCAACATCACCAATCAGCAGATACGACTGGTCGTCCATCCGAAACGAACACATATCTTCCCAGTCAACAGCATCGGCACTCCTGATACGGCAGACACTCCGTGTTAAACCATCCTGCCCAACCAGAAACAAACGGGGTTGACCGCCCGAATCATTGTGCATCCAGACCGCATCATCCGTCAAACTGCTGAATGCCAGACCGCTGCACTCATCGATCCGCTCGTCCTGAACCAGGGCAAGCCGTTCCGGGTCCGCCGCCCAGGCAGACGAAATCAGACTGCTTAGCCCCCACAACAAAGCAGCAAGAAAAAAATTCATGGCCGGTCACTTTCCCGCTGCAACGGAATACTGACTCATTCAGTCCGGGCTGTGGATATTCCCTGGAGTCATTCCCGCGGCTCAAGGCGACATGTCGCCGAAACTCTGAAGTCTCGATCAATTGCGATCAACACAGACCTGTCCCCGCGCGTCTCCAACATCGTTCTTATCAACCATCTCTGTCCACCAAATCGGTACCGTGCAGCCGTTGATTTGTGATCGAAAACAGGCGGAATCCAGATGAATCATGCAACATCCCGGGCTTACTCAAGTGTTCCAACAATCTCGCTGACACTGCTGACGCCCTGTTCCTGC
Source organism: Fuerstiella sp. (assembly GCA_022447225.1). Lineage (NCBI taxonomy): Bacteria > Pseudomonadati > Planctomycetota > Planctomycetia > Planctomycetales > Planctomycetaceae > Fuerstiella > Fuerstiella sp. The sequence continues at coordinate 39,760 of JAKVAZ010000010.1, read as the reverse complement.
AGAACCTGCTCCAGTTCCGCCACCAATCGACTGGAAATACCGGGATCAAAAAAGCTTGCTGTTCCAACCTGCACAGCAACTGCACCCGTAACCAGAAATTCCAAAACATCATCGATTGACCGGATTCCGCCCACACCGATCACCGGGATATCAACCGCCTGAGCGACCTGCCACACGATACGCAGAGCCAGTGGTTTGATCGCCGGACCACTCAGTCCCCCGAGCCGGTTGCCGAGAATCGGTTTGCGACGTCTCCAGTCAACGGCCATTCCCTGAAAAGTATTGATAAGTGACACAGCATCACACCCGGCATCAGCCACTGCCTGAGCAATCGGTACGACGCTCGTCACATTGGGTGTGAGCTTGGCAATCACCGGCAGATCACCGGCACTGCAGACTGCGGCCACAACTTCACCCGCTAATTGCGGATCCGTACCAAAGTCGACTCCTCCGGACACATTGGGACACGAAATGTTCAGCTCGACAGCAGCAACTCCGGACTCTCCATTCAACACCGTCGCCATTCGATGAAATTCATCCATCGTTTTTGCGGCAATGTTCACAATTACGGGTGTACCAAGTTTGAGCAGATACGGCAGTTTTTCTTCGATAAACTGGTCGAATCCATCGTTGTCCAGACCGATCGAATTCAGCATCCCCCCCGTCGTTTCAACGGTGCGAGGCGGAGCGTTCCCGGGCCTCGGCTGAGGTGTCACGGTTTTTGGAATAATTCCACCCAGCGCCGCAAATTCAACGAACGCCGTCATTTCCTTCGCATAACCAAACGTACCCGACGCCACCAGGATGGGATTGGGAAGTTCGAGACGATTGAGTCGAACAGCAAGCGGATTCATCGGGGGACAACTGCAGAAAAGTGGACACGACCTCAGCGTGGATATCCACGGATGTTAGTGAATGTCTGCCGGAACCGCGGTCGTGTTCCCACAATTTTCCACCGACAGGGAATCGGAATTCAGTTTCGGTGTCAGCGACCACGTCTGAAAATCTGCCGGAATTCTGCTGTCGATAGTGGCCAATGATCACATTCAATGATTATCGCCGGAAAAGAAGCCTGACCGGCGTCACGGATTACCAGGCCTCCATCTGTTTAATGAGACTGAAGCCGCCCGGTTGAACGCCGGTCTGGAACTCCAGCAAACGGGATCAAAGGGTTGATGGCCCGGAGAATTCACAGCTGAAACTTCAATGTCACCGATTCACCGACTAGACTGAGACAGTGGTGGTATCGGACGCCGTTCGTCACCAAAGGAAAACGCTGAATCTCACCGTTTTTCGCATAGGCAATAAGACGATTCCGGCCTGCCAAATTTTTTTTTGAATCTGAGGTTACCATGATTCGTTTGCGACAAATTCCGGTGCTGTTGGTTTCTGCCGTTCTCTGCTGCCAAATCGGGGGAGCGGAGGAATCCGCTGAAGTCGTGGAAATCCCCGATGATGCATTACGAAAAGCGTTGCTTGAACAAAAACGAAAACGACAGAAGGAAGGCGACGACATCACCGTCGAAGACCTGCACGCCATCTATTCATTTGTGGTGGAAAACCGCGGGATCTCCGACCTGACAGGACTGGAACACTGCATCAATCTGGGAGAAGCCCGGTTCGGTAAGAACAACATCAAAGACGTGACGGCACTGGCCGGTTGTAAGAATCTGCAGTCACTCAGTATTCAGCACAATGAAATTGCAGATCTCACGCCTCTGGGGAAACTGGCAAAACTCCAGTATCTAAATTTTGAACACAACAAAGTTGCGTCGCTGGAAGGCCTGGAAACTCTGGATCGCCTGACATCACTGTACGGTTCCCATAATCAGGTCGAATCCCTCGAACCGACATCCGGACTCAGGAAGCTCTGGACACTGTCACTGAACCACAACAGGATCAAAGATCTGGCTCCGGTCACTGAACTTCCCCGACTGGACTCGATTGGTTTAGCGCACAACAACATCGAAGATGTGTCCATGCTGCCTCCAGGAAAAACAGTCTATTCGACCTACCTCCAGGGCAACAAAATCCAGAACATCGGACCGCTGGCCGATATGGCCCAGGCTGATGCCACAGGCAAACGCCGTTTTGCCTCATTCTGGAAGTTATATCTTGCCGGAAACCCCCTGAACGAAGAGTCGAAATCAACACACCTGAAAACCCTCCGGGACAGTGGAGTGCGACTGAATCTGGATTACGACAAATAACACGGATCGTCCGGCAGCAATACAGCGGATTTGTGTTTCCACGACTTGATTAGTCGGCAGGAGTTCGGCTTATCTGCGGGCTCGTTGAGATCTTCAAGGTGCGGTCAGAGTGATTCCGAGTGAGGTTCGTGCACCTGATTTGTCACCGGTGGCCAGCCCGGCTTCAGGCTGAGAACGGCCACGCTGTGTCCCTGCAGCGGGAAAAATTCGTTTGCCGACAACGGAGTCCGGGAAATTTCATGAACAGGAACGCTGGTATCCAGAATCGTGATCCATCGTTCGGAAGGCTTGTGTCGTGGAAGCAAAAACGGAACAGGGGCCGGCAAATTACTCAGCAGCAGCAGCAGTGTTTCTCCAACGATTTGTTCACCTTGTTCGTCCACTTCATTCATCGACTCTCCGTTCAGCCGTACTCCCAGTGAGTGCATGGCTCCCGAATTCCATTCCTGGTCGGTAATTTCACCTCCGTCCGGCATCAGCCACGCGATGTCTTTGACTCCCGCACCGCGGATCCGGCGTCCCTGAAAGAAGTTTCTTCGTTTCAGCACCGGCTGTTCGTGCCAGATCTGCACCACCGACTGGCAGAAGCTCAGAAATTCCTGTTGAGAATCATCCAGATTCCAGTTCAGCCAGCTGATTTCATTGTCCTGGCAGTAAGCATTGTTATTGCCATGCTGCGTATGACTCAGTTCGTCTCCGGCGCGGAGCATAGGAACTCCCTGCGACATCATCAGCGTCGTAATGAAATTCTTACGCTGCTTCAGACGAATTTTCCCGATCTGCGGATCGTCTGATTCGCCTTCCGCCCCGCAATTCCATCCATTGTTGTGGTCCTCACCGTCACGGTTGTCTTCCATATTGGAAAGATTGCGCTTGTGGTGGTAGGTGACCAGGTCACGCAGACAAAACCCGTCGTGTGCCGTAACAAAATTAATGCTGGCGGACGGACGACGTCCATTGTGTTGAAACAAATCGCTGCTGCCTGTCAACCGCGTTGCAAATTCGTTGACTGCACCTCCGTCACCCGCCCAGAATCTGCGAATTGTGTCTCTGTATTTTCCATTCCATTCAGACCACAAGTGAGGAAAATTTCCAACCTGATAGCCACCCAGACCCAGATCCCATGGTTCGGCAATCAGTTTAACCTGAGACAGCAGCGGGTCCTGCAGAATGATGTCAAAAAATGCACTCAGTTTGTCCACATCATGCAGTTCCCTGGCCAGAGCACTGCACAGGTCGAAACGAAATCCATCGACATGCATTTCCTGCACCCAGTACCGCAGACTGTCCATAATCAGCTGCAGGACACGCGGACACTGCATGTTGAGCGTGTTTCCGCAACCGGTAAAATCCTGGTAGTACCTCTGGCTGTTCGGCATCACCCGATAGTAGGAAGCATTGTCGATACCTCTGAGTGACAACGTGGGTCCAACATGATTGCCTTCTCCCGTATGGTTGTAAACAACATCCAAAATGACTTCGATGTTTGCTTTGTGCAGTCGGCGAACCATTTCTCGAAATTCGTTGATCACGTCAGCCGCGTTATCTGCGGCGGCATACCGACGATCCGGGGCGAAGAATGAGAGTGTGTTGTATCCCCAGTAATTCGAAAGACCGTTTTGTTCAAGATGGCGGTCATTGACATTGTAATGCACCGGCATTAACTCCAGAGCCGTCACCCCCAGCCGCCTGAGATGATCAATTGCCTGGTCTGACGCCAGCCCCTGATAGGTGCCGCGAAGGGCTTCCGGGATGTCGGGGTGCAGCTTAGTGAAGCCCTTCACATGAGCTTCATAAATAAACGTCTTGTGCCAGGGTGTCCTGAGCAGCGTATCCCCCTGCCAGTCAAATTCCGGGTCAACCACAAGACCCAGTGGCGCAAACGCCGCGTTATCGCTGGTTGAAATCGAAAGATCATGCTCGGACGTGATGTACCCAAACATGCTGTCCGACCAGGTGATACCGCGTCCAAGTGCACGGGTATAGGGATCCAGGACGACCTTATGGGGGTTAAATCGATGCCCCTGGTCGGGGAGGTAAGGACCGTGAATTCGATATCCGTAAAGCTGTCCCGGACAAATATTCGGAAGATAACCATGCCAAACCTGATGGGTTCGCTCGGTCAGTGACAAACGATGGGCCTCCTGAGTGTCCGACTCAGAGTCAAACAAACACAAATCAACAGCCGTCGCATGTTCCGAGAAGATGGCAAAATTGACACCTTGTCCGTCCCAGGTGGCTCCAAGCGGGTCGGGTTGTCCAGGCCATACTCGCAGCATGGTACCAGCAGGTTTCATGATTGACTGAGTTCCTGAATTGGATGCAATTGACGACACAGGATTCCATATTCGGGTTAGACACACGACCGGAACAAAATGTCAGAACAACTGCCCCCACTCATAAGCTGGCAACTTTAGTGTACATGCGTATACTATATATGTGAGAGTAGGATAAATACGTCACCTGAAGCGAACAGCATAATTATTCAGTCACGGACAAATATCCGGATTAGCTTCGTACTTACTCAGTCAACGTTGGCTGTGGTCGATATTCAGACAAGGGAGCAGGCTGCGCATGCATCGATTTGATCAATCGGCGGATGCGAAGCTTTGTTGCGACCTAACACCGATTTGGCCATCAACCTGCCGAGTGCCCGACTGGGATCGGTTTGTTATTCCAAATCGATTGGATGACTCACTTTCTGTTTGACTCACTTTTTGTGAGCTGCGTATAAAAGAGCCAGTTCCCTGCAAATTGGCGTCGTTTTTATACACACTGTGCTCACCGGAACAGTTGAAGCGTGTTTGGCAAGATCCTCCTTGTTTTTACTGCCGTTGTGTCGGTTCTTTTGGCCGGCGTGTCAATGGTAGCGTATTTTGCTGTGCCGGGCATGACACAGGCAATGGCAGAACTGCCTGACTACTCGTTTGAGCGCCAGTACGGGGAAACAGTCAGATGGAGTGTTTCGCGGCGACTGGGGGATCGCAAGTCTGTGGCCTCCAATCAGACAGTATTTGAAGCCGTGATTGCCGCAACAAACGATGCACAGGGGCAGTTGCAGGCTGAATCCGGTGAGGCTGCGACACAACTCCAATCAGTCAATGCACAACTGGAACAGCACAAAGCTGAACAAGCTCAGGATGCCGAGGCAATGAAGCAGAGAGGCGAGCAGCTCCAGTTAGTCGCAGTCGATTATGAAAAGCAGGTTACGGACATTTCGGGTGAGTTCCAGAGACTGTCGGTCGATGCTCGAATCGTACGTGACGAAACGAACAGTCGACGTCAGGATGTCGCCCGGCTGGATGAAGAACTGGAAGAACTGCGTACACACAAGTTCGAGCTCCGGGAACTGGAACGAACACTAACAGATCAGTTGTTGCGACTTCGACTGGACATTCAAAATCTGCAGCTGCGGGCAGACCAGGTCCGGCAGCAACTGGATCGCTGAGACTGATTTGTTCGACTTTGGATAGAACAGAAGACAAATTCAGCACATGTGCTGAACTGGAGAATCCTGGATGAATGCCGTCGGAAAAATGCTGATTGTCCTGCAGCTTTGTCTGAGTCTGCTGTTCGTCTGCTTTGCCGGAGCAGCGTATTCACTGCAGGATACATGGCGTGAGAAATTCAACGCTGCAAATACTCAAGTGACATCGCTGCAGGGAAATCTCAATGATGAAGTCAATCAGCGAAAAACAGAAGTACTTGCGGCCAATCAACTGCGTGAAGAGGCTGAAAGTTCGCGTGATACCGCCGAAGAGCAACTGAGGTCCGCCAGAACAACAACGGAAACTGCTGAACGACTTTTGGCCGACGAACGCCAGGCCCGAAACAAGGCAATTGCAGAAAGTGAGCGAGCTGCCGCAGAATCAGACGCCAGACTGGCTGAAACCCTGGCTCATCGCCAGGAGATTGAAGCCAGAGGCGTTCGACTGACACGCCAGCTGGCCGATATTCGCGAAAAAGACAGTCAAATCCTGGAACTCAACAAATCACTCAATGTCTACCGACAGGCGGAAGAGCGCTATCTTGCTGAAAATGTCCGGATGAAAGAACTACTGCGTGCAAACGGAATTGATTCCACACAGCGCGTCGCCGTCAAAAGTTCAGAACCAATTGAAAAGGTGGACGGTTATGTCGTGGATAAACTCCAGTCTCGAAGCCGCACACAGGAATTTGTAAAAATTAATATTGGCAGCGATGATACGATCCGGGAAGGAATGACAGTACACGTATTCCGTCAGGATCAGTTCGTATGCGACGTCCGGGTATCTCTCGTTGAACCGGACAGTTCCGTCGGTATCGTCGTAGCCAGTTCACGTCGGTATAATGTTCAGGAGGGCGATCGTGTCACCACCAAACTCTGATCCCGGTATCTACGATGGCCTGATGTTCGTCTCACTTGGCGCAATCGTCGTGGCAATCACGCTGCTGGTTCTGACGTTGAACAGCTACTCCTGACTCGAACGGGATTCGTTAACGCCCCGGGCATCCTGCGGCTGTATCGATCCGGGTCTGTTGACGAGAATTTCGACAGACACCGTGACCATCTCAGTGGAGTCATTCGCGTACAGTGTCACGACTCCTTCCCTCGTACCCGGCGATGGTGATTCACTGACCGTGAGGGCCAGACTCACTGTCTGCAGTGCGCCGTTTGATGTCTGCTGCCATTCACAAAGCAACTCGGGCGGGAAACAGTCAACATGTGAAATCACCCAGTGCTCGGGGATCTGCACCTGAACAAACTCCGGAGTAGTCTGCTCTGCCCGCAGTCGCAAACGGGAAGGTCTGACAAGCACCGGCTCAGTGCGTTCAGGTCCCTGAATTCTGACGGGCATCACGACCGTGGAAAACTGAGGATCATCCGTTTGACCATGAACCAGCATGCGATGCGTTCCTGCAGGAATTTCACCTTGAATCTCTATCCCAATCCGAGTCTCTCGCCCCCCGTCTTTGACCGACTGAATCCGGCCGTGAATCCAGGGTGACGACGACTCCACTGCCTCAACCCTGAGTGGTTGACCCCGATTGTCATAAACGGTGAAGTGGTGAGTGATTGGCTGCCCTGCGGTTCCGCGCTGTGAAACGTGCATTGCTCTGGGTATCACATGGATTTCAGGCTCCGGAAATACGGCCTTGATAAGAACGGTTTCATTCCGTGGTTCAGGGGCCGTGTAATGAACGGTCAGCTGGAATTCATGAAACCCCTCAGACTGCTCGGCCAGAGGTACGGAGACCTTCATTTCACCGACTTCACCTGGTTCAAGCCGGCGATGGCTCAATTCCGGAGTCAGGCATCCGCAACTGCGTTCGATTTCCCCCAACTGAACAGGATTTGCTCCCACGTTCCGAAACCGAAACCGACTGACGAGCTTCGACGTGTGAGAAATCGGGTCCTGGCCGTGATTGAAACAATAGCGGGCGAACTGCAGTGGACGCCGGGGTGTCCCGGTTCTGTCCAGCGGCGACGCTTGATGAACCGCCGATCCCGTCAGAAGACAGGCCACCAGTGGCAGCACTGCCAGCAGTCGTGACATCCACACTGATCGGCGCTGATCGGTTTTCTGCAGCCGTTCCGGCATCGTTGCCCCTTCAGTCACCCAGCTTCAGAATCGTCTGTCGCTGCATAAACACAACCAGTTGCTGTCGGTCATCCGGATCCGGAACAGCATCGGCAATCTTCCAGCCTCGTTTTCCAAGGTCAGCCAGTCCACGTCCGAGAAAAACATTTCTGTCCGGATCTTTCTGCAGATAGACAGTCCGATACTCCATTTGAGGCGGCAGCATCATGTCGAACACCAGTCGCGTCACCAGTTCCGCTGACCAGATCGTAAGAATCAGCAGAAACAACTGTTTGTAGGTCATGATTGGTCCTCTGACGAAAATCAACCGCGAAGTTCTGTGGTGTGCGGACTCAGTCCGTGGAACGTGGTTTTTATGGAAATTCAAAGATTGTGAGAATACTGGTTCTGTATCCTGCCACTTGATGAATTCGTGTCCATAACCTGCCACCAGCACATGATTTGCAGGCCGCCCCCTGTTCAATACACTGCCGCCGCCTTCCGAATCCCGTCCATCCGTATGAATCTGATCTTCAACACCAAGACCTCAAATGCCTCGCTACGACTCAAAACGCATTGAACACAAATGGCAGGAATTCTGGGAAGAAAACCAAACGTTTGTTCTGCCCGACAGGATTCCGACGGATGCTGCTCAAAAGCTGTATGTGCTGGATATGTTTCCCTATCCGTCGGGAAGCGGACTGCACGTTGGCCACCCGGAAGGCTACACGGCCACCGACATCGTCGTTCGACACGCTCGAATGAACGGCCGGCATGTGCTGCATCCGATGGGCTGGGACTCTTTCGGTTTACCGGCAGAAGAACACGCGGTCCGAACGGGTACTCATCCGCGCGAAACGACCGAACAGAACATTGAAACATTTCGTCGTCAGCTGAAGATGCTGGGCTTCAGCTACGACTGGTCACGCGAAATTGCCACAACAGACCCCGAATACTATCGCTGGACACAATGGATCTTTCTGCAGTTGTTCGACACCTGGTACGACGCTGATTGCCGCTGGAACGGTCCGGATGGGATCAGTCGTACCGGCAAGGGTCGACCAATTGCAGAGCTCACGATTCCGAAAGATGTCCAGGACAAGGGAGATGATGCTGTTCGTCGTTATCAGGATCGGCATCGCCTGGCATACATCTCAGAAGCCCCTGTCAACTGGTGCCCCGCACTGGGTACTGTGCTGGCAAATGAAGAAGTCATCGACGGACTGAGTGAACGCGGCAGTCACCCTGTGGAGCGGATTCCTCTTCGGCAGTGGATGTTGAGAATCACAAAATACGCAGACCGCCTCGAATCGGAACTGAGGGATCTGAACTGGCCGGAATCCATCAAGCTGCTGCAGCGCAACTGGATTGGTCGGAGTACCGGGGCCAATGTTGACTTTTTCACCGGTGATGGTCCGTTCGATGCCTGGAGGACGCAGCGAACCAATGAGGGATGGCCGGAGGAACCGTCCGATGATGTTCTGCGGGTGTATACGACTCGACCGGACACACTGTACGGAGCCACCTACATGGTGATCGCTCCGGAGCATCCGCTGGTCAATCGGTTAACAATCAGCGAAAATCAAACTGCCGTGCAGGAATACTGTCGCACCGCATCACTCAAAAGTGAACTGGATCGCACAGACCTGGCGAAAGAGAAGTCGGGAGTGTTCACCGGTTCTTATGCGGTCAACCCGGTCAACGGACAACAAATTCCGGTGTGGGTCGCCGACTATGTGCTGATCAGTTACGGCACGGGAGCCATCATGGCGGTGCCTGCCCATGATCTGCGTGACTTTGAATTCGCCGTTCAGTTCAACCTGCCGATCCTTCCCGTCGTTCAGCCACCTGAAGACTGGACGCCGTCCAAAGACGAAGCCGCACTGTCCATTAACAGAAACGGACAGAACCTGACTCCGTTTTCAGGCCTGGGAAAAGCGATCAATTGCGGTGAACATGACGGCACTCCGACTGTCGAGTTCAAAGCAGCGATCACGGAGACACTGACATCCTCGGGACTGGGGCAGGCTGCCGTTAATTACAAACTGAGGGACTGGCTGTTCAGTCGTCAGCGGTACTGGGGTGAACCGTTTCCAATCTGGCATGAACTGGATACCGACGGCAACCAAACAGGTTTGATGCGTGCGGAATCAGAAAAGAATCTGCCCGTGCCACATCCTCATATGGAGGATTTCAAACCCACCGGCACCCCTCAGCCAATGCTCTCCAAGGCTTCCGAAGAATGGCTGTACAAAACGGCAGAAGACGGGACACCCCTGAAGCGGGAAACAAACAGTATGCCTCAGTGGGCCGGCAGCTGCTGGTACTACCTGAGATTTTGCGACCCGCAGAATTCAGATCAGTTCATTGATCCTGCCAAAGAGAAGTACTGGCTGCCCGTCGACCTGTATATCGGAGGAGCTGAACACGCGGTGCTGCATCTGCTGTACGCGCGGTTCTGGCATAAGCTGCTGTTTGATCGAGGACATGTTTCGACCCCTGAACCGTTTAATCGCCTGGTGAACCAGGGCATGATTCTGGGAGAGAACGGCGAAAAAATGTCCAAATCACGGGGAAACGTGATCAATCCGGACGACGTGGTCAACGAATACGGAGCTGACGCACTGCGCCTTTATGAAATGTTCATGGGACCTCTGGAACAGGTCAAACCGTGGAGCATGAAGGGTGTTGAAGGTGTCTTCCGCTTTCTGGGACGCGTTTGGCGTATGGTCATTGACCAACGATCTGAAGATCTGATTTTGAACGCTGCGGTCTCTGACTCAGAACCGACAGAGCAGCAAATGCGGATCCTGCACAAAACCATCAAAGCGGTGTCCGCTGACATTGAACGAATGAGCTTCAATACGGCAATCAGTCGTATGATGGAGTTCGTCAACTTTATGGGACACGAAGACATCCGGCCGAAAGCCGTGCTGGAGCCATTTGTGCTTATCCTGAGCCCGTTTGCTCCGCATATTGCGGAAGAGCTTTGGCGCGTATTCGGCCATACGGAATCACTGGCCCGTGAGTCCTGGCCGGAGCATGATGAATCACTGCTGATCGAAGACACCGTTGAAATACCGGTGCAGGTCAACGGTCGACTGAGAGCAAAAATCCATGTACCGGGCGACGCGAATCAGACTGCGCTGCAGTCTGCGGCGGAGGCAGATGCGACTGTCCAGCAGCAGCTCGAGGGAAAGAACGTGGTTAAAGTGATTGCTGTCCCCGGCCGTATGGTCAACTTCGTGGTCAAATAGAAAAGTATTCACTGCTGCGTATTCGACTGCCGCAGGGCCGGTTTCCGATACGAAACCAGCGCCACCACAATGATGGAGGGGATCCACCACCACCAGGGTCCGAAAACCGCAGTCGCATTGAACATCATAAATGCGGCAAAACCATGCATATACGTCTCGAAGACAGGCCGCCTCAATGACGGATGACCCAGTATTCTCAGACTGCGAACCGACGAGACTCCCCAGCAGATCAGGAATACGTAGTTGATATACAGCCCGCCGCCCCAGTTGATCCCCACAACACGTTCGGTCATCTCTGCTGTGTGTTGAAGTGCCGCAGAATGGACCCAGTGATGCCTGAACTGGAAGGCACAGACCACGTGCAGCACACAAAACAACCATGCACCCGACCAACACAGAATGTAAAGGCGATCAGCCGGTCTGGCGGCAACAGGATCAGAAGCCAGATTCCGGGTCCCGGCAAACAGCCAGCGCCACAGTGCAATCACGTAACACGCGACACTGGCCCGGGCTGTCCACAGCATCAGATATTCACCGGTCTCGGGACTCATGCACCACGTCTTTGCAACAAAGAGTGACGGACCGCTAAGGAAGAAAACCTCGCTCGCGAAGTTCCTGCAAATTATCCTGAGCACTGGACATGACACGCTGCGATGCATATTTGAACAGGGCAAAACCGGCCAGTCCTGGCGGGGCCGTTAGAATGGCGGTGTGCTCCTCTTCCTCACCATCCAGCCGCTGATTGAGCTGATCCACCGCTTCGGCAACAGTATCGGTAACGATACGTTCGCTGCCCTGATGATTGCTGAGTTTCAGATTCGAAAAAGCGGCCGTCCGGGCCATCAGAAACTCGGCAGCCCCAAACTCATCCGAATTCTCAAAGAAGTTCTGAAACTCAGGGCGCACGTTATCAGGAGTCAGAATCTTGGCCCGCGATATTGTTACCTGCCCCTGACGCACGGAAACGGTCTTGTTTTCGCCGTCCGAGGGCATCACCAGAAAATAGGGCAGGTCAGAATCACCAAAGGTGAACAGCGAAAACCTCACCTCACGCTCAATTCGTACGGACTCCCAAAGCTCGTGGAAGAATCGTTCGCGTTCGTGGTCCTCAAACATAAGCAAATGCCGCACTCGCGTAGCTTCGTATATCGGTGAATCCTAACGCCCACGTTATGGCCGCAGGGAATCAAAAGTCAATCCTCTGTCCGGGATTCCTGTTCACCGACGTCAACTCCCTGTGACCAGGCAATGTTGTCCGGCAAGACCACGTCTCCGGCCACGTCCACACCTCCTGCGGAACCACCGGAAACCTCCACTCCGGAACAGCAGACGGAAAGCCGCCATTCACCTGAATTTTCAGGTCCGCAGCAGCGCCAGAGCTTCGCCCAGATTTTCCATAGCCCGATCGATTGTCTCGATTGACTGGGCAAAGGCAAAACGCATGTGTCCCGGACGGTGAAACAGTGTACCGGGTATGGTGACAACATGTCTGGTCTCAAGCACATGACGTGACAGGTCCATATCGTTTTCAATCACCCGACCGTCGGCATCCCGCTGACCGATGTATGCAGTCATATCCGGAAAAAAATAGAATGCCCCCTGAGGCCGGTTCCATCTGGCTTTGGGTGCAGCCTCAGCAAACCTGCTGAGCAAATGATCGCGGCGGACACACAACTGATCCCGAATGGAATGGCGTTCTGCAAAATCAGCATCGGCCCGCAGAAAACGCGCGTAGCCCTTTTGAGTTGGCAGATTAACACACGAAGAAGCATTTCCCTCCACAACCGCCACAGTCGCGATGTGCTTTTCAGGTCCGGCGACAAAGCCCAGCCGCAGACCGGTTCCGGAAACCTCTTTTGACATTCCACTCACAACAAATGTCTGCTCCGGCAAAAGCGGAGCGATACTCGCATATTCCGCGTCGTCGTAGTAGATCGTCCGGTAAACCTCGTCCGAGATCACGGCAACGTCTTCGTGTCGCGACAGCACATCAGCAAGATCACGCAGCAAAGGTTTCTCATAGATGGCCCCGGTCGGATTATTAGGAGAGTTCAGCACGACCGCTGCGATGGTGTCATCGGTCTTCAGCAGTTCATCGAGCTGTGAAGGATCCGGCAGGAAATTAGAATCCGTTGGCAGGATGACGGGAGGATCTCCTGTGACAAGAATCGGAACATTTTCGAAAGACTCATATCCGGGCGTAAACATCAGCAGCCGTCGCCGCCGCTCCGTTGAATTCAGAATCGTCAATGCCACCTTAAAGATGGCATCCTTAGGGCCGGGACAGACGACAATCTGTCGGTCAGAATACGAAAGACCGAAGCGGGCGAGATCTTCGGAGATCGCGGAAATGAGTTCCGGGTCACCCCGTTCCGCCGAATAGTGGGTCGCGTCCGCATCAAGTGCGTCGACCATTGCCTGCTTGATCAACCCCGGAACCGGGATCTCCGGATTCATTTCGCCGATACCCAGATCCAGTACCGGCACACCGTCAGCCCGCAGTTGATCGGCAACCGCTTTGACCTCAAGGGTGGGCGACGACTTAAGTTGCCGCGCCCAGGGAGAAATGCGCACAGGCATTTTGTTGTTCTCGTGATTATCAGTTTAGCGAATGTGAATTCCGGAACCCTTCGATCCGATCATCTGAATACTGTTGTAGATCGATGCCGGTGTGCTGGCTCCGGTCACTCCGGAGATTGTCTCGGAACGTTCGATGTCAAGAATGATACCGGGAGCCCGGGCGTGCACGGCCACAGTCGCCGTATTCCAGGCCGGATTCACGATCAGTTTCGCGTTTGTACGGTCAAACCCCAGACTGGCATAGGCAATTGTGGCGATCGTGTTGACATTGCGAGGAAACTTCGGACAGATGTCACGCACAGGACCGTCGTACAGGGTGGTTTCTTCAGTGATACTGTCAGGATCAATCCCGATCGCCGCGCAGTCGACGTTTCCGGGCGGCTTCTTCATGACCACACAGACTTCTTCCCAGACATCGCGGTTTTCAAGCAGAGCGTCCACTCCCACACCGCCGCCATGAGGCAGCCAGGCACGAGTGCCGTGCCGGCGAGTCGTCTGCTCAAGGCTTTCCTCAAAAGCTTTATCAGCAAGAGCGGTGACCGAAATCAGCATGTAATTCGTCTTCTCCAGTATGGTCGTCGCCCACTGTCGACTGACATCCGGATGGGCCATCTCCACAATCAGATCAGCATTTGCTGAATCAAACTCAGCAAGATCGGTCAGCACCAGCCCGGACTCAACGTCCTTCAGTCGCGACGAATCAACATCATGAACGAATGCGACTTCCATCCCGTTTTCTGAATCAGCATCGATCAGTCGATGGACCGCATTTCCAATCGTCCCGTAACCGATCAGACCAACTCGCGTGTTCACTTTGGTCATTGATGGTGTTCCTTATGAAATCCTGAGCAAATCAAGTGATGTGTCCCCGATCAGCCATACAGACCGTCTGCAAGTTTTATTCAATTGCACAGCCCAGGCAAACCTGTGGCCAATCGTAACAAAGATGCTGCCCGAAAGTGACGAGCAGCAGCGGTCAAAATGAGTTCAACGATGCAGGGCAGGTGGTCACCACTTTTTGCCTGGTCGTCTCCTTCGCCTGATGACCTTCTCCCTCCGCGAAAAAATCGACCGGCTGCACCAAACTGCCAATGGTCGTTCGTTGTCGAATACGCCGGATAAAACTGCAGGTGGCCTGTAAGCCGGGTTCTGTCGTGATACCGAAGCACCACGGGTGTTCATTTATCTACGACGCCGGTTACCCGACGTCTCCAGCAGCCCACCCGACGGTCAAACGGTCTGAAGCACCCCGCTGGCTCCCGAAGGAACTGATCCCGTCTGTCTGGCCTTGCTCCCGATGGGGTTTACCCGGCCGACTCAGTCACCTGAGCCGCCGGTGCGCTCTTACCGCACCATTTCACCCTTACCTGGAAAACCACGAAGGTTTTACCTCGAAGCGAACTTCTCAGGCGGTTTGCTTTCTGTTGCACTTGCCCGGTCCTTGCGGACGGTGGACGTTATCCACCATCGTGTTCAGTGGAGCCCGGACTTTCCTCTCCGCCGAATTTCAGCGCAGCGAACACCCGGCCACCTGCGACACAAAGTCTAGTTTTCAAATAGAGCTTTGCAGTGTTCCGTTTGCAGATTTCCCTGGAATCCCGTGAATTCCTGGATGTCCGGCTCCGCATTACGCTTGAACACAGTTCGCACGTCGGCAAACACCCCCCTCAAACAGGAACACTGCCTGCTCTGTTGTCCGACATGTATGAGTGCGATATCACACAATTCTCCCCAGATTCGTTTACGGAAAACGACATCATCGCTGCCCGTTTCGCAATCGGTATTGATCTTGGCACCACCAACATCGTGATTTCATACGTTGACCTGGACAACAACGAACTACAGGCTCAGTTTCTGCTGATTCCTCAGCTGGTCGGCGGCGACAATATGGATTTAGCACTGGCCCACTATTCGTCCGGATTATTCGCTGAGCAGGGAGTCTGTCTGGAGCTGGACTACTCAGCAGTCACCAGTTTGATCGCTGACAGATTCGTTCCCGGGTGTGCCGTTAATGATCGTCCGCAACGGCCTGTTGCTGGTACATTGGAATTGAAACATCCGGCTGGCGGTACCTGGCGCGCCACGCCCCCCAACGTGCCATGTGCGTGGTTCCGCAGGGAATGGAAGAAGGAACGTCGTGCGACGTCCCGTCTCCGGACATCAGTCTGGCTGTCGGAGAGCGGGCACATTTCGGATTTTGGTTCCACAATGCGACCGAAAGACGCGATCGGAACGCGTCTACAGTCCTGGTCACCGGAAGAACTGGTGGAATCAGCTCCGGTTGAAACCCGGCTGGAAGCCAGTGACGCCATCAATGAAACCTGGGTACCGGTCCGATTTCATTCCAACGTTACAGAACTGGGCGTGCTCGAATTGGGGTGCGTCAATCCGCAGACAGATCAGCGATGGATACTGGAATTCAGTGTCAAATAATGAATCCAGCGTATGGAAAACGCTGTCAAACCTGTGACTACCGAACCCGGAAACACTCACTTCAGCCGGGCTGTCCCTTCATTTTGCCGTCCATCCCCCGTCCACGGTCAGCAGACTTCCGGTCATATAACTGCTGGCCGGACTCGACAGCAGAATCGCCGGACCCTGGATTTCGCTAAGGTCTCCCCAGCGTTCCAGAGCCACTGCTCCCACAATGTGCTTCCTGGTTTCCTCCGACTCAGCAAACGGCAGATTCATCGGTGTCAGGAATGGTCCAGGACAAATCGCATTACATGTGATGCCGGTCGTAGCCAATTCCAGTCCCAGGGCCCGAGTGAGCTGAATGACGGCCCCTTTGCTGGATGTGTAAGGAGTTCGATTGGCCAGCCCTACCATGCCAAGCGTGCTGGCAATATTCACAATGCGTCCGTATCCGGCGGCTTTCATGTGCGGGATCACTTCGCGACAGCACAACCAGGTACCGTCGACGTTTGTCTTTTGAACCTGCTGGAAATCTTCATAGGACACATCGTCGATTGCCCCGCGAACATTGATCCCTGCACTGTTGATCAGAATGTCAATTTTTTGGTGACTCCCCATCACCCCGTCCACCATGTCCTGGACGTCCGCCGGACTGGTCACATCGGCAGCAACACCCGCTGCCGGCTGACCGTAGGTGTCTGAAATTTCCTGAGCAACCTCCGCCGCCTGACCGGCATCACGTCCCACGACAATTACAGTCGCACCCGCTGATGCAAGTCCCGCTGCCATGGCGGTCCCCAGTCCTTTCGTACCGCCGGTGATGATGGCCACATTGCCTGTGAGGTCGAACTGATTAACGCCAGGAAGAGACGTAGGCATCGATGTACTCCGAATGAAAGAATATGACGAATACGGGTAACATACAGACTGGAACCACATCCTGGCAGCATGCTGCCAGGAACGGGCGATCGCCCGGAACATCAGGCACGCATAAGCCGGATATGCGGAATCGGTTGCGGATCTGTCTGCGGATAATCGCTGCGTGCATGAACTCCACGGCTTTCACGGCGTTCCTGCGCCGCAGTTGCCATGACTCGACCAACCAGCATCATATTCTGCAATTCCCAGCCTTCCGGTTCCATCAGGTCACGGCGACACACATAATTCGCCCAGAAATCCAGTTGCTGTTCGGCTAATTCCAGTGACTCTTCGTTTCGAGTGATACCGACGCTGCGCCACATCAAACTTTTTAGCGAATTGCGAATGTCAGCAAGGTCAAGCGATTCATCGGCCGTGTCCTCAACCGGAGCCGACGTCATTGCCGGTGCCGTCAAACTGTCCGGAATCACGGTCGCCGCCTGAGATGCATTTCTACCACACTCACGCCCGAAGACCACACCTTCCAGCAGACTGTTACTGGCCAGGCGATTGGCCCCGTGCAGCCCGCTGGATGTCACTTCACCTGCCGCCCACAGATTCGGCAGACTCGTTTGACCGTTTGACGCTGTGGTGACTCCGCCAATCATATAATGCGCACCCGGCCGGACCGGAACTTTGTCACGTGTAATATCCAGACCAAAATCCGCACAGACTTTTCCGATATGAGGAAACCTCAGCCGAATTCGGTCTTCGGCAATCGGTGACAAATCCAGATAAACACAGGGATGTGAGGTCAATTCCATCTGCCGGGTGATTGCCTGCGAAACCACATCACGCGGGGCCAGTTCTGCAGCTTCGTCATAGTCCGGCATAAAACGACGCCCGGTGGAGTCGATCAGATGAGCACCTTCGCCGCGCACTGCCTCAGTAATCAGATGCCGTGAACTGCCGGCGATGTACAGGACCGTGGGATGGAACTGCATAAATTCCATGTCACGAACTTCACAGCCGGCTCGGAATGCCAGTGCGTGTCCGTCTGCGGTCGCGATGGGCGGATTCGTGGTTTCACGATAAAGAGCACCGGCTCCACCGGTACACAGAATCGTCTGCTTGGCCCACACGAAGGTGCGCCCATGATCCGGATTCCAAACCAGAGCACCGCGGCAGACACCGTCCTGCGTGAGCAGATCAATCGTATAAGTCTGCTGCCAGATGTCCACATTCGGAGCACTCTGTACCGACGCATACATGGCCCGCATAAGTTCCTGTCCGGTCGCATCACCCAGCGCGTGTGCCACTCGGGGATAACTGTGGCCGCCCTCCAGTGTCAGCGCCAGTCTGCCGTCAATCCGATCAAATTCGGCTCCCAGATCAATCAGTTCCCGTATACGTTCCGGTGCATCGTGAATCACCTTCTCCACAATATCCACATGACACATTCCCTTGCCGGCCGCGATGGTATCGGCCACGTGACTTGCAAAATCATCAAGCGGATCCAGTACGCCGGCAATACCGCCCTGGGCATAGGTGCTGTTGGATTGCTGCAGCTGATCCTTGGTAACAAGGATCGTCTGCAGTGCCGGATCCACAGCCAGGGCCGCCCGGGTTCCGGCAATCCCGCTGCCCAGAACCAGTATGTCGGTGAACAGATGTGGAATCCTGCGAGGATCAAACGGCACAAGGTATCGCCGAAGCACAGGGACAGGGATCGGAGCAGATGACAAGACGTGTCTCCAACAGGCCGCTGATTGTCAGCCGGAAATTTCGGTGATGCGGTGAGTCGGTTCCGGACGTCCGGGCCGGAAACTCCGGGTACCCCGGAATTCAGCAGTGGCTCCGACAGATGCCAGTACATTTCCCACAACAGCCATGACGATTGATTCCAGCTGCTTCGGGTCACAGGCAACTCGAGCGTTGATGATCACATCAGCACTCGCCACACTGCAACTGGACGGCAGAGACAATTCCACCGGCGAATCGCTGCTGACCAGATTGGCGACTCCGAAGAAACCTTCCCACAGTCCGATCGCTTTAAGGTGAGCCGGCTCCGCAGACTCTGTCTGCAGATTCAGCTTGAGCTGCTCAACAATTTGCAGCAGCAGAGCATCGAGCTCAAAGTCGTTGTTCGAACGGACCCGCAGACTACTGTTCAACCAGCCCAGCTCTGCCTCACCTTCAGCGTAAGTGTCATAATCAATATCCAGCAGCCGACGTCCGTAGTCACCTTCTTGGGCAAGCAGTTCGATGAACTCTTCAAATCCGGTTCCCGTCCGGGCCGACATTCGCAGAACCGGCCTGTCGTCCACATGTGTGCGGACCAGATTTTCCAGTTCTCCAGCTTCCGATTCGGTCAGTTCATCCACACGATTGATCAGTACCAGATCGGCTTCTTCCAGTTGTTTGGTAAAAATGTAGGCCGCTTTGGGAGAAAACCCGGCCTGCTGCTGTTTCCGCAGAATTCGTTTTCCGTGTGACGGCTTCAGAATCACTGCGTACGGTGCGATACGAAACTCCGCATCAAACAGCTGTCGAATGGGTTGAATCACCGTTGCCACCAAATCGGTACAGCTGCCCACCGGTTCGGCCAGAATAATGTCCGGACGTTGTTCCCTGCCCAGGCCGCGAACCGTACTCATCAGATCATCGAAGCTGCAGCAAAAGCAGGCGCCCGCGACTTCACCCACATCAAACCCAAGGGCACGCAGCATATTGGTATCGACCAGATCGGACGCCTGATCATTGGTAACAATGCCAACGTTCAGTCCCTGAGAAGTGTAATACTCCGCCAGACGGGCAAGCGTGGTGGTTTTACCGGCTCCCAGAAACCCACCTACCATGATGTATTGAATTTTATGCATCATTATCTCTTTGAATTCTCAATGGAGAATAACTGCTGTTGATCACCAGATCACCGAATCACACCGCAAAAACAGGAGCATATCCGAATTGCCTGGCGGATTCCGAATACAAAATTCCCGCAGACAATTTGTCGCGGCGTCTACGGCTTTCGCGGATCACCGGCGGCATCAATTTTTCAATCCGACCGGCATACAACATCCGCACGTGCGTGACAGCAGAAAAGTTCAACAGCAGCGGACCGAACATCCTGAATCCTGACCCTGGACCCACCGGCGAACCACGTTAGAATCAATTTGTTCAGGCAAATTCGACAATCGGTCGACCATGGCTGATGTAGGTTAACGACTTCGGCCAGTGCATCCGACACAAAATACACAACGTGCCCTCGTAGCTCAGCTGGATAGAGCGTCGGATTCCTAATCCGAAGGTCGTGAGTTCGAATCTCGCCGGGGGTAGTGTGTTTTTACAGCTCAAAGTGCTTCCGAAACATCAAGCTTTTGCCGGATGTCACCTCACTGAATCAGATCAGTGATCATCGCAGCTGTGCCGTGGACATCGACAGCCTACTTTTCGGCCATCGCAACGGTCCGGTCTCGCATCAATTCCTGCGGCACCATCAAGTATCATGCGGAATTTTGCACGAGCCGTGTTGTTTTCATGCAATGCGGCCAATCCCGTGATTGTTTTCAAAATTTGGCGACTCGCTGATGTGGCAGGCAGGTTCATTCCTGAGAACCTCAACTTCCTCCGATTCAGAGAGAAACCCCGTGAAACGTATCATCACAGCAATATTGACCCTGGCCCTGACCGCAACCCTGAGTACGAACAACGCGTTTGCAATCGCCGCCAACACCGACTATCCAGAGACTCTGTTTACCGGCATCGTGGACTCTAATGACTGTCCGAACATCATGGACCTGTGGTTTGAATTAGTGGATGCCGGATACAGCGTCGACGAAGTCTTTGAAATAATGGAAATCGTGATGGACCAGAGGTTAATCGCAGGCAGCGGGCGTTCACGTTGAAAACGACAACATGCACACGATCCGAATCATCGCACCGCAAACATCCCCGATAATCTCATGGACTTCGAATCCCCGGATCGGTTGAGTGACCGCGGCACAGCGGACAACGACAAAGATCGGATAAAGGAGTCACAGAGCCCCTGTAAATTTCAAGTGGACTCCTGTCTCTGTCCGATCAGCCGCATACAAAATCTGAACCGAATCGAACACAGACTGTAGCGGGTGATCGGCGCCGCGGTTATTCGCTCTGTTTCATCAGCCACACTTCGGAGGCGATCGTGCCCCATCCTCCACTGTTGCGCCATTGTTCTCGTTCGACTCGTGGACCGTCGGCGACCCCTTTCGCCTTTCGCAGTGAAATGAAGAGCTCACCATCGCTGGTGGTTTCCGGAGGAACATCAAAGGTGAAAAAGTCACTCATCTGTTCCGGCAGTTCCTGTTCCTCAGTAAGTACCACGTCGTCAGCCAGAATTGCCTGGGATTTCTGGTTCATACGCATCGCGTAGCGTGACTGATACCACGGACGTACAAAAGTGAAGCGAACACGATAGCGGGCCTCAGGATCAAGATCACGATAGTGAAGAGTGACTCCTTCGGTTTCGTCCTGAGTGAAATGCATGGATCGCTGACTGGGTCGGTTGCCTTCGGAAAGCATTTGAGCAACGTACGGCTGCCCGTGATCGTACGGATAACCGTGCACGACCCGCGGAGCATGATTGCTGGTCCCCAGATTGTCGTAATAGCCGCCGGGACCGGGATTCTCATAATCAACGATCATCCGCAGCCGGTCGATACGGTCTGACCCGGTTGCCTGTCCGGCATTCTTCAGCTGTCGTTTCAACCATCCCAAACCAACGAAGTCGTGATCAAGATTGAAATAGCCTTCGTTTCTCACCCCGAACAAGGTGTTACTTTCTTCTCCCAGTCTGCGTGCTTCTTCACGCAGAGCCGCCATCTCCGCCGACTCCGTCAGCGTCTCAATTGCTGCCAGAGCATCTTCGATCGCGCGACTCATGTCGCCGTCCTTCAGGGCATCCGTGATACCACGTTCGATGAGCAGCTTCACACGGGTCTGTTGCCGAACCTTAAGCTGGACGTACTTGTCCAGCGCGGCCTTCTGCATGAATTGTCTCCACAGCCAGCTGGTACGGCGGTGGAACTCAGGAATCTTCCAGCCGGCCTCCTTCACCAGCACATAGCAGCGATCGATCCCGTCCTTCTCTGCAAGCGGAATCGACGGATCTTCCTCAAGGTTCTCCTCAAGCTGAAAAATCGCCTGCGACATGAGGTCTGCGGCTTCCGGCCCAAACCAGGTACGACAGTATTCCTCGACAACGTCTTCAACGCCGGTCCGCGGTGACCAGAGAAGTCGCTGCCACATCCACTGGTTGAAGTGGTCGTGGTGACCACTGGAATGAGTCACGTCACCCACGCTGTAACGCATGAGATCATTGAACACCCGATGGTAGTACCGCGGCCATGCAAAAAAGGTGAGTCGGTCGTAGACCATGGTGAGTGCCTGGTCCGGCCGCCTCTCATAGATGAAATGACCGGTCCGCGGAGGCAGGTCACCTGCACGGTCGGCGCGGGGATACATCTGAATGTAACCATGCTGAGAATAACGCCAGTGGGTTATTTCGTTGTAGTACGTCAGCACGTGACGAGGTGGCAGCTGACGCAGGATTTCGCGGGGATAAAGATCGAACGGCCCAAATCCCGGATAACGAAACAGATCCATTCGATGCGTCTGGCGATGACCTGGCTGCCACGTTGCCGCGTCGGATCCAGGACCGTAACCCCAGGCCCAGAGCCAGTCACGAGGCTTTTCCTGCAGGTATCGAAAGATCGCGTTGTCGTCAGCGTTGTCGAATTTCTGATTGGTGAAGTAAATTTTTGTTGCCGGATGATACCTGTGAATAATCGCAGCCATCTGCTCCACGACCCTGATAAACGTGAGACCATAGGGATCGCACAGGTCACATTCGCAGCCTCCTCCGTCACCGCCGTGAAATTTGATGTAATCATACGAGGGACTCGTTCGAAACTGATTTTCGCAACGTTCAAGCTGAGCCGCTACAGCTTCAGGAACAGACAGGCAGATATATCCGATCCGCCCAATCGACTCCTTCGCGTTCCATTCCGGCGGACCGGACCCGGTGTTCGCACCGAATCCGCCCTGGGTCATCAGACCGAAAGATTTGATAAAATCAAACAGAGGCCCGGGCGCTACGGGGAATACATTCGCTCCGGCCAGGGCGTAATCCATGATCACACGCTGAGTCTCTTCTGAAGTCCAGTCGCGCACTCCCGCCAGACGCCTGGCAATGTGGCTTTGTCCGAACTGCGTGCCGCGGACTTCGAATGCCGGCGCCGTGCGCACGGTGAATGTATCAGGAACTTCGACGGTGTGCTCATGAACAGTCAGTTGTCGTAACACTTCCCCCGCGGCATACAGCACTCCCCGCCGGTCAGATCCCGCTGCGATCAGCACACCGTCGTATTCGTCAGACATCGCCACGAGGAACCCTTCCGGCCCGGGGTCGCGGTCGGACAGCCGTTTGATGTGATGCGTCTCAAACAACCGGCGGATCTCGTCGTGGTGCCCGGGAATACCAAGCAATATAAGAAGCCTGTTGTTCGGGGACGACTCCGTGTCTGATTCGGAACCTGTTCCGGAATCCGGTTCGGCACCTGACTTAACCTGAACCCGTATGCCGGTCGGTTCGGTGATGCGGCGAGCCAGCAGGGCGGCCACGTTGCGTTCGACATCGTCAGCCTGCGAACCGATACAAATCTCTACGGAATCAAATTCCGCGCTCTGAGCCACAGCGGTCAGAAACAGGACGCTCACCGATACAATATTCTTAAGAGAAAACTTCAAATGCACTGTGTCCTCAGAGTAATTTTCCCACAAACGTGACGGCTCCCGCACACCTGCGGAATCAATGTCGAACGGTCACGAACAACGGTCGGCAAGGATACCCGCACTGTCCGGCAAGTAACAGGACCGGTCCTGAAGTGTACTGCGATCGGACAAACAAAACGTTCAAACACAGCCGTGACGTTTGTCTGATTCATGTCCCGGACTGTTGTCCGAAACGGAGCCGGCTGTTGAGGCATTGATCGCAACATCGTCTTTTGCAAAAACACCGAAGACTCACACAATGCCGCAGTTCATCCTGCAGATGATCAGTGATGAACGCACCGGATTTGCCGGCACCCCGTAAACTCACACAGTGAAAAACTGTGATCTGCCTGGTACACGATCCGCTTCAGTCCACGATACAGACGCGTTGAGGACGGGCGCGTGCCTGTAAAGGAGACCGTGCCTGTACTTGAGGTGGTCTTTGATGCATTCTAAATTAACACTGGCAGGATCCCGCGAATCTTTTTTTGCGTTCCGCTGCTGCGTGCGGATGACTGTTGTGCAGTTTCACCCGTGTTGTGCCCGGCTGCGGACTGCTTGTTGTGTACTCAAACATCCCGGTCGCACTCCTTTCGTATAGATACTCGTGCTGTCAATGAGCAAATTTCACCTGGGTATCAATATGGGACACGACCGCTCCGCCGCCGTCGTTCAGGACGGCAGGGTGGTGGTTGCGATCGAGCAGGAACGCCTGGACCGGGTGAAGCACAGTGTGGGGTTCATGCTGCAGTCCCCTGATCAGATGGGTCAAATTCAGGTACCTGGGGAAAGCATTGCTTACTGCCTGAACTACCTGGAACTGCCTCTGTCAGCGATGAGCACCATCACGGCAAACATGCCGGGTGTCGATATGGCACCACAGATCATGCGAAGCAAGTTTTCAGACGAACTGGCTTCACATGTGCGGCAGGTCCCCAGCCATCATCTGGCCCATGCCTATTCGGCCTTCTGGCCTTCCGGATTTGACGAAGCCCTGGTCCTGGTTGTGGATGCCAGCGGGTCAACGATTTCCGATAAATACGGGCGTCATACGGAGTCTTATACGCTGTACGAAGGCCGCGGCACCAAACTAACGGAACTGCACAGCGAAACGGTTCAGTCTCACCTGACGACTCTGTCGACTTTGGGGTTTGTGTATGAAGCTGTTGCCAGAAAAGCCGGTTTTGTCACCCAGCTCAATTCCGGGCTCAGTTTCGCCGAAGCCGGCAAGCTCATGGGACTTGCTGCATACGGCGGTCCCCAGCCAAACTGGAACCGCTGGTTTCATAAAGACTTAAACTCACGCAGCATCCGAATATCGGCGTATGATATTTTTCTGGAGATGACAGCCCTGGAAAAACGCTACAACAGCGGACAGGGAAAACCTTATTTTCGACCATGGCTGGTCGACCTGGCATGGAAAGTACAAAACGAACTGGAACAGGTTTTGTGCGCTCTGGTCGAAGAAGCAGCAAAACAAACGGGACTCACACACCTGTGTCTGGCTGGCGGTATTGCACTGAACTCTGTGGCCAACTATCAAATCCTGACACGCTGCAAACTGGATGACATCTTTGTCTTTCCCGCCGCCGGCGACAACGGAATTTCGGCGGGTTGTGCGCTGTGGGCGTACCACACTCAGGAATCCGGAACCGCACGTCCGGCTCTCCGGTCCGCCTGTTTCGGGCGCCCGTACAGCTCCGAGGAAATCGACAGAGCTGTCGACGGTTTTGGTGATCTGCTGAAGGTGGAACAGTTTGAATTCGCTGACATGACTCATCGCGTGGCAGACGCCCTGGTCAAAGGCCATGTTGTTGCCCGCTATGAAGGAGGCTCTGAGTTTGGACCGCGTGCTCTGGGACATCGTTCGATTCTGGCCGACCCCACCTATGAACGCATGAAGGACGTTTTAAACGCCAGAGTCAAATTTCGCGAAGCCTTTCGCCCGTTCGCTCCTTTCGTGCCTCTGGAACGCGCAGCAGATGTCTTCGAACTGGGTTCCGAATCACCGTATATGCTGCTGGTCGCGCCGGTCCGGGAAGAACTCAAATCACTGCTGCCGTCCATCACACACGCAGACGGCACCGGTCGCGTGCAGACCTGCACCGAGCAGGACAATGCATTCTTCCATGCACTGTGTCTGGAAGCAGAAAAAAGGCGGGGTGTTGCACCGGTCCTACTGAATACCAGCTTCAATGTGGCGGGTCAGCCAATCGTGGAAACACCTCAGGAAGCAATCGAAACGTTCCTGCGAACCGACATAGACTATCTTGCTCTGGAAGATCGATGGATTCGACGTCGGCACCAGTCGGTCAGAGAATATGACCGGCATGTTTTCAATCTGCCTGTGGAAAAACTACCTCGCGGTCTGGATGCGCAGCAACCGTCCGTTGTCCCGCTGATGACCGAACTGGATGCAGCCCTGTTCGATCATGACGGCAGTCGGCACTGGACCGAATCAGAACTGGCCAGCATCGCCGACCATGGAGGCCTGCTGAAGGAAACCAGTCTCTTATTCGGCAAATCACCGTTTCTTGTCCCTCTGGAAACTCAGCTTAGCCCGCAGACAACCATTGTTCTGAATCCCGGGGGCAACTCAGTACTTGTGGATGAAACCGGACGCCAGGCAAAAGTGCAGCTGACTCTGCGTCAGCTCGAAGTCCTGCTTGCGGTCCGCCATGATCCCCGTTCACTTCGGGAAGAACTGCGTCTGAAACTGTGCGCAACACCGGCAGAATTCGATGAAATGATCGCGGAGGTGACTTCCGTCCTTGAACAGTTTCAGATTGCAGTTCATAACGGCTGGCTGGATACGGACCATCGATCACTCATCGATCTGTCCGGCCTGAAAAGCAGGCAGACTCTGGACTCGTTCCACAGTTCCGATTTCAATATTGAGTACGAACTGCGACAAATCCGGCAGACCATTCTGAACGCCGGCTACGCCGAAAAAACCATCTGCCGGCTGCTGAGTGTTGACTCCCTGCAGTCGATTGAACCAACACGACTGCACTATTACGACACACACCTGCTGCCCGAAACTCCTCTGAGTGATCTGGTCCGACTGTTTCAGCTGAGAGCCTCGGTTCCCCGGAAACGTGTGGAAAATCTCTTTGACGAAAATCAGCGGCACTGCCTCGTTACAATGGGAATTCTGATCGAACAGGAACATCACTTTCGGGGGGGTGTTGACCTGTTCTGTTCAGGTGGTCTGCTGATTGCCACCGATCATCGCTACATGATCTTTGAAGATGACCGACTGGACGAAGATCCGGTCATGTATATTGGCATGGACAGTCACGGTCTTGTGCAGACAGCGCCACGTCAAATATGTGACGCATTGCTGGACCTGTGCTGCGGATCAGGAATTCAGGGACTGGTGGCCGGTCGCTACGCGAGAAAAATCGTTGCTGTCGATGTGAACCCCCGAGCCATTCGTTTTTCACGGTTCAATGCTCAGCTGAATGGTATTCGCAATTATGAAGCACGTCAGGGAGACCTGTACGAAGCCGTCAAAGACCAAACGTTCGACTGCATCCTCGCAAACCCGCCGTTCGTTCCCAGCCCGGAGGAGAAATTCAGGTTCCGTGATGGTGGTACAACGGGAGAAAGAATCCTGCAGGAAATTGTACGCGGAGCAGAACAACACCTCAGCCCGGACGGAAGACTTTGTGTTGTCACCGACCTGGTCAATCCTGAAACGTATGAGCAAAAACTTAAGAACTGGCTGAACGAGGCGGCCGCCCACGCTTTGATTCTCTCAACCGCAGATCGGGATGAAATCCTGTTCTCCGTCCCGCACTGCCATGCACCGTTCTCGCAAAGTCTGGAAGACTATCACGCAGAACTAGACCGCTGGATTCAAAACTTTCGTGACGAAAATCTGCAGAACGTGAATTTTGGATATATTCTCGTCTGGCTGAACGCCCGATGTTCCGGCTCTGATATTACAACCCGCACCATTCACAATCCTGCGGAACCCGTCTGGGAACATGTCCAGGAATGGATTGAGCAGCGCCGCCTGTGGGACAGCAGGGAGGCCGAATCCATGGTTCTGTCCGTCCATTCGCAACTGCGGCTGGTGGCCACACAAAGCCTGTCGCGCAGGGAAACGGACTACGAACTGCGTTTCCCGGGTAACCCCTTCTTCACTACCTATGAAATTACAGCCGGCATTGCCGACGAACTCGAACGCTTTGAAAGAACAGCACCCGTTTTGTCACAGTACAGTGAGGAGTTCGAACGAAGCTGGATTGAAAAGCTGCATCGGCTGGGAATCCTGCAGCTGAAAAGCTACCAGCAGAATGCCGCTTCGTCGCCGACGACAGATAGCCGCAAAACAGACATGTCTGTTGAACAGTCTGCAACAAAAACGACCCCCACCTGTTTGTCCAGTTACCTGGGTTGACCGACATCCACTGCATACAAAATCAGAACCGCCCCGGTTGACTCGGGACATCCCCGCAATTTGAACATCAGATCCCCGTCTCCACTCAGAAAGTGAGAACGCGACACCAAAACACGGACGGCCGCTCTCAACGATTCGTCCTGTTGGCACTGTCAGGATGGTTATCAATCAGCCGGCGGGCATCACGGGCAATCGCGCCGGCACACGTCTCGATCCACTCTCTGCCCTGACCGGCTGTCGCCTCCAGCGCATCATCACCGCAGCCAACTCCCTGGTATTCCTGTTGTTCCCGCAGCTCATCCAGATCAACGCTGTCCGGTTCGATCGCCATGGTGATGCTGGTTTCCCATTGACCACCGTGATCGCTGATTTGGAGTCCGGCGGCGTCAAACTCACCACCGCAGTCAATATTGATCGGCTGATTTGCTGCCCACGCAGCGCGAGCAAACGCCATTGCAACGGGCCTGGCCCAGTGGATCAACGGATTGTGTCCGCACACAATATAGACCGACTTGAATCCGTACCCTGCGATTTGTTCCAGACTCATCCTTAGCAGCCGCTGGTAGAACAGCCATTGCTCCTGGATGTCCATACCTCCGTGAGACGAAAAACCGCGCACCCGCTGCGTTTGGGTTTCCAGGGCTTTGGCCACTGTTTCGGACAGATCACCGAAACTGCTGGACTTGTTGACAAAAAAACTGTCCCGAGGCACCCCCCAGACCAGGGCAGGAAACACCGCACCCCCACCAAGTTCAGCTGCTGCCATGCAGCTGATGTGATGAGCCTTGATGGCATCCACCCCCAGAGGATTATGCACACCGTGCCATTCAATGGCCCCCAGCGGCAAAAATGCCAGATCCGCCCGCCGCCGACAAGCCGCCACCTGCGCGGGTCTCATTTTCTCAATACAGATCTCTTGGTCATTCATAAGTGGTCCCCGTTAATGGGTTCAAATCGCGTGCGAACGTCGTCGGAGGTGGATCCAGAAAAAGAACACGATTCCCAGTAAAAACGGAACTCCGTATGGCGCCACCTCGAATCTCTGAGACGCGTTATCAATGATCCCGTCAAAGGAATGCAGCCGAGAGACCAAAAACATGACAACATAGCTCGTCAGGAACAGCCGGCCGGCGCGAGGAACAGCCGGTACGGGCAGCCCGGATCCTGAACACCACAGAGTCCGGCAGGCCACCACGCAACCGATCGCAGTCAGCAGAATTACCAGAGACAGGTCAACGCTCTCCATGAACGCATTTTTTTCCATGCCAAACCAGGAAAAATAGTATTGCGATTTTTTTTTGGTCACCACATAGAACGACACCAGCACCGGCAGCCAGACACCAATCAATCGTTCTGCCACCAAAATCCATCGTGCCGATGTCCCGACCTGCTGATCGGTACGGACGTCATCCGACCGCGGCCGATTAAACAGGTAGAAACTGACGCCCAGTGTGACTCCTCCCAGGACTCCACATGAGGACTCCCAGAATTTCCACAGGCTGCCGCTCTGGAACAGAGGAAGGTGCAACCACTCAAAAGCCGTAAAGGCACAACCAAACCCAAGCCCCGTGGTCAGGATAAACCCAACTTTGTTCCAGTCTCTTCTGAACACCTCGAAGATCAACCCGCCCACATAGAATCCCAGCCACATCATGGACTCCGCAAGCGTGCGCACGGTACGTCTGCAGTCGGGACACGCGCAGTCGGGGCACGCTTCAAGATTGCTGTAGTCCACCTGCCCGTACAGCGGCATAATCAGGTCCTGGCGTGCCAGAGCAAACTCACGAAACGCCCACGCAACTCCCACCACCAGACAGATCCGCACGCCCCACTGCCACCACGGGATTCGCCGAATGTATCCACTCCAACTCAGCACAACCCCGGCCACTCCTCCCCAGCCACAGCCACAAAGAAATACCCACCAGTAGCCGACCGCAGGAAAAATCTCGACCAGTTCACCGTCGTTGTAATTCAGATGAAACATCCCCTGAATCCAGGAATGAAACTGACCATAACCATGTTGACCGCCCAGGTAGAAACCCGCCACGGATGCCAGGACAAACCACCCGCTGCCATAGAGCCGCTGGCTGCGGTCATGACGCGATGTACTCAGGTAATACCAGGCGAGTCCCCAGATGAGCCCGTTGGTCCATCCGCAGCCTTCGTTGGACATCCGGACGCCGGACCAGTAACTCCCCCCGACCATCCCCAGAAAAAGACATGGCAGAACCAG
The DNA here is from genome assembly GCA_022447225.1 of Fuerstiella sp. NCBI lineage: Bacteria > Pseudomonadati > Planctomycetota > Planctomycetia > Planctomycetales > Planctomycetaceae > Fuerstiella > Fuerstiella sp. Next base: position 9,428 of record JAKVAZ010000010.1, on the reverse strand, counting down.
CGAATCCCGCAAATGACGAGGCGTGACCATGCACCTGGCTCCTAAAACTTCAGCGATTCCCAGTACATCGACGCTCGAATCGCGATCAGCAGGCGGTCAATGTCCTCAGGAAAAACGTGACCGATCGTACCGATGCGGAAGGAGTCAATTCCGGTCACTCTGCCCGGGTAAATCACAAAACCCTGAGTCTTCAGCAGACCATAGAACCGCTGGAAATCGTAGTCCGGATGTTGCGGACTGCGGAACCCCGTAATGATCGGACTGTGATATTCAGCCGGCAGCACACAGCGAAATCCCAGTCGCTGCATGCCGGCCACCAACCGACACTGATTCTCGGTATAGCGGGCATGACGAGCCGCGATGCCTCCTTCCTGTTCCAGCTCAATCAACGCCTGATAGAACGCACGCACCACGTGCGTCGGACTCGTATAACGCCATTTTCCTTTGCCGTGTTCCATACACTGCCACTGGTCGTGGAGATCCAGTGACAGCGACCGGGCCCGGCCCTGCGTTTGCCTGATCTGCTCCACCCGTCCGATCACAAAACCAAAACCCGGTACCCCCTGAATGCATTTGTTTGCTGACGACACCAGGTAGTCGATGCCCAGTTCAGCAACGTCCATTGGTACGCCTCCAAAAGCACTCATCGAATCCACCAGCAGAATTCGGTCCTGCGACTTCACGATCGAGGCTATTTCTTCCAGGGGATTCATCATGCCGGTGGTGGTTTCGTTGTGCACCACAGCCACATGTGTGATCCCGGGATCATCACACAGCGTCTGACCGAGACGATCCGGATCAGGTCGTGCAAGCTCTCCGCTGTCCTGTACGATGTGATCGATATTGAGTCGTGCGGCAATCTGAGCCAGTCGATTTCCGTATACTCCGTTGACCAGCACTAACAGTTTACCATCCGCAGGAATCGTCGAGCCAATCATCGATTCCACCGAAAACGTGCCGCTCCCCTGCATCAGCACACAGGTATACTCGTCCGGCCGGGAGGCAGTGGCAAGCTGCACCAGCTTCTCCCGAATCGGTGTCACCACACCGACGTTGTAGTCGTCATCCCACGTACACCAGTCACGATTCATGGCAGCGCGAACCGTGGGAGACGTTGACAGAGGGCCAGGTGTTAAGAGTAGGTAATCGTTCTCGATCAGATCCATCATTGATATTGGGTTTTCACGAACTCGTTTTCAATGAGCCAACTATTATCAGGCAGGAGATTTCAGCCTCACAGTGATGATCCCCACGGCAGACTAAATGTCTTAACGTTGGTCATGAACTTCATCGTTTCGATCACACCTTCTTTAATCCCCAGTCCCGAATCTCTGACACCACCAAAAGGACTGGACTCGATTCGATAGCCCGGAACTTCATTGATATTCGTGGTTCCCGTCTTCAGTTCTCGAACCGCTTTCAGAGCCTGCTCCATATTATTGGTGACCACTCCGGTACTCAGCCCAAACGGCCCGTTGTTGTAATAGTCAATCGCATCGTCCAGATCCCGAATGGGAATGACCGGAGCCAGGGGACCGAAGCTCTCTTTTAATACCATCGGCGTACTGCGAGGAACATTGTTGATGACGGTGGGCTCCATCAGCGCCCCGCGACGATCGCCGCCCAACAGGACTTCCGCTCCATCAGCAACGGCCTGCCGGACTCGCTGTTCCAGCGTGATGGCTGCTGCTTCATCAATCACCGTTCCGACTCGCGTTGACCGATCCTCCGGGTCACCGGGCAGATACTCACCCGCCTTTTCCACAAACCGCTGAGTAAATTCCCGGTGGATCGATTCCTGCACCAGCAATCGCTTGACGGCTGTACACCGTTGACCGGAATTCCGGAAACAGCCTTCCGCCGCCAGCAGCACAGCTTTGTCAAGATCGGCGTCCTCCAGAACTATCAGTGGTGAATTGCCGCCGAGTTCCAGACACGTTTTTTTATATCCGGCCGTTTGAGCGACCAGTTTTCCGATCTCCACGGAACCGGTGAAGGAAACCAACTCCACCCGGGGATCTGTAATCATCGGGGTGACCACATCATCGATGTCACCCACGAACATACTCAACATCCATCCCGGCAGTCCGGCTTCATAAAGCAGCTCACAGAATCTCAGTGAGGTGAGAGGTGTTTTTTCGCTCGGTTTCAGCAATACAGGAGCCCCGGCGGCGATCGCCGGAGCGACCTTATGAGCCACCTGGTTCAGTGGATGATTGAACGGTGTAATTGCCGTGACCAGCTGGACCGGCTGACGAAACGTAAAGATCTTCCGGGCTTTTCCCTGAGGGGAAATATCACAGGAAAAGATCTGACCGTCATCCCTCAGGGCTTCGATGGCTGCGAACTCCATAACGTCCGAGCTGCGGCCTGTTTCGTACAGGGTTTCCTTCATACACAACCCGGATTCACGACAGATCAGCTGCGCCAGCTCTTCCCGATGTTCTGCCAGCAGCGCCGCGGCACGGCGCAAAATATCGTGACGCTGATAACGTGTGAGGGGCTGTCTCCCCCCCTCGATCGCAGCCACAATCGCCCGTTCGAGATGTACCGGACCTGCCACAGCAACCCGACCCGTCAGGGAGTTGTCCCAGGGATAGTGCACATCAAGCCATCGATCGGTTCTAACGGCCTCACCGGCAATGTAACTCGGCAGTTCAATGACCATCATCTGTTCCGTATTTCAGCAGGTTCCGTTACAGGCGAAGTCGAAGACATCAAAATTACGGGGATCACCCTGAGCCTTGCGGATGTATTCGCTTTTTAATGGATGTGAAATCACCAGTGGGACCATTTCTTCGTAGCGCCCGCCGTGAGATCGCAGACCCTGGTGTAGTACCTTCAGGTTGTGGTACTCAGGTGTCTTGCCAAGGACCACACTGCGTCCACTGAGGACCACAAGATCACCGATGCGATCTGCGGGCAGTTCCAGTTTCGCAGCAGCCTGGTCACGTGTCAGAACTTCAGTGACGCCTTCCTGGTCGAACAGAAACTTTGCCACTTCCCCCGCCATTGCAGGTTGGTCAAGATGGACCATCACCAGAGCTCCCAGAGATCCGTGATGCACGACATACGGATCCGTAACCGGACAGATCACCCGACAACCTTCGCCGAATTCCGCGCTCAGCAGCGATTCCACATAAATCACATTGGGAGTTCCGTCGTCCCTGTTCTTGGCATTCATTCCATGATCGGCGGTTGCAGCAATGATGCAGCCGGCGTCCAGAAGTCGGCCGATTTGTTCATCCATTGCAGCATGGAATTCCAGGCTTTCGGGTTCTTCCGGAGCAAATTTGTGCTGCATGTAGTCCGTCAGCGACAGATAAAGAAAATCGGCTTTGTGCTGTGCCAGCAGGGCGGCTCCGGCTTCGAGAACATAGACAGAAGCATCCGCGGAATAGATTTCAGGACGTGGCCGGCCAATGATCGATTCTGCGTCGTCAACACCATGTGTTTCCTGTCGTGCCTCATCAACTTTCTCAGACGAAAACGCGATGCCGCCTCGTTCGACAATTCCATCACCCAACACGGTGCGGAGTTTCTCCTTGGCTGTGATGAACGCAACTTTTCGTCCTGCATCGGCAGCGGCGGTCAGCAATGTTCCACAACGACGATATTCGGGAGAATTCATCATCACTTCTTCCCCGGTTTCCGGGTTGAGGAAGAAGTTGCCGGAAACACCGTTAATCGCCGGCGGAACGCCGGTCACGATCGATGCGTTATTCACATTCGTAAAAGTCGGCACCACGCCTCGAACCAGTCCGCGATATCCGTTGCGGGCCATGCGCTCCATGTGAGGCATCCGGCCGCGATTGATCGACACCGACAAATATTCGTCACCGCATCCGTCGATACAGATGACCACAATCGGCTGGTCAGGTGGAGCATACCGACGACCGTTTGCTTCAAAGACAGCAGGCATTTTTATTTCCAGTTCGGACGGACCGTGCTCAAATACGGTCAGGAGAAATCTTCACGTTCAATTCGCATGGCCGGTATTTTGGTCCGGCCGTATTCAGTCAGAATCCGGAGTGTGACTGACCACAGGTCGTACACCAACATTTAACAGCCAGGCGACTGCCGGACGTGTGTTGATTTGGAAACCACAAAAGCGATCCGGCATATCGTCCCGCCTGAGTCAGACAGAAGTCTGAAGGCTGGCAGAACTCAAATCACTGACGACGCCTCGCAGGAAATGCGTTGAGCGAACTGGTGAGCCGGCTGCTTCGGGCCACAGAAATCGTCCCCAGGCCGAACAGAGCCCAAATGTTAAGATTGATGTCTTCCGAATACCAGTTCCACACGCAGACGCATCGCATTTCACTGCCCGGCTTCAATCCAGTCGGTCGTCCGCACATAAAGCCGGAAGTGGCGACGCAGATTGACTAGATGTCTGTCAGATGACTTAGGCTGCTAAACGTCTGCATGACTCACCGATAATCGAATGCAGTGAACTTCACGTTCAGCGATGAGTTGGATATTCTGGAAGTCCTCGGTTGTCGCAGGAACCCATTGCCATCTGTTGATCCTGCACACACCGATGACCGCACTGCACATCCAGAAATCCACATTTTTCCGGCCATCCAATGAATGCTGTTGCTGCTGTCTTCCGTGAACCAAATGTTCCCCTGGAATTGAAATCCATTCCGCTTCCCAAACTGGGCGACGGGGAAGCGATTGTGGAAGTTGACTGCTGCACACTCTGCGGAAGCGATCTGCATTCCATCAGTGGTGCTCGCAGCGTTCCGACTCCCACGATTCTGGGACATGAAATCATGGGACATGTCAGCGATGTCCGCGGAATCGTCCGTGATCTTAATGAGAAACCGCTCTCCTCGGGAGACCGCATTTGCTGGTCTGTCACCGCCACATGCGGGTGTTGTTATTTTTGTTCCGAAGGACCACCGCAAAAATGCGACCAGCTGTTCAAGTACGGTCACGAAGAAATCACAGATAAGTATCCGTTGAGCGGCGGGCTGGCATCTCACTGTCACCTGATTCCCGGCACCGCGATCATCAAGGTTCCCGACACCCTGCCGGATGTGGTGGTCAGCCCGGCCGGATGTGCCACAGCAACCGTTGCGGCTGCGTTGAGAACGGCCGGAAACTGTGAAGGCAAAACCGTGGTGATTCATGGTGCCGGAATGCTGGGTTTAACGACTGCGGCCATGGCTCGAAGTCGAGGGGCTGCAAATGTGATCGTGACGGATGTGGTGGAACAGCGCCTGCGTCGGGCAGAATCATTTGGGGCAACTCATTCCTCCCTGAACGAGCTGTCTGAGATCACAGCCGGACGAGGAGCAGACATTGTCGTGGACATGTCCGGATCCCCCGATGCCATGGAATCGTCTGTGGATCAACTGCGAATCGGCGGACGATTGGTTTTAGTGGGCGCTGTGTTTCCCAGCCGCCCGCTGTCACTGCATGGGGAACTGCTGGTAAGAAAGATGCTGCGTGTGCAGGGCGTCCACAACTATCGGCCCGATGATCTGCAGTCAGCGTTGGAATTCTTGTCTGAATCCGGTCAGGACTATCCGTTTGCCTCACTGGTTGATCGGGAATTTTCGCTTGAACAAATCAATGAGGCGATTGCTTACGCTCAAGGGGATGGTTCATTCCGCGTTGCTGTGCGACCACATCAAAATTCCAACCACTCCTGAAGTTCCGGTTTTGCTGACATCAGCCTCCCGACAGATTCAAACAGCAATCGCCCGTGATGACGCAGGACAGCACGCCACTTCCGACCGAAGCTGCTTGAGACGCTTCCGTTATCGTCGAACCGCACAGACCCCGCCACCCAACCTGTCCAGTGTGACGGCAGTTCGCTGACCGGTGGCCCCGACGACTGTCATCACCATCAATCGCTCCGGCTGTCGTCACGAGCGGACTGTGATTTTGAGAGATCCGCGAAGAAATGAACCTGCCTGGCCACCTCGCGAAATCCGATGGATGTATACAGGTGTTGACCCACCTCATTCTGGGCCAGTGTCTCGATCCTGGCGTGAGACAGCCCCGCATCGCGGAAACGGTCCAGAGCCCGCTGGATCAGCAACCGCCCCAGGCCCTGGCCGCGCCACTCGGGTACGACCGCCAGGTTGTGTATGTAGCCGATCCCCGCATCGACATCCTGCCAGGTAGTGATGTAACCCACCACCTCACCTGCGACCGATTCCACCACCAGGATGCCTTCCACCTCACGGGCCACGTCGCCATCGATGTGGCGGGCTTTCCGCCACTTCCAGTCATGACCGTTAATCGTCCCGCAGACCAGTTCGGCCGCCTCGTCAATCGAGACTCCGCTGAAAGCCTCAACGGTAATCTGCCTGATGACCTCCAGGTCATCGGGCCGGAACGCGCGAATGGTGATCTGTAGTTCTTCAGGAGTCGACATCAGATGTTCTCGTAACTCACCATGCGGTACGAAGTCGTCAGGTGGTTAATTCCATTGAAAAGACGTGCATATGGGCAAAGGGGGAAGCCAGGCTGAAGACCGCCGCACCTGTTTTCATCATAGCAGTTACACCGCACCTGTTTTCATCGTAGCGGTTAATAAAGGGTGACAGCACACTCTACGCATTGCTGAACTTCCGCGACTGCTCCCCACGGGCATGGACAGAATTAACCGCACAATGTGCCTGTCCGAGTGCTCGTCTCGCAGCATGTGTTTGCTACTTCAGCCACTCCCGAAAATAGCGTATCCAGTTTCCGTGGAAGATGTTGTCCACATCTTCGTCGGAGTAACCCCGTTGGCGGAGCATCGCGTCCATCTTGTGCAGGTCCACCGTTGTGAGCAAATCACCTGGCATATGATTGGTACCGCCGGTGTCAGAGCCGATTGCCGCATGACTCGCGTTTCCGGCAATTTGGCAGATGTGGTCAATGTGGTCGACCACCGCGGCCAGACTCACACTGTGCGGATCCGATTCGCCATGAATCCACCCGGGCACCAGCATCCACGCATCCAGTGCTTCTCCGATGACCCCGTCCCGGGCGATCATCATCCGGATCTGCTCGTCGGTGAATTGACGATCGCCAGGCACCAGCGCGCGACAATTTGTATGACTGGCGATCACCGGACCGGAGAACCGTTCGTAGGCGTCATAAAAGCTTTCCTCGGACAGGTGTGTCAAATCAAGAATCATTCCAAGTCGTTCGAATTCCGGCAGGATCTCCCGGCCTTTTTCGGTCAGAGGTCCGTAGGCCAGAGTGCCGGCCGCATACTGACTTGGGCCAAAGTGTGCCAGCATCACACTGCGTACCCCGTCCTCCCACCAGGCTTCGGCCTGCGCCGGTTCGACAATCGGATCCGCACATTCCATGGAAACAATGATCCCGATCGGAAGACGGTCATCGGCATTTTCTTCCCAGCGGCGCCAGTGCGCGTCCAGCTCCGCGGCCGTCCGAATCAATGTGACTTCACCCTGCTGTTCGAGAATTCGATAGTAGGCCAGTTGTCCCTGTGCTGCAGCATAAGCAATCGCCTGAGTTCCATAGTCCAGATCGAAGCGACTGGTGGGACGCGCTTCCCGGTTCGTCCGCACGGCAACCGTTGACTGACACACGGCAACTTTTGCTCGCCGCATCTCCGGCAGACTGATTGCGGCGTGTCCGCGATTGAGTGCGTCGGTGAGCCCGAATTCACGAGCATTCATGGTGGCCACCTCTTCTGTCTGATCACGATTTTCCGCCAGAGCAAACAGAGCCAGATCCAGGTGAGCATCGAATATCAGACGCATCGTTCAGTTCCTTGCAAAGATCTTCGGGTTACGCTTGATGACACGAAGCAGAACAACGGCTCAACATACTGAGACCGCCGACAATTTCATTGCGGAATGCTCCGAACAGACTTCAAAGAAGGTCGGCATACCGGGGTGCAGCATACATCGGCGGACCACCGTGGCAATGCTGTGGGAATCTGCAGAGACCTGGGTGCGAATGAGTACGATCGAATGCAGAGACTGGCAACCGTCATTGAGGCCCTGTATGCTCGGTCAGAATGTGCGGCTGTGGTGTAGTGGCAACACGCCAGCTTCCCAAGCCAACGTACTACCGCTGCTATCGGGCACAGTCGCAGAATCACAACTTGTTTCCTTTCCGTGAGTTGCGGAAACCTGCTCTACCTGGGCAGTGAGGAAGATCACCAACGACTCACCACTTCCATACTTGCGAAGTGGTGAGGACAACGTGAATACCTCACTATCGGGAGTAGGTTTCAATGGCACGCAAACCAGTCTACGGACTACACAGCACGAGCGGACAAGCACGCACAACCGTCAACGGGAAACGCATTTCCCTCGGCAAGTACGGTTCGCCAGAGTCCAAAGCAAAATTCGATGAAGTTATGGCTCAGTGGGAAGCTGATCACGCCGAACGGAATCCCGCGGTTCAGGTGAGCCTAACTGTCAGTCGGCTGGCTTTGCTGTTCATGAAGCACGCCATTGAAGAATATGTCGATGTTGACGGTGAGCCGACTGGGGAAGCGGACAACTTCAAATACGCACTCCGGTCCCTCACAAACTATTTCCACGGCGTTCGAGTCATAGACTTCGGACCGAAGAAACTGAAGGAACTACGGGATCGATTGGTTGATGAAGGACTAGCCCAGGGAACCATCAACAGCCGCATTCGACGCATCAAGCAGGTGATTGAATGGGGAGTCAGTGAGGAATATGTATCAGTGAACCACTTTCAGGCACTCCGAACCGTAAAAGGTTTGCGGGCTGGGAGAACGAAGGCAAAACCGCCGACACCGAAGCCTAAAGTTGAAATCGAGCATGTGGAAGCAGTCCAACGGCACGTAACAAGTCCTGTTTGGGGACTAATTCAATTTATGCTGCTGACTGGTTGCCGACCATCAGAAGCCTGTGCGTTGCGCTGGTCCAAAATCGATACCAGCGGACAGAACTGGGTCTACCAGCCGCAAAAACACAAGACGAGCCACCGAGGAAAGAATCGCTCAGTTATCATTGGACCACGCTGCCAGAAGTTACTGAACTCATTCCGCGAACACAGTCGGAGTGACTACGTGTTCGATCCTCAAGTCGGTCTGGAAGAATTCGTCCGTAAAGAATACGGGGACCAAGCTAAATCCCGAAAAGTGGGTGAATTCTACACGAAGGATTCGCTGTACACGGCGATTCAGAAAGCCTGTGACAAGGCTGAGATCCCACGTTGGTCGCCTGGTCAACTTCGCAAGACACGAGCGACTCAGGCGAGACAGCAAGCGGACCTGGAAACGGCGCAGCAGATTCTTGGGCATTCCAGCAAGACAACCACAGAACGGTCCTACGCCGAGATGGACCTCAGCCGTGGTCAGGAAAACGCTTTGAAGTTCGGATAGCATACACAGTACCAGGTCTACGCTGATCCCGGAAAAGCGGAACCCGAAACCGCCTGACCTGGTGCTTTTCATTTTCGTGCAGTCGATT
>JAKVAZ010000009.1:253885-376473 GCA_022447225.1 Fuerstiella sp. | reverse complement strand
TGTCTGACAACAACCAGTTAACCGTACTGCTGGCCGTTGAAATATGCCATTCAACCACTCTTTTTTTGCAGCTGGCAGAGCGTATTTATTGCCCCGGCAAAACGGGCGTGGATCCGCCTGATCAATGACGAATGACTGACCCGGAGTTCCGTTGGAAAATCGCACGATTTGAACGAGGGTAAATGATGGGTCGCATCAACCACGCGATTCCACGGATTCAGCCTTTGGCAGGTCAATCGCTGACGGTGCAGCGAGTTCGGACACCGGCTGTTGACACCCGCTTTATTTGAAATAGTTCACGGCATTGCGAAACAGCTGCAGACCATCGCCTTCGCCGCGAAATCCATTGCGGGTCCATTGTGGATGCTGAGTCGCAAACAGGTAGCGTTCCGGATGAGGCATCAGACCCAGAATTCGTCCTGTGGCATTCGACAGCGCGGCAATATTGGCGATGGACCCGTTGGGATTTTCCGGCTCCGGCAGGACGTCCAGATCTGTAACGCTGCCGGTTTCCTTCGACTGCTGATCGGCCGCGTCCGACCAGTAACACAGGGCAATCGAATCCTGCTGACGCAGTTTATCGATCACACCCGGATCCCCGACGGCCAGTCGGCCTTCCGCGTGAGCGACGGGTGATTCAAACTCGTCCATGTCCTTCAGGAAGACGCAGGACTCAGAGGCGACCTTCAATCGCACCCAGCGGTCGGTGTAGCGTGCATTGCTGTTCCAGGTGAGCGTCATGGACGGTTCATCAGCCTGCCCGGCTCCAGCCGGTGACTGCAGCAGCAGACCGGACTTGAGCAGGACCTGAAATCCGTTGCAGATCCCAAGGACTAATGTGTCGGCCTGCACGAATTCCTGCATCATCTCATTCAGCTGGCCACGCAGCTGGCCACTGAAGATCACTCCCGCTCCAAGGTCGTCCCCATAGCTGAACCCCCCCGGAATACACAGGCCCTGATATTCACGCAGCAATTCCGGAGTTTCCAGCACGCGAAACAAATGAACGCGTTCGGCCTTTGCGCCCGCCAACTCGAACGCGTGCGCGGTTTCGATATCACAGTTTGTTCCGGGTGCACGCAGGATACAAATTCGAGGAGAGGCCATTCCGTCTACTTTCAATTACGATGTCTTTCGCCGGACAGTATCAACGGTAGCAGGTCAGCAGAATTCCTTCATCCGCACCATCGATCCTTGCCGAATTTTTCACCAGCTGTCAATCTGTCGACGTTTCCTCAGCAAGCCCACGGCCGGTCAACTCAACGAAGACGTCATCCAGCGAGGTCTGGGCCACCTCAACCGCTATGATGTTGTCTCTCAGCTCTTTCATCAGTCGGGGGACATGTTCACTCGCCCCGATGACCCGCAGACTGAGGCGATCTCCGCGGACAGTCGGTGCAGCACCCAACAGGCGTTCAATGACAGGCGCGGCGTTGGCGGCATCACGGCAGCGCACCGTGAGACGCTCGCCCTCGATGCTGCACTGCATGTCGGCGGGTGATCCTGACTTGACCACTCGACCTGCATTCAACAGGAACAGCTGGTCACAACGGTCCGCTTCGTCCATCAAATGCGTGGAAACAACAATTGTCGTGCTGTCGGTACGGCGAACATCATCCAGCAGATCCCAGAAACGGCGTCTGGCCAGTACATCCAGACCTGTACTGGGTTCATCCAGTAACAGAATACGCGGCGAATGCAGCAGTCCCTTAGCCAGTTCCACGCGTCGCCGCAGGCCGCCGGACAGCTGCTCGACACGATCGTTCCGACGTTCGTGCAGGTCCAGACGCTGCAGGCCGGATTTGATTCGATCTTTCAGCCTGTTCCGGGAAATGCCATACATCCGACCGTGGCACCAAAGATTTTCTGCCACCGTCAGTCGTCCGTCCAGAGCCGGGGACTGAAACGTGACTCCCAGTTGTTCCCGCACTTTTGAGGCTTCGTTGTCGACATTGTGTCCGAAAACACTGATCTGACCGGACTGGACCGGTAGTAATGTCGCCAGCAATCGGAACAGCGTGGTCTTGCCGGAACCGTTTGGCCCCAGCAGTCCGGTCAGCGATCCCGCAGCTATCCTCAGAGAGATGTCACTTAGCGCAGCGGTGTCGCCATATCGGTGCGAAACTGATGAAACTTCAACCGCCGACACGCTCATGCAATCGCTGCGTATGGTTTAGGGGCTTCGGTGATAAATGTGACACATCTTTACCCGAAGGATTCTTAGAGTAATCAGATTGACCCGGCATCAGGCTATTCCGCAGGTTCTGTATGCTCTGCGTGGCCCTCTGCTGTTTCATCGTGCGTTTCTGCCTCATCCCCCTGCCCCGCAGCGTGATCCTCCCCGTGCTCTGCAGCGTGATCATCCCCGTGCTCTGCAGCGTGCTCGGCACGATATTGCTTCATTTGCTCGGCCCATTCTCCGCGTTGCGGTGCGGTATGAGCGTAATAGACCACACCCACATCGGGCATCAGTGCCAGAGGAAGACCAATGGCCAGAATCGTGGTGGGAGCCAGCAGGATGTATTTCCAGTTGCCCTCAAATTTCAAGTGCATGAAGAACATCATCACGCACAAAGCCTTAGCCACGGCAACGGCCATGACCAGCAAGATTGTCACCGCGTGATTTTCGAAACTCACCATGTCGAAAACAACGGACAAAGCGGTGAAGGCACACAGCACTACGAAGATAAGAACGTAGTTGACATGGTGGCTTTCATGATCGTCGTGTGACATGAGTCAGAATCCGGAAGAACCTGGTACACAAATGAAACGGTCAAACAGGCAAACAACATGGGTGCAGGGAATCAACTGGCAATGTACAGCAGCGGAAAGAGGAAGATCCACACCAGGTCGACAAAGTGCCAGTAAAGACCGCTGTTCTCAACCCAGTCCAGCCAGTTCTCATTCAGGCGTGTTCCCTGATATAACGCCATGCCAAACAGAATCATTCCCACGAGCACATGGATGGCGTGGAAACCTGTCATCAGGAAATACAGCGAAGCGAACAGGTTACCGTACAGGACCGGATGAGGATCGAACACGCCTGCGCTGACGGCAGAACTGTATCCTGGGTTCTTATCCGGGTTTTTCAGGTCTTTTAGATAAGTATCCACTTCAGAGAGAGTTAACTCCGGCAGTGTATCACCTGTTTTTAGTTCCTCCCGTGCCGCCCGATAATTGCTGATCTCAGCTGAATTGATTTCATCAAGCGACACGTTGGCAACCACATGCTCATGCAGATTCTTCCATTTCGCGTACAGCTCAAGATCCACGGCAGCTAATTCACGGTAACTGGCGGCCTCCGCATCATCAAAGTCTTCGGCCGGAGAGCCTCCCGCCTGAAAAGCCTGTAACTGAGGCACCAGACTCACCAGATCGTCGGGCCGTGCAACAGAGATCACATCGTAATCGGTGTAGACTGCCAGTCTCTCACGAACCACGGCTTCGAGTTCCCGGTCAGCCTTGGTAATTGCCTGTCGAGGTGTTTCAGGAACGCGTCCAGGCAGAATGTCATGGGCGAATTTTCCGGTGTATTCGATTCCTTTAATTCCGAGAAACACCACTGCCAGCAGCATGGTAATCCAAAGCCATTTGTTTGCGGATTCATAACGTCTGTCACTCATGGCCGCGTGCGCCATGACCACGCAAAAACTGGACACAATCAGCACGAACGTATTCAGTCCGCCCCAAAACACGTTGATATGTGTGTCTGCCGGGGTGGGCCACATTTCTGACCCCAGGCGAAACACGATATACGTGCCGAAAAACGCGGTGAAGAACATGATTTCTGTGCCGAGAAACAGCCACATTCCGAGCTTTGGGTTCGGAATGGGGATTCCCATCTTCATCGCGGGTGGTGGAGCTGAATGAGACATAAGAGTGGATAATCTGATACAGGATAAATTCGGAGCCGTCAGCCCAGGGCAGTCAGATACAGGAATTCACAAACCATCACCAGCAACAAGGCTGGCAGGATCAGTAGTGATACCAACAACAGATCCCGTCCTCGACGCGTCGTTCGATTCAGGGCAAACCGCAGCGTGGCGGCGAAATACAGACCGGATAACGCCAGAGCAACCGCAAAATAAAGGCGACCTGTCAGTCCTGCATAACTTGGCAGCAGACTGACCGGAACAAATGCGGCCGCATAAATCGTGGCCACGATCCCGGTACGTCGTCCACCATCAGAAAACGATGGCAGCATCCTGAGTCCGGCCTGTTCGTACTCGTGACGGTAAATCCAGCCGATGGCCAGGAAGTGCGGAAACTGCCAGGTAAACAACAGCGCAAACAACGACCAGGCGCCACTTCCTGCTGCTCCACCGGCGGCCAGCCAGCCAATGACCGGTGGCATCGCGCCTGGCAATGCGCCAACCGTCGTACAAAGACTGCTGCGAATTTTGAGAGGCGTATAGGCCAAAACGTAACACAGCAATGTTCCAGCGCCTGCAACTGTTGTCACCGGATTCGTGAAGGACCACAGAATTCCAATACCGCTTAACGCGAACAGCAGCCCCGCAAGGGAGGCCTCCAGTCTGGAAATGCGGCCTGAGATCAACGGACGGCCGGTTGTCCGCTGCATGCGGGCGTCTGTGCGAACTTCCAAAACCTGATTCAGAATACTGGAAGCAGCAACCAGCAGCAGAATTCCCGCCAGCGTCACGGCCAGCAGTCCCCAGTGAATGATAATAGGTGATGCCAGAATGAAACCGGCCGAGACCGCAGCCATTGTCATCACGGCAATTCGAGGTCGACACATTTCAACGTAGTCGGACGTTCGATCCACCAGAGACTGTGCACCCACACGGTCAGCACGAACAACGGGAGTCTGTGCGGGAGTCGCGATACTCATGCGAGTCCCCCCTTTGGCCTGATCCGGTCCGCGACAAACGGCAACGAAACCTGACGCTGTCGAATGTGACGCGCCACCTCGACCGACGCCAGAACCGTCGCTGTAAGTATCAGCATGCCGCCAATCGTATGCAGAGATCGAAACACGATTGCTGTTGGGGATCCGGTTGATGCCACCCAGCCCAGTGACGGCACACCGAGTTTCGAGAGCCAGGCGCCGGCTCCCAGGCAAAGCTGAATGAACAAAGTTCCAAGTATCATACGACCGGATCTTCGAAGGTGTTTTGAGTCGCTTCGCAGAAGCATAAGTGCGCAGACAAACCCCGCACAGGCAACGAGGGCAGCTCCCGCCAGATGCTCAAACATCATACGCCCCATGTGTCGAAACATTCCCCCCAGCCAATACTGCACCAACACCAGAATCGGCAGGATCAACACGGCCGTTGTCGCGACAGTGGACAGTGGAGACACGTCTGGCTCGTCTGCAGACGCGGTCTCTCGTTTTCCGGTCATTAGAGCAAAGACAACACACATCGCAAAAAACAGCGCCCCTGTGATGCTGTGCAGCATGGCCAGTAGATTGGCATCCATCAGAACTCGAGCACCGCCAAGCAGCCCCTGGGCAATGACGGCAATCAGAATTCCAACTGCGTAGTTGCGAACCCACCACTGACGCTCACGAAGAAACGTGACGAACACCAGTGAAATGCTGGTCATTCCAATGATCAGCCCTGCCAGGCGATGTCCGTGTTCTGTAAACCGGTCAGCGTGTCTCAAATCGTCCAGCCACGGGTAAAGCAACATGTTGTGGCCATCCGATGTTGGCCAGTCGGCGAACGCCATACCCGCCCGGAGTGTAGTCACAAGTGTCCCCATTCCGATGGGCAGCAGTGCAACAACACAGGTCGCGATTGCAAATCGGTGTACGACGGGATCAATTTTACTGGAGGAAGCAAACACGAGTTTTGTTTCAGGTGACTCAGGTTGTTGCTCGATTTGTCCGAAATCGAACGCTTTAGGACAGGATGCGGGTAAGGGGCTGATCGATTGCCGGAACGAAATTCGCAGAAATCCGTTCCATTGCTAGGTGTGTGCGGACTCTTCTCCTTCGCCGACAGATACCGAATCGGATTGCGGAGGTGGCTCGGTCTGCAGGATGAAGTCCTGATCCAGCATGTCGGCCTCGGGAGACGAGTATTCATATGGTCCGCGGTAGCACACCGGAGGAACGTCGAAGTTACCGTGACCAGGAGGAGACGGAGCAGACCATTCGAGACCGTTGGCACCCCACGGATTGCGACCGCATTTTTTTCCCTTGAAGATGCTGATCAGGAAATTTCCAATCAACAGTAACTGGGCAAGCCCCATCAGAATTGCGCACCAGGTCATGAACTGATTCATTGATTTGAGATGCTCCATCCACGGGTGCAGATACGGGTCAGCATACCGACGCGGCATTCCGGCAATTCCCAGCAGGTGCATGGGAAAGAACGTGCCATTGAACCCGATGAACGTCAGGGCGAAGTGCCACTTGCCAACTGTTTCGTTCATCAGACGACCGAACATTTTCGGGAACCAAAAATGAATGGCGCCAAACACCCCGAACAACGTTGATCCAAACAGGACATAGTGAAAATGGGCCACGATAAAATACGTGTCGTGGAAATAGATATCCACGGGAACGGCAGCCATAAACAGACCGCTCAGGCCTCCAACGATGAACATGCCGACAAACCCGGCGCAGTTCAGCAGCACGGTGTTGAACTGAACTCTTCCGCCCCACATCGTACCGATCCAGTTGAACGTCTTGATTGCGGACGGGAGTGCAATCATCATTGTGGATGTCATAAAACTCATGCCTAAAGCCGGATTCATGCCGCTGGTAAACATATGATGTCCCCAGACAATGAAGCCCAGTCCGGCGATGGCTGCCATGGAGTAGACCATCGGCTTGTAGCCAAAAATTGGTTTGCGCGACATGCATGACAACATGTCAGAAACCATTCCCATGGCCGGCAACAGCATGATGTACACCGCCGGGTGAGAATAGAACCAAAACAGATGCTGCCACAGCAGTGTCTGGCCGCCTCCCACAGTTGGTTCGGCGTTGTTGATGATCACACCTGAGGGAATGAAGAATACAGTTCCCATGACCCGGTCAGCCAGCAGCATAAATCCGGCTGCCGTCAGGACAGGCAGCGCAAATGCCTGAAGAATGGCGGTGATGAACATCGACCAGATCGTCAACGGCATGCGAAACAGGGTCATGCCCGGGGCCCGCATATTGATAATCGTGGTCATGTAGTTGATGGATCCCATCATTGATGACACGCCGATGCATGTGAGTCCCAGCAGCCAGTAATTTTGAGCAGCGCCGGACCCGGGGGCCGCCTGTGCGAGTCCCGACAGAAGCGGGTAAGACGTCCAGCCAGCTGCAGGTCCTGCGGTGACTCCGCCGGCAAAGAAGCTGAAACCGAAGCAGGCAATCGCCGGCAGCATGAACCAGTAACTCAACATGTTCAGTGTGGGAAATGCCATGTCGTCCGCACCGATCTGCAGCGGGATCAGGAAATTTCCGAATGCCCCGGCGAGAACCGGAATGATCACCAGGAAAATCATCACGGTGGCATGCATCGTAAACAGCATGGTGTAGAACTCGGGCGAGATCTGACCACCCTGACCCGCGAAGATTGACGTGCCGGCACCACTGAGCAAACCGAACAGGTCGCCGATGATCGGCATTTTTGTCCACGGAAAGGCCAGCTGCCAGCGCACAGCAAGTGCCAGCGCACCGCCCACCAGCAGCATAAATAACGTGGTAAACAGGAACTGCAGACCGATCATCTTGTGATCAGTTGAGAACACATATTTTTGGACGAAACTCAATTCGTGATGATCATGTGCATGATCGTCATGAACTCCGATTGTCGGACTGGCCGTGGCCATCGACATTGCCTTTTCGATGAGGAATCAGGATCTGGATCTGGAGGGCCGGACACTCCTGCCGGACGACCTCGCCTTACGTCTGGCTCCACTCACTTGAAGCCTCATATTGTCTGTGGCGAACCGCTTGTCCTCTGGTTCGCTCTACGGCATGCGACGGTCAAAACCTACCATCAATGCCGATTTGTTCATTCGTCGCTTTCTTCCACGTCAGGAACAACGCCGTCGAAATTCTGTTCCTGATGCAGTGTCTCAATATATTCGTTGTAAACGTGTTCCGGTTCGGCGTAGATCATGGCCCGCATTTTGTAATGGCCCCAGCCACACAGTTCCGCACACAGCAATTCATACTCATTGGGAAGTGGAATATCGAACCACATCGGGATGATCAGACCGGGGACTGCGTCCTGTTTTACTCGCAGTTCAGGTGCAAAAAACGCATGCTGCACATCCTGACTGCGGAGTAGAAAACGGACGGGGCGTCCCGCCGGTACATGCATTTCGTTGACAGTGTACAGGTCGTCCGGTTGTGGCGTGTTTTGTAGCTGTTTACCGGGAGCAGGATAACGCATTCGCCATTCAAACTGACGGGCAGTTACCTCAACAAGCGGCGACGCTTTGGCTTCATCAGGAAACTTTGCCTCCACGCGGAATTTCATCCACACGTCCATTTGGTACAGCGCGATGAAAACGAGGATAAATGCCGGAACGATCGTCCAGATCAATTCCAGACTGTGATTGCCATGACTGAATTCCGCAGGTTTGTCTTCGGACTGTGTGGCCGACTTCCACAGCACCCAGCCAAGAGCAAACTGAGTCAACACAAAAGTGATCGCGACAATACCCAGAATCAGATAAAACAGACCGTCGATTTCTTCACCCAGTGGAGTCATCGGATCACTGGGAAACCACCAGTTGCGACTGGGCGCAACCCAGCAGAAAACGATGGCGACCACCGGCCAGAAAAAGAAAAATATTGCCCAGAATTTCTTCACAATGATGACTCCAGAGGTCGCCATTTAACGTGAGTACAATTGTTGAAACGCCGGGTCACAGACGACCACGGGCGCTGCATCTCCGGTAGGAGTAATCGCGAATCTGAAATGCATCGGGGAATAGGGACGATCATCGGTTTCTACTCATTCAGTTATTACTCTTACTCAGCTGGTGCCGCTCGACCTGGGTCGACTTCAAAGGGCACACTCAATACGTAATTCACCAGATGCCAGATCTTCTCCTGCTCCAGATTCTTGAATGACGGCATACGGGTTCCTTTGATGCCGGCATGCACGCGTCGAAACAGGTCAATCGGCCGCCGGCCTCCGCGATAGATTCCGTAGGTCAGATTCCGGGGCTGATTCAGATTGTCCCAGATATCATGCAGTCCCGGTTCGTTATACAATTCTTCGGTCACCGGGTTCTTTTCGAAGACGGTTGATTGAGGCCCATTTCCCTGGCCACTGATTCCGTGGCAGTCCGCACAGGCAACTTCTTTGCTCAGAAAAAGCTCCCGTCCGATACGCCGGGATTCGATAGTGTCGGGAACCCGGGGAATTGAGGGGATCACAGCCACATCTTCTGATTCTGCTGCTTCCCAGGCGTCTGCAACACTGTCACCCACGAATTCCAGTGCATCATTGATCTCCTCACCCAGAACGTCTTTCAGACTGTCCACAATCTCCTTCCGGGTTTCGCCACCATCTGTACGGCTGCTGACCGCATCCCTGGAGTAATCACTGGACAGTTCACTGACAAGACGTCGTTCGAATTCACCACGCATTGCCAGAAAACGAATATATTCCACCACGTGATCCAGCTCGACTTCGCTCAGCATAGGAACGAACGACGGCATATAGGTGCCTGGAATTCCGTTGCGAAGGATCCGTTCCAGGTCATCCCGAGACGCCTTCTCCGGACCCTGAGTGGATGTGAATTTGAACACGCCGTTACGATAGTCGCGAGGCCTGGGGGTGAGATACTCGGCTGTCGGTCCTGCGCCGTCGCCGCTGGTACCGTGACAGTGAGAACAATGACGCTGGTAAAGCGCCCGGCCGCTTCTTAGAACGGTTCCGCCGTCCAGAATGACCCGATCACCTTCTGCCGGCGCGGTTGCCATTTTGTCATCCAGCAACGCCGTGCCGGTTTTCGGATCCCAGCTGACTACGGTTACGACTTCGGGCAGGTCTTGTGATGTTGCTGCTGCTCCGGTTACGAACTGCAGCAGATGCGCACTGTCATCGAATGCTTCCGGAGGTTCGTCAAACCGTAGTTGGAGTTGTTTGATCGCACCTGACTCGGGAGGGGCTGCTACGGAACCAAACAGACCACCCGCGTTGAGCGGCAGCTTTGACCAGAAACGTACCTGCTGCGGATTGCCAAACCGTACGTCGAGGTGCTGTTTGACACCTGGAAGGTCACCGCCGAAACCCTCCTGGGCTTCCCGCATCAGGGACCGTGTTCCCGGTCCGTAAACGAAGGTTGAATTCCCCCCGTCTGAGCAACCGGCGGCCGTTAGAACTGCCGCCGTGGTCAGTGTGAAGAACATTCTGTTGATCAACGTCAACATGGTCAAATTCTCAAATGTTATAGACTGATCTGCATGTGCAGACGATGTACCTAAAGTTCCAGCTGAGACGACGGGTAATCAATTTTTACACTGGTTGTCTCACCCGGTCGGATCTGCACTTTCAGTTTTCGATTAACGAATTTTCCCTTGGCCGCTTCGTGCCAGACCTGGAACACATGATCGCCGGACGGCAGGTCATTGATTTCAAAATTCCCGTCAGCATCTGTCAGTGCCGCATAGGGATGTTCCACCGGGAGGTGCCAGGCACTCATCCATGTGTGAAAATCGCAAACAACCCTTACCGGCTCTTTCTCTGCCGACTTGTACACAAACTCCAGTTTGCCGACACGGTCACCGGGATCCACTGTCTGATTGACTGCAGCATTTCGAGACGGATAGCTGTGGGTATTATGGCTGACTGTGTCGTCACTGAGGACCTTCACCAGCTGGCCGGTGGGAACTACAAGACAGTGTGGTAAAAAACGACAGTTCTTTTGATCGAAGATGACAGCTTCTTCGACCGGAGTCGGTCTGGGTGTCCCTTTGGGAGCCTTTTTTATATAGACAAATGTATTTGCAACTCCATTCCCTCCACCCAGAACCAGCTTCTCGTTAGGCATGTCTTCAGCGGAACAGGCCACCGCATCTTTGACGGCTGCTCCCTGAGCATGGATCAGTCCGACGGCGGGAACATCTCCCGTCATCACAACCTGACCTGAGAGGTTGCCCGTCCCGTCTCCCGCCGATGTCGTGGTACCGGGGCTTTCGCTTAAGTCATTACCGCTGTCTTCTTCGGCGGCGCCGAACAAATCAGGCGGCAGCACCACGATAGAAGTCGCCTGGGAGGCTCCTCCACCGATACCGTTGTCGCTGCAGCCACTCAAAAAGAGTGTCCCGAATACGATCAGGGTGAATGCTGGAAATGATTTCATCGAATTCTCTCGAACCGAACCTGAAGTTATTTGGATGATACTCGAAGTGGTTCCGATATTGCGTTGTTCCCGTCCTTCCGGACACCTGCGTTGGCGGCTTCCTTCTTCGGAGGCGCATAGGTGACAGGTCCGACTTCTTCCATCATGTGCGAATAGTTGAGCAAAGCGTCAACCGTTCCCTGTACCTGCGTACCGGCGTTTCCATGGTAAAGATCCGGGAACTGAGCTCCGTTGTTATGCGGGAAGTTCAGGGGCATGGACGTATAAGGGGTGATCCACTTGGGATTGTAAAGCCAGAGCCTGACCCAGTCAGAACGCAGTCGATGCTGCACGCGATTCAGATTGGGGCCCTGCACATCCTTGCCGGGATCGCTGACCTTGAATTTGCGGGTACCGAGCGAATGACATTTGATACACAACGGACCGTTCAAAGACTTCCAGCCTTCTTCAAGATAGTGCTGGCCAGGATCTAATGCTCCTGATTCCGTAAGTGCCTGCTGCTGAGATGTGAGGTAAGCCTGGCTTGTTGCCTGTTGTTCGTGATATGGAAAATCGGCCCCGTCTTTTGCCGCAAAGTAACCGGCCAGCACCCGTGCTTCATCGGGGCTCATGTTGAATCGGGGCATTCGCAGCACAGTGGTGTACCGAATCGTTTCCGGTTCCAGCAGGAAGTCGTACAGCCACGGTGTCTGGACTTTGATTCCTTCCTGGTACAAAGGTGGCGGGCTGGCCTGCCATGCCAGTTGGCGGTTACCGTCGGTCCTGGTGTCAACCAGATGGTTGACCAGCCATTCGGCAAAACGACCACCACGGCCTTCTTTGTAGTCAACCAGCCTTGTTTCCGGAACGATGACACGAGCCGACGGCAGCAGACGCACTGCGTCCTCGCCTTGGCCGAAATCAACAACGTCAAAGTTATCGAAACCGGTTTCCCGGAATTCCGGATCTTCCTCCTCCGGATCCGGCAGTACCATTCGCAGGCCGTTGATCGTGGCCAGCGGCAGGGTGATTTCTTCACCATCGATGGTGAATGTTCCGGTTTCGCCAGTAAATGCCTGTCTTGGTTGTCTGAGTTCCAGCAACAGATCGAGAGCCGCGGGGTGATCAGCAGGTGTCAGTTCGGTTGGCAGGATGTCCTCGGGAATGGCTCCATACGTTACTTCCGGCATTTCAACCATGTGGCAACCGGTGCAGTTATATTTTGTCAGCAGGAACTCGCCCTCAATGCGGGTTTTGTCCGGCACGTCCGGCTGGTAGATATATTTCGAGGCCGGTGGCTCGGCGACGAGACCTAATACAAACGTTGCGATGGCCTCGATTTCATCTTCCTGCAAAGGAAATTTTGGCATCCTGAGCAGTTCGTCGTATCCCTTGGTTTCCGTGGTTTCGAAATCATAGCTGCGAGGATCCCGAAGCTTTTGCCAGATGAAACCGGGCCGGCCGTGATGAATCAGACTGTCATAGAAAAATGCCGCAGACAATTCGCGTGTTTCTTCTTCGGGACTGGTAAATGATTTCGTCGCAACCCCACCGCCGGCGGCGGCGGTTACCGCGTGTTCAACCCGCCTGGCGGTTGACTTAAACGCTGCTCCTTCCGGCTCTCCGTGATGGTGTAAAAATTCTTCGATATGTTCGAGCCCCAGTTTGCTGGTGTCCTTGCGGCCCCAGTCGTGCAGTGCGGCTCCTATCGGACGCGAAGTTTCGAAGCCTGGAATATCGTGGCAACCGTAACATCCGTAACGAGACACCGTCTTGCGACCGACGTACTCAAGCTTCATGCGGTGCCATTCGGCATCGTCCGTAATTGCGGAACCGTCCACTGTCGCCAGAGCGATTTCATCGCCTTTCACGATCGATTTCTTCTGAGGGAACTGTTGACTCTCAAGAATTTGATCGACAGCGTTCTTGCTGAAGCGTGACTTGCGCAGGAACAGTTCAATCAGACTGTTAAGAGCCTGATCAGAATAATCAGGATTCTGAAATGTTTCCGGTGGTCCCTGGCTGAGAAGGAAGGCGGTTACATCTGCAGCCGGATCAATATCACCTGGAGACTCTTTTCCATCGTAATAATCATAGAACACCACCCCCATTTTTGTACGACTATGGTGCAGTGTTGGATCGCGAATCCACGTGTACAGCCAGTCACTGAACCCGGGATCGTCCGCGTTTCTTTTCACTTTACGGTGAATATCACTGATGTTCGGACCGAAGTCTTCTGAACTGCCTGCGACAGCGCTATGAGTGTGACAGGCCAGGCATCCCTTTTCAGTGAAGAACATTTTCCCGCGCTGAATGTCCGGCTGATAGGTGTCAGCCGGTTGCAACAGCTGAACGTCTTCAGAAATCCCCGTGAGCAGTGAAGCCAGTCCGGCGAGTTCCACGGCTTCGTAGTCTCTGGCCTGCTCACTCTGCTGATTACTGTTTCCAAAGAACCGTGGCATTTTTGTCGACGGACGGAACGCCGAAGGGTTTTTCGTCCAGTGGGCTATGAATGGTCCACCGGTTTTGGCGGCGATGTGTCGGAGACTGGGACCTACCTTGCGGAACATTCCCGCGTGTTTGTTGGGATCCGTGGCAACCGCCAGTACTTCCTCTTCGGTTTGTGGCTCAAGTCGCATATCCGGTCCAATGGCCATACCACTATCGTACCCGTGGATTTCATGGCAGCCAAAGCAGCCGTATTTACGAATCAGATTAAATCCACGAACCACTTTAGGAGCCGTTGTCCCGAATTCCGGATGCTGTCCCAATTCCACTACGTCGTGATGACACTTAATGCAGGTGGCTTCACGCAGGCGTTCCGGAAGCATGGGATACTCCCAGAAATGATTTGCGTGATAACCATATTCCTGCTCCCACTCATGTTGCTGATGCGGATCATTGGGTGTGTGCTCCCCATTGCCAAAACTGGTGCCGGATCCCTGTCCGTCGTGACAGATCGTGCAGCCGAATTCACCGACTGGATGGGGACTCGCAGCCGTCACGTACAGCTCTGGCCGCGGATGTGTGGCATAGGGATGAGGAAACTCGTTTGCTGCAACCCAGTCGGCAATTTCCTCGGACTTCGCTTTGCCGTGCGGGAACGCCAGTCGATTTCCTGGCAGCGTTTTGTCTACATTCATGTGACAGGTGCGACAGCGATCGAAGCGAGCAATCGACGTCATTCCCAGTGGCTGCATCAGGTCCGGCAGCCAGTCCTGGTGAGGTTTCAGGTGTGAATTGAAACCGTCAATGATAGGCAGTTCCATCGACCAGCGTTTGAGGGCTACGTACCACTTTGTCGGTTGTTCTTTTTCCTTAGCGGCGTTCAGCAGCCTTTCATCTGCCATCAGCTGATCGATTTGACCATTGACATTTTTCAGCTCCAGTTGAAGTTCAATCAGATCTTGCCGACGTTTCCGTTCCTCAGGATCTGTCGCCAGTTGCGGGCTGCCAATCTGTTCCAGCTCACGAACGGCTTCTTCCACCTTCAGTTGCTGCTCGTCAACTTCGTTCTGAGCAACGTTGAATGCGGCCATGGTGGCATCCGTCGGGAGTTCGTCACGAACCGCCAGATTGTTGTCTGCGCGTTCTTCGTCACGGACAGCTCCGAAAGACTTCAAAGTTTCACTGAACTGTTCCACCCGGCGCTGGGCGACATCTCTTTGTGAGGCAAAGTCGGCAGCGAGGTCGGCATAATCTTTGAGTGCATTTTCTGTTTTGAGACGTTCAGCCAAAAGGCGATCGTGCTCAGCATCGTAGTCGGTGGTGTGCAGGGCCTTAATGTCCCTTTCTTTGGTCGCCGCAGAGAGACTAAACCCTTTACGCTGATAAACACGCCATTCGTCTGTCTGGTCCTGAACCATCATCAAGAAGGTGGACACAAGCATCAGAATGCTGCTCACCGCAAATACGGTGTGCATTCGGTTTTGATTTCGAAAAAAATGTTCAGTTGCCGGCATTTCGAATCAGGTTCCGACTCTGTGTGTAAGAAACACTCACCATCGACAGAGCACCAGGGTGGTACAGGGTGTCGAATAGAGTAATTCAGATTCAGTAGTTGTTTTCGCGGATCGCCATCCTGCAGCTTTCCGTTTAACGATCTCGTAAAACAGATATCAAATATTAAAGAACCATTCCGGGATGCCGACGATGTACTTCAGGGACATTGTCCACCGAAGCACCATTTTGATCGGCAGGACTGCCATCCACAGAATCAAATTGGAGAACACGAGGAAGCGTACGACTCCCATTTGCACAAAATATTTTCGGAGTATCGTCATTCCGAGTATGGGCGGTAAAACAGCAAAATAAGCACCAACAAGGACGATGCCTGGAAGTTCGCGAATCAAAATAGTCACGATATCACCGCCTTTTGGAATGCCTCCAAAAAGACCGCGTGCTACCGGGAATTCCCAGAAGATCTGGGACAGGTTCACATTGTTAGCGGCTTTGACTTTATGCACGTCCCAGAATTCATAGATGCCAAAAAAGTTCCAGTTGGGACCTCGCAGGAACGTTCCCAGAACGATCATTGCCACCCACAGCGGGAGGAATCCGAACATGAACGTACTCACAGCAAACGCGCGTTTCTTGAAACAGTAATAACCATTACCCGTCTTGTTAAAATCAATGTAAGGGATGGCCATCAGGCCTCCCAGAATTATCAGCGGCAGCACAACCCCCGCGAGCCAGGGGTCGAAATAGACGAGCATCTCCTGCAGGCCGAGGAAATACCAGGGGGCCTTTGACGGGTTCGGTGTCTTCACCGATGAGGCGGGCTCCTCGAGTGGAGCCTGCAATGCGATACCCCAAAAAATCAGCAGTGTCGTCAGCAGCACCATGCAGATCAGTTCGGTATAGACCAGGTCGGGCCACACAAGAACCTTCTCATTGTCTTCCTGTTCGAACAGGGGGCGTCCTTCCTCGATACGCTGGTCGTTTTCAACGGCGCGACGGAAATAGATCCAGGTCAGGAATCCCAGAATGAACAGCATGCCGACGATCGGTACATTGTCGGGTTTGCCGACAATCTGACGAAAGTCCCAGTCGGTCATGCTGAGTCCCATGAACAGCAGTGATGCGTTCAGCAGACACCACGCAACGGTATCCTTAATCCACCATCCTCGCAGCACGATCATGGCGAGGAACCCGGCGATACTGAGAGTGAAAAATACCACCGGGTCGGCGAACAACCAGTCGAAGTTGTCCTTGAACCAGTCGGGCAGGCGAATCAGGAACGTTTCCGGACTACCCGTGCCGCTGAAGTGAGCGGCTGAGACCATCATCAGTATCGACGTCACCACGGCCCAGATTGCAGAGACCGGCAAACCTCCGATCCATGGAATCGACTTTGGCAGATCACCATCCACCTTATAACTGCGGACCGTCCACAGCAGATTCATGAGGCACATGATGAGATAGTACCAGCCGAGCCCGATCAGGACTGCGGAAGTAACATTAGGATGTGGATCCAGCATCTGGATAACCGAACAGAAAAGAATTCAAACAGGTACAAAAATATCAAAACCGGCCGGACTACAACCGTTACAGCGGCTGACTGATACCGCCGTCCTTTCGCACACGCCAAAAGTGAATCGCGATGAGGCCGGCAACAACCAGCGGTATGGCGACACAGTGCAGGATATAGAAACGGTTGAGGGTCGCTTCTCCAACGAAGCGGCCTCCAAGCAGAATGAACTTGGCATCACTGCCGGGGGTGATCAGGTCATAACCGCCAAGGTTAAGCAGTTGATAGCCTGGTCCCTCACTTCCCAGTACAGGGTGGGCGCGAGCCATATTGGACCCGACTGTGATCGCCCACACGGCGAGCTGGTCCCATGGTAGTAAATATCCGGTGAATGAAAGCAGCAGTGTGAGTACCAGCAACAGGACTCCAATCACCCAGTTAAATTCACGCGGCGGTTTATAGCTGCCCGTCAGGAACACCCGATACATGTGCAGCCAAACCGTGATGACCATTGCGTGAGCTGCCCATCGATGTATTTCCCGCATGATGCCCAGTGTTTGGACATCGCGCAGGGCCTGGATATCGGCAAACGCCCATTCAAGGGTCGGACGATAGTAAAACATCAGCAGAACACCGGTGATCGTTTCCACGATAAACAGGAAGAATGTGATCCCTCCCATACACCACGTGTAGGACAGCGCAATTCCCTGCTGATTGATCGAAACCGGATGCAGATGCAGAAAGAAATTGGTCAGCATCACAACCACGCGGTTTCGACGATCTGTCGGAGCCGGGTGGCGAAACACGCTGCGCCAAATTTGTGAATTACGAATGTAATCGCCTACGGACACTGCCGAGTTTCCTTTGATCGGAATTCAGTGTGACGGGTGTACAAACGGTCGAACCGTCGTACACGGTGTCGTTGCTGAATTATCAGACAACCGGAACGTAAGAAGCCCCATTTTCCCACTGACCGAGTTCCTGCTGAAATTTGACGCTCTTGTCAACTTCAAGCATTCCGTCCGGAGCGAGACGAATTCCCATCCGTTCCAGCGGTCGGGGAGCTGGACCTTCAAAGTTGACCCCCGTCTTCCGAAACCCGGAACCGTGGCAGGGACACTTGAATTTCTGTTCCCCTTCAAGCCAGTTCGGTGTGCAGCCCAGATGTGTGCAGACCGTCGACAATGCGTAAACCATCTGCGCACCGTCCACTTCTGCATTAACAATCCAGACTCCGAACTGAGCCTTCCATTTCGTCGAAACCGTTCCAGGCGAATAATCGGACGGAGGTCCGATCTTAAATTTTGTGGGTGGTTCCACCAACACGTTGGGCATCATAAAACGCGCCGTGGCAAGGCTGGCAATCCCCGCTGTGATGCAAAAAGACGTCCAGGCCATGACAATTGGTGCCGTAACCCAGGTCAAAAACTCCTGGAAGAAGCTGCGCCGCTGAATGGTTTCCGCTTTTTTGGTAACCGGCTTGACCGACGTTTTTGATCTGAGTGGCTTTTTCGGAAGCGTAACCGGCCGGGACTCAGCCTCCTGAGGCGACTGGCCGGCTCGAGCAGCCTGAATCATTTCGGCTACAGACAGTCCACTCACGACTGCCGGATCAATAGCCGGCGCTGCTGCTTCTGTTGTTTTCTTTTTTGCTGCCGGCGCCGGAGCACCGCCTCCGCGGACCGCAGCCAGGATGGCACTGGTCCCTTTTGATTCGGGGGCGTCTAACTGCTTGGCGGAGCCTGCGGTATTTGCACGCGCTGCTGCGAGGATTTCAGCGGTTGACGTTGGTTTGTTGTCTGAGGGCGGGCTTCCACCCGCACGGATGGAAGCCAGAACACCGGACGTGTCTGATGGTACATCAGCGGGGGACTCAGTTGCCGCTGGAGAGTCCTGGGGAGACTCAGGCGGGGCAGCAGAGGGTTCCGCCGGTGCAGATTCATCGGCGGACGCCGAACCGGCGCGAATCGCTGCCAGAATTTCTGCGGTGGAAAGCTTTTCGCTCATCTGAGCTGCCACATGGTCGTGAAGTAGTACCTGAACAGTTGAGCAGTGCCGACCCGACGAATTGGTGGAGTGCGAATATTGTTTAGCAACACACGCACCCTGCGCCGCGAATTTTCATCGACGGACAGCCAACGGTGTAATCGTTCCACTGAACGTTGACACTTTACCGAAATCACTCAGTACAAGAGCCGTCAGGAATTCTGCATGCCACCTGTGAGACTGACAAGCTCCGAAGAAAAATGGCCATTTCTTTTCTCAGAGGCAGGAAGCAGCAAAAAAACGACTTCCCACCCCCGGGAAGGTCATTGTTGCGAGTTTTGGCTGCAACTGTGTCATCACTGGTATCTGGGGAGCAGGGATTTGTCAGTTGGATAAAACTTGAGGACGGTGCCGTACTTTCAGTTCAAGTTCGGTTCACTTTCAGCTCATGTGACTGAAGAGCGACGATCGGCGGCTGCCGCTTGGATTCCAGCAAGACTCGGCGTGAGTTTTGTGAAACAGAGCCTGGATTCAAACATCGTTGCCGTTGGGGCAGAACCGCTGGCGGATGACACACACCGTCCGGACATGACTGTGTGGTTTCCCTGGACGGTGGTCAGGGGTGGTTTTGACCGGCTCACCTGGCAGGTGCTAAACGGCAATGAAAGCTACGTAATAGAAGATCAGCCCCGTGACCGCGGTAAGGGTTACATCGATAGTGGAAAGCCAGCCGAGACGCCGATGTGTTCTGCTGTGAGTTCCAGGCCGGGGCGGTTTTGAGAATTGTCGGGAGGCCATGCATATTGTAATGAGCCAGAGTAGCGGAGTGGTTACCGCAAATACCAGGTGCAGCCACAGCCACGGCTGTGCGTTGCTGACCCGCTGTGCAAAGACGGCATCATCGCTGTATGACTTCTTCACCACGTTTTCCCAGCCGCCATGAACGATCTGGAGATCGATTTCGAATGCTCCGACCGCCAGAAACAGCACGACGCACAGCAGAGTCTGCAGCCGACGATGTTGATTATAACGCTGTCCAAACTTTACCAGGCAGATGCTGGTTATCAGAATCGGTACGATCACGACCAGCGCGCAGACAACGAAGTCCAGCATGAACGAGGTGCCGTAGCCAAGAAATCCGTCTTTGAACATCAGCTGTGAATTCCACACTGCCGCAGGAATGTTTGTTGGAACTGAGGGTCGGGCATCAGGCAGGGATGCTTGTACTGTTCCGGGCTGCCGCCGGCTACTGCCAGACGATATTCGGTAAAGCGATTCCACGATTCCAGGGGAAGTACCCGAACTTCAATCGGATCCAGCCGTCCGGTTTCCCGTTTCTCCTGGTATTCGCAGTTGGATTCAGTCAGCAGTGTTTCTGTTGTTTTGGCCAGACTCCTGACGGCATCCTCGTGGAGTTTCTTCACAGGACAAATGAACAGGGTGTAACCGGGAGGGGTCCCCCAGCGTGGCGTCAGGGTGAAGTGATGCAGATCAAGCTCATGTTGTTCACAGGTTCGGCCAACGGCCTCGACGACCTGTGATTCGGCCAGTTTCTCACCGGTGATGCTGCTGATGTGGGCTCCCTTATGTCGAAATTCCAGCAAAGGTGTCGACCCGTAGAAACCTGTGCAGCGAACTACGTCACGAATATTGTACCGATAGAGTCCGGAGGATGTCGTCAGCAGTATCAGATACTCTTGGCCTTCCTGAAGTTCATGTGCTTCCATGATTACAGGATCAGTCGAATCAGATTCTTCAACAGGGATAAACTCAAAGAAATGCGTGGCTATTTCCAGCAGTCCGGATGAGGTATTGTCGGCGATCGGCAGGGTCATACGTCCTTCGCTGGCATGCAGTCCGTGATCACGAATCGCGATGTTGCCGAAGGTTTGTCGCAACTGGGGGATGTAGGAGGCTGCGCTTCCCCCTGACCAGACCCCCAGACAGGCGAGATGGGGCCAGCACGCTGACAGTTTGAGTGTGCCGTGTTCTTCTACGATATCTTCCAGAGCCTGGGCACGACGGCGGTTTGGTTTCAGATAAGTTTTCAGCAAACTGTGGTCGCCGGGTTGCGTCACCCGGCTTGCCGTTCCGTCATAAATGTCTCGAATTAATGACTCCGCGTTGTCTTCAGCGTACTCGACCATCTGCAACAGCGTACTTGGATTTGCAGTGACCAGCATTCCGACCCATGGATCTTCAATCGCAAACCGCACGACGGCATGGCGTTTGGCCAGAGGATCTTCCAGATGAGCGACGGCAAGTGGCACCGTGTACAACGCACGAACCATGAAATTCTGCATTGCGGCGACCAGTCCGCTGATATTTCCGCAAGGTGTGCCGTCCTGAGTTGTGTAGCGTTGATGACTGCTGGCCACCTGAACCATGAACAGCATCTGCAGAGTCGTGTGATCCAGATGGCAACCGGCTCCCCAGGTTTGCCAGCTGCGACGATAATCGTCAACGAAATGACTGGTGACAGGGATCAGTTTTGATTGCGCTGTTGTGCCACTGGTGACTGCGTACATCAGCAGTCGGTTATCTGCCCCAAGCAGAGCGCTGTGTTCCCCGGTCTTCATGCGTTCGATGTAGGGTTTAACCAGTGAGTAGTCCGAAACCGGTATTCTGGTTCGGAATTCTTCAACAGTCAGGCCTGGGTCAAGGTGGTAGTCTTTGGAGAATTGACTGTCGGCATTTAATTTCAGCAGACGCTGCAGCGTCTGCTGCTGTGATTCACGACACGAATATCGGGCTGTTTCCAAAAACTGTGCTCTGGCCCTCATTAGTTTCCGGCGGAAGAGGGCTCCCACTTTGCTTCGCAGTTTATATCGCAGTGGGATTGAAGGCATGCGGGAATGTCAGGGATTGCTGGCGGAGGTGTTCGCATCAGGCAGAATTGGTACTACCTGGCCCCGAGCGAGCCCTCAGCACCAGACGGCGGCTTTCGGTCCTGACCGCGGCAGGGAATCGCTGTGTGCAATACGATAGAGGGACGCATCACTGACACTCAAGGATCAACGGCTACCGAACACTGCGATTGCCGGAAATGAATCACCGCACTGCGGCAGACGAGTGGACACCGGTTGAGTCTGAGCAAAGTAAAAAACACCGTGCCTGAAGTTCACGGTGTTTGTGTGTGGAGTCAAATGCTGAGTCGACTCGGCGATAAAGCCGATGCTTCCGGGTTTGTTCCAGCCAACGATGGAAAAGTCAGTTGGCGAATTCCCTGGGCACTGTTCTGCTGTGTCAGGTCTCTGTTGTTTCCTGTTCCTCTTCGTCTTCTTCCTGTTTCTTCTTCTTCTTCTTGCCGGCAACAGCTCGTTGTACCAGAACCTTGGGCAAACCCAGAGCAGACTGTCCTTCCTGCCAGCGACCTTCTTCAATGAGCTGGTCGATTCGCTCACCACGTTTCAGAACGTTGCGAGACCGCTGTATTCCGCCAGGGCTCTTCAGTGATTTATCGATCGACACCGCTGAAAACTCCGATTAACTCAGTTGAAAATACCCACGTTGTCTCTGTCACCCGGCTACGAAATTGTCACCCGGCTACGAAATTCATCAGCCGGAGTTCGGGACAGACAGTGGTTTCGAAGGTCGTCACGTTCATAACAGTCGGGATGTCCAGTACCACAATAACATAACTGAACGCACCCGGGGGCAAAATGTTACCGCTATTAGACGCTGTTCTCAACCGCGGTTGTTTGTGTTTTTACTGATGGCCAAGGATCACCGTAACGGACAGGGAATTTAGGATGCTGCGATTGCCTGGCCCAGTGGCTGCAAAACCTGCTGAATGACGAATTTCTCCATCAGCTCCTCAGAGTGATCTCTTAACTGACTGAATCGGTCCACAAAAGAGGCATCGTGTTCCATGCTTCCGTACTGTCGAACGGTGAAATACACGCTGATGTGTTCTTCCGGGAAATCATTCCGGCGGACATGGTATGCATTGGTACGTGTTTCGATGAACAAACGCGCCTGCAGCCGGCAGGATTCATCGATACTGATGGTGAGTGAGGGTTCGCAGTTGAGGACCGTGGCTCCTTCAACATCGAGAAGCCTGTCAAACGCCGAACATGTTCCGAGGGCCCTGGCGACGAGTGCGTCATGATTACCTCGGTACGCGAAATCGAATCCCAGCATATAGTCCAGAGCCTCGCAGTCCAGCGGGCTCACCGTCAGCATGTACGGCACCAGATCCAGGATCAGTTTGTGTTGTTCTTCAGCGGTGTCTGAATCAGGAGGATTCACAAACCCGCTGCAGATCCGTCGGGCTTCCATGGAAATCCAGCGGTATCTCGGCTGATCTTTGTCCTCTTCAAGGACGAAGTCCCCGTTTTCACGGGTGTAGAAGTTTCGCATGACGGGAAAGGATTTTTGGACGCGTCCAAAAAAGTCAAGTACCGTCTCTCGGGAGTTGGGAAGCGGTAACTCGGTATTGAGATTCATGTTCACGTAAAAGTCATGAGCCAGATTGCTGTAATGATTCATCGGGACACAATTCAGGTGGCGGGCGGTGACGGCAGCAAAATATGTTCACACAGGACCACTGGACCGGCGTGAAGTGGTGCTGATCAGGACTCTGTTAACAGGGAAACACAAAATTGTAGGGTAATTCAGCTGTTGGTCTATGGGCTCAGCCGGGGCTGAGCTGGCGGGTTTTGTGAGTTGCAGCAAACGATCAAGGTCACGTTATGTTGGTGGGCCCTGGAGATTGAACTGAAGTCCTGTGATATTCCTGCCTTCTCAGTCTGGTGACCTGGATTTGAAGTCGTCATACTCCCGCGCACGAAATAGTCTTCGAAACATCAGGACAGGAACAGTTCGATGGTCCATAAACAGCGGTACAGAAGTATTCTTCTGTTTGGTCCTCCAGGTGTCGGCAAAGGTACTCAGGGTGGAATTCTGGCCAATATCCCGGGTTTCTTTCATTTGTCGGTCGGAGACGTGTTTCGAGCGATCGATATCGGGTCCGACAACGGCAAGGAAGTCTACGACTATATTTCGCGCGGCGAACTGGTCCCCGATGAACTCACTTTTCGGATTTGGAAGACCGCCGTCGACGCCTACATTGCTCTGTCACGATACAAGCCGCGGGAAGATCTGCTTGTTCTGGACGGTATGCCAAGGAATGTGGAGCAGGTTGGAATTGTTCGCGAATATCTGAATATCCAGGGCATCATCTATCTGGAGTGCAGTGATCAGGAAGACATGGTGCATCGCATCCGTCGCCGAGCGATTCGAGAGAATCGGGCGGACGATGCGAATGAAGATGTCATCCGCCGGCGATTCAGCGTGTATGACGACATCACTGCTCCGGTGCTGGAAAAGTTTGATTCATCGATCGTGCATCGTGTCGACGCCAACGGCTCTCCGGCGGAAGTCGTTTATTCGATCCTGGCCTCGGTGATTCCTGTGCAGAACGAATTGTTTGCAGCCAACAAGAGTGATTAACTTTGCGCAAATCCTCATATAAACCCGTCTGATGTCGTTTTGTGTTCTTTTGCTGGATACCGCTGTCCCCCCCGTGTTTGAGGAACTCACAAGGCTGATCGTCACCAGTTATGAAAACGACGCACAGACGCTGACGACTGATACCGAGGGAAATCTCTGACATTCCGTAAATTGAATGGCCTGTCGACGGACACGCAGAATGAACGCCGGGATGACATCAAACGCACGTTCCGTCAAAACATGGAGCTGCGAGAACTTAGAGGACTTAGCAGTGATGACAAAACCGGTCAGGTGATTGACCACTGGGCAACCTTGGTGACGCACTTTCTGAGATGCAGAAAACGCTTATGGAGGGTCTGTCAGCAGCAAACCAGCGGCAGGCAGATGGACAAACAGCAGAAGTCTCTGAACTTCAAGAATCGTCCAGCCGTCTTCGATGTCGTTTTTGAGGATCTCCAGGGGCTAAGAGAGGGACTGGAATCGATCGGTCCGTTGATTGCTGCCGGTGTTTCTCAGTTGGTGGAATCCCCGACTTTGTCGACTCTGCTGAGACCAGCGGAACCGAATGAATCCGTGGTCAACGAGGGAGCGACGTCTGTGACGCAGACAGCGGATGACGGTGATTCGCGTCAAATTACAGTCATCAACAGAATTCCTAAGACGGTGGTGGCTGTGCTGAAGCAGCAGTTTTGTCTTATGAATCGCATGGCAGGAATCGATGCACCGCGCCAGTCAGACTCAACAGGCCGACATCTCGGAATTGCGCCGACAGACGGAAGAGTGTCTGCAGCTTTACGAAAAACTCATACAGCGAATCGATACCGCGGCGAACTCGTAGGCAAGTCGCTGTGAAATCTGACAATCGCTGTGAGATGTCCTGACCTGGAGATCCTTCTGTCCGGTGACCTTTCGGACTGGTGTGGCAGATACAGAGCGGTTTGAAGCGTGATGCTGTGGTCAGAGATCGGACGAGTGCAATTCTGGTTGCCTAATCCCTACAGTTCCGGGACGGTGATCGAATGGCATCAGTAACCGTTCCGAATTGGAGTGTTCATGCAACTTTCATCAAAAGAAATCCTGAAGAGACTTGGAGACGGGCAGTCGATAGATGACGTTTGCGGTGTCGCAGCTGTCAGCCGCGAAGAATTTGATGCCTGGTGGCAGCAGGAGATTCAGTCACGTGTGCCAACAACCGAGGGCTCGATATCGGCAAGGGTAAAAAATTCGGTTGTGATTGAACGAGATCGCCGGGGAATTCCTCACGTTTTTGCCGACAACGACCACGATCTGTTCTTCGGTTTCGGTGTCGCAGTCGCTCAGGACCGTCTGTTTCAACTGGACTATTTACGTCGGAAAGGGATGGGGCGACTATCGGAAGTGTTTGGGGAAGACACCCTGTCCCTGGATTCGACTGCACGAACTGTCGGTTTAAACCGGATTGCGGCAGCGCAATGGAAGCAATTTGCCCCGCGTGTTCAGGTGCTTGTCGAATCATTCACGGCCGGTGTGAACCGGGTCATTGCGGACACGGTCCAAGCTCCTGCCATCGAATTTGATTTGCTGGGATACCGACCCGAACCATGGCAGCCTGTGGACTGCCTGGTGATTGAAAACGAATTCCAGTGGTATCTAACCGGACGGCTGCCGGTAATCGCCATCCCGGAACTGGCCAAACGCGTCCTCGGGGAAGGTCCGCTGTTTAACGAATTTATTTTCGGTGAGGCTGACGACGAATCGATCCTGCATTCCGGCGACTATGATCCCGTGACGCCTGTCAATGAACGTTCATCAATTGGTCATTCAATGAATGATCCCGAAGCGACGGTCGGCAGCAATAACTGGGTGCTGTCCGGACAACGCACCACGACCGGACAGCCGCTGGTTGCCAGCGATCCGCATATCGCGTTCGAAGCCGTTTCCTGCTGGTATGAGGTCCATTTATGTGGCGGTTCGTTCCATGTGGCCGGTATGGCATATACCGGAATTCCCGCAGTCATGTTTGGCCGCAACGAAAGTGTCGCCTGGGGAATAACTAATAATATCTGTTCTCAGCGAGACCTGTATCAGGAACGAACCGACCCTCAACACGCCGGGTGTTTTCTTTACGACGGTGAATGGGAAAAAGAAAGTTGTCTGACAGAAACCATAGACGTCCGGGACAGGCCGGCTGTCGATAAGACGATTCGGTTTTCAC
The DNA here is from genome assembly GCA_022447225.1 of Fuerstiella sp. Lineage (NCBI taxonomy): Bacteria > Pseudomonadati > Planctomycetota > Planctomycetia > Planctomycetales > Planctomycetaceae > Fuerstiella > Fuerstiella sp. The sequence goes on along the minus strand of JAKVAZ010000009.1, from coordinate 350,098 downwards.
GTAACGGTCCGATTGTGGATGAGATTCTGCCGGCGGAGGCAGCGCGTACCGGACCTGTGTCGCTTAAGTGGCGGGGGGCACACGGAGGTGAGTGGCTGACGGCGCTGCTGGACATGGATCGAGCTGCCAGTGTTTCTGAGTTTCGGCAGGCGCTGCGGCCGTGGCAGGTTCCTACGTTTTCAATCGTGATTGCTGATACGGAAGGAACCATCGCGTTCCAGACTTCAGGAGGAATTCCGATTCGTAGTGACCTGGAACGCGGTTATCGACGTGGTTGGGATCCGAATCACCAATGGAATGGTCAGATTCCTTTTGATTCGATGCCGTCGACGGTCAATCCTTCGCGAGGCTGGATTGCCTCAGCTAATAATCGCGTTGCACCAAACGATTTCCCCTGGAAACTCTTCGGTTGCTGGAGCAGTGGCTGGAGAGCCAGACGTATTCGTGAGCTGATTGAAGCCAGGCCGCGTCATGCCCCGGAAGACATGGGGAACATGCACCAGGATACTAAGTCACTGCGTGCAGCAGAGCTGGTGCCATTGATCGTTCCAATACTGAAGAAACACCCGGATCGGTATATTCATGACGCTGTCAGTGTTCTTGCTGAATGGGACTGTTACTGCGATTCGGATTCCGTTGGCACTACAATTTTTAACGTCTTTTTTACTCACTGGTGCCGCAGCGTGGCATCGCAGCGTTTCGAATCCAACCTGATCGACATCATGTCCACAGCTGTTTCAGGATGTGCCGGACGATTGTTGAAGGCGGATCCCGTCGGCTGGTTCCACCGGGAGGATCGACAGCAGGCTATCGTCGAATCGTTCGAAGACGCCGTCAAAATGCTTATTGATCGATTCGGACCCGATCAGCAGGTCTGGACGTGGAAGCAGTTGCATCGAATGCCGCTCAAACACGTTCTGTCCGGTCGCGGCGAGCTGAGCCAGTTGCTGGACCATGGTGGTGCGGGTGTGCAGGGTGATATGGTCACGGTTTGTAACACCGGCAGCGGAGATGACTGGTCTGCTGCAACAGGCGCCGGATACCGTGTCGTCTCCGATTTATCTGCGGAACCTCCGACGTTGCGGGCTGTTGACGCTCAAAGTCAGTCCGGTCATCCCGGCAGTGTGCACTATGGAGATCAGTATGAGGCGTGGCGTTCGGGAGACTCTCACGAAATTCAGCTCATTCGTGGCACGACTGGCGATCTGTGCGAGACAAAATTAACCGTCGAGCCGGAACCGGGCTCCCCGCGGTGAAATTTCAGTGGCAGGACGGCTTCGAATTCGTAATGGTTGTTGGAAGCTGCTGACGATTGACCGCAATGTACCGTCTGCGATTCCCTGTACAATCGCAGACTGGTTCATATTTAATCGGAGTATGGGTGACGGCATGCGAGTCGAGTTACGTTATGGAAGAGGCAGTAAATCGCTGACGTTGCCGGCCAGTGTGTCTCCGACGATCATTCGTCAGCCACCGATGCCGCAGGTTGCGGATCCTGCCAGAGCCGTTCAGAGTGCTCTCAGTCAGCCGGTCGGCACCGCGTCATTTGCTGATCTGGCGCAAACTGCCCGAAGTGTGTGCATTGCGGTATGTGATATCACTCGTCCTGTGCCTAATCATCTGTTTCTGCGACCGGTGGTTGAGACACTGATCGATGCGGGGGTCCCTCCGGAAAACATTACCATTCTGGTTGCCACGGGACTTCACAGGCCCAACGAAGGTGCGGAACTGGAAGAGCTCATTGGCGATCGTTGGGTCCTGGAAAATGTCCCGGTACGGAATCACTTTGCCCGACGGGACGAGGATCATGTCACACTGGGGAGAACCTCGACACGCAATACACTTGTTCGTCTCGATCGTCGGTTCGTTGAAGCGGATCTTCGAATCGCCACCGGTCTGGTAGAGCCTCATTTTATGGCCGGCTATTCCGGTGGTCGGAAAGTGATTGCTCCAGGCCTGGCCCATGCGGAAACGATTACGACATTTCACAACGCACGATTCATGGGTGATCCGGCTGCGACAAGCTGTAACATGACCGGTAATCCGCTTCATGAAGAACAGCTTGAAATTGTGAAGATGCTGGGAGGTGCCCTGGCGATCAACACTGTCATTGATGAAGATCGCCGGCTTTCGTACATCAATTTTGGAGAGATCGTCCGGAGTCATCAGGCAGCCGTCGATTATGTACGGGAATTTTGTGAACTGTCTGTGCCCCGCAGGTTTCAAACTGTCGTGACGAGTTCCGCCGGGTATCCACTGGACAAAACCTACTACCAGACGGTTAAGGGAATGGTCTGTGCAATGGATGTTCTTGAACCAGGGGGAGATCTGATCATTGTGTCGGAATGTTCCGAAGGTCTGGGGTCTGCCGAATTTGTTGAGGCACAGCGACAGCTTCTGGATCTTGGTTCAGAAGATTTTATAAAAGGCCTTCTGCAGAAATCTCATGCGGCCATCGATGAGTGGCAGACACAGATGCAAACGAAACCGATGAATGTCGGCAATATTCACCTTGTCACCGATGGGTTACGAGCATCGGAATATTCATTGACCGGCGTCAACGTCACCGGATCGCTTCAGCCGGTTGTTGATGCCAGTCTGGCCCGCAGTTCCGACCGGGCGATTGCCGTAATTCCTGAAGGTCCGTACATTGTGCCGTTTTTCCGACCGGAACCAGCCCCTGTCTGAAATGATTAGCTGCAACCTGTGAATTCACACCGGCTCACTGTCATGCATTCACTTTTCAGGATGTTTTGAACATGAGTCAGCACTCCAAAACTGTTTAGCAGTCCATCCTTACGGAAAACTATCAATGAATTCCAAAGTCTTCAGATGTTTGAGTGTCGTGTTTGTTTCTTTGCTCACCGTCGGGTTCGGTGTTGCTCAGGTCACCAGTGTCATCAGCCTTCAGAAATGGGAGCCTGGCAGAGGGTGGGGCTGGGTTTGGGGACCGGACGATGAAGTTGGTGCTCTGAACGAAATGACCGATGCCAGTCGGCTGACCGCGGTAAGAATGATTCAGAAGGGAAAAACGTTTGATCTGGGCATTACGTATGATCGCAATTCGTTCAAATGGCCGGGGCACAGCCCCGGTGAAATCATTACGTTTCGTTCTCCCGAAGGAGTTAAACGCCAGGGAGATTTTCTCCCCGCTCTTGATAGTGCGCGTGGCACGACGTGGCACAGTAGTGCACTGTTCATCAATGACAATGTGGCCACTCAGATTGACGGGCTGGGGCATGCCGTCGAAGGGGACGACAATCACTGGTACAACGGTTTCAGAGAGGAAGACTGGGGTGGGAACTGGGGTCCCAGGAAATGCGACGCCGTTACAATACCTCCTGTCGTTGCACGTGGTGTGCTGATTGATGTGGCCGGGGCGAAGGGCACTCGCGCACTTCCAGCGCACTACGAAATTACCTCCGCGGATCTGCGCGATGCACTGGCAGCACAGAGGACCAAGCTGCACCCCGGGGATGTGGTTCTGATTCGTACCGGAGCAATTCAATTCTGGGAAGACATTAACGATCGAGAGCTGCTTGCTGCTCACGATACTGCCGGGCTGTCCCTGGAGGCTGCTCAGTGGCTGGTGGAGCAGAATGGTGCGATGATGATTGGCAGCGACACCAGCGGGCTTGAATACTGGCCGCGTGCAGAGAATGCCGATGCTCATCGAAAGGAGCACGGTTCATTCATGCCGGTACACAACTACCTGCTGATCGAACAGGGAGTGCATATCGCGGAGTTTCACTATCTGGAGGAACTGGCCGCCACCAAAACCTGGGAATTTTGCTACATCTGCACGACTGCAAAAATTCGTGGAACCACCGCCGGGTTTGCACTGCGACCAATTGCCATGCGGTAGGAAACACGGCCGGATTGATCGGAACCGGGTGACCACGGGACACGGTCGGCCGGCAAATTTCAATTTCAGCACCAGGTCTCGCTGACGATGATCTTTGCGGTACATCAGTTCGGGTCCGAACTGAGCAGGTTGGCACTGAGACTGCTGGCCACGATTTCAATACCGCACAAAATCGGACGTCCGCGAATCGGACTGAAGGAAACACGAACGTCATTTTCTGCTTCCACGTCTGTGAACTCTCGGACGACTGCCGTATGACGACCTCCGGAAACCTTCGAGACATCCAGGCCTTCAATCACGGTTTTACCCTGCAATGCGACGTCGAAGACGCGTTCGCCGGTCTCAAGCGGGTCGGGTTCGCTGAAGTGCAGACGTACCGTGTAGCGACCGGGGGTATCCTCCTGTTTTCCGAGACCAACCGTGATGGACGTGAGTCCTTCAATTCCCGATCCGGCTACCCACTCCAATCCGTTGCCACTGACCAGCGACGAATGCTGTCGGAACTTTCTTTGTTGGTCTCCCTGCATATCGACAGCAATGTCCGGTGAAGCCCCTCCCACGTTAGGTGCGTCGAACCACATTGTACCGTTGCCTGCCATGCGGTCGCCAGGTGCCCCGAGATTGATTCCCACACGGCGAATGCGGTCGTTTTGTCGGTCGAGTGCCAGAGCACTGTAGCTCCAGACCTCTGATTCGGGCAGGTGAACCAGAGACAGCGAAGTGAACAGCGAATACCCGCACACACAACCGTGTGCGAAGTTGGGTGCGTTTAAGACTCCGTTTGCCGGAATCAGACTGTTGCGGCAACCCGAACGAAATCCATTGAGCCGTGAGGTTGCCCCCGATTCGATGTCGCAAAATCCTGCGGTATCGGCCCGAAAGGTCATCAGGTGCGGGCTGGCGATCGCGTAGTTGCAGTGATGTCCGGATTTTGTGAATTCCCAGTCGACCTGTTCATTTGTCAACGGATGCACCCGAGCGACACGTTCACCTGTTTCAAGGTTCCAGGACAGTCCGGGCCCCCGCTGATCAAGTACTCGATCGTTCCAGACAATTACGCGATCCCAGAGGCTTTCCGGATGTCCCTTGAAGCCTTCCCCTTCTGCAGATCGTTTCCAAAGCAGTTTTCCCGTCTGACCACGATACGCCATTACGTACTTTTTGTTGGTCATCAGCAGAACGTCACGATCTTCGGAATACGCTACCCATGTGCCGATGATGTCGGAATGCTTTTTCCACTCGAGCTCGCCTGTCTCAAGATCGATGGCTTTGACATACCGAATATCGGACGCTTCGGGAAGCAGGCCGCGACGTTTCCAGTCTTTATAAAATCCTTCAAGTGCTCCGTCGTAACAGAATATTTTGTTGCCGCCTGCCGCGATCACGGGAAAACTCGATTCAGCTTCATGAGACCACAGACGTTCACCACTGATTCGATCCAGGGCAAGAATTTCGAGCGGAGCGTTCTGGCCGGCCAGCAGTTTTCTGGCGTCCGGCAGGTTAACTTTGTTCGCGTCCAGAGTGCGAAACACCACTGCAATCAACAAATTGTCTTTGACACGGATACGTCCCCAGTCGTCAGCGGCGTTCGGTAATCTGAATTCTGCCAGTCGTTCCCCGGTTGCCGGATCAAGCCTCAGACAGCTTTTCCCGTGCACCAGATAAATGGAGTCTTCAACCGCAAGAAAATGAAAACCCGATATCCGGTCTTCGAAGTCATTGCCTCGACGTCCAGGTAGATAATTTGATTCATCTTTAAGAGCAATCTGCCACAGAATCCGGCCGGTATAGACGTCAACCGATGTCATCTTTCCTGGGCCCTGAATGAACATTCGTCCACCGATCACAGCCATGCTGGGCCCCCAGAAGTGACGGTTGTAAAACAGGCTGCCGTCTGATGCCGGACCGCCGAACCACAGGACTCCCAGGGGGGCCTTTACCAGCTGATCATGTGACATCAGTGTGTTTGACGCGTCACCGTATTCATGCGTCCAGTCCGCCGCACCCGGCAGAGCACCCCTGCGGGTAATTTGTGACAACGGTCCGCTCCGAACCACGTCTGCCTTCGCAAGCTTGGTGTCACGGACGAGATTAACGATTTGAGAGTGCTGTGACTCCCGGGCGGGCAGATAGGCTGTTCCGCCATATGGTCTGAGACGTTCGTAGAGTCGCTTCAGACGATCCGGGCTGCGAGTCAGCCCAAATCGATGTGGTTCTTCCGACACCAGGACTGTTGCCAGGTACGGCGGAAGGTCAACGAGCCCAGGATCGCCGACTAGTGCAACGACGCGAGGACCATACAGTCCCATGCGATCATAATGCCGTCGCAGTTTGCTGACGCGGTCTTGGTCCGGGTCAATGACGATGATGCGCATCTCTGACCTGCGAACCAGTTCGGCGATCAGTTTGCCGGATCCGATTCCCAACGCCACGCAGTAACTGTCCTGCGGTGCGGCGTGCATCAGCAAACGTTCGGCCTGATCGGACCATGCCGTCGTGTTCGCATTTTTCGGCACTGACAGACGGCGTTGTGAATGGACCTGTGGCCGGAGTCGTTCCGCACCAAAACAGCGAATGCTGCCATCTGTGGTGACGACGATCAATCGTCCGTTCGCGGCCAGCATTGTGGAAGGACGACCGTCCACACGGGTCCGCCACGAGACCGCAGCGGACTTGTTTTCTTTCGGTAAATTGATTGCGAAAATCTCGTGCCCCTGATGACCGTACAGTCGGTCTCCGGCTTTAAGATCCACAAGAAGCGGGTTTGCCAGCAACCATTCCTCGTAATCCGTGTTCGGTATTTCGCGAATCTGATTGTTTGGCAGGGACCAGGACTCGTTCAGCAGCGTGACCATCTTTTTGTTGCCACGGCGATCCAGTTGCTCGATTTCCTTCGGATTAAGCAGATCGTATGCGACAACTCGTCGGTTTTCCCCGGCATAGATCATCTCCTTACCGGGAACGGGAGTCTGAAGACTCATTCCCAACTGCCGATTTCCGGCCGTGTCGAATGTTACGGCGCCGTGAAACAGCCATTGCCCGCTCGAGCAGACGTGATAGTTTGTGACGTTGCTGGTTGAGTAACGGAAACTGAGGAATTCACCGGTCTTTCGATTTTGACATCCAACCACGGACCGTCCCTGTGGAATGAATAGATTTGTTTCGCTGGCGGCGAGATAACCCTGAGGAGTCATGTTGTTCAGTGTGGTCACTTCATGCGGTGGAGCAGCCGTCTGGTGGGTGTCGATCAGGTTTCCTGTTTTGGCGTCGACGGCAAACAGAAATGTTCCTTCAAAAGGCCATACGCCTGCTGTGAAGTGAATCTGATCATTGATCAGCACCGGGCCGCCCCGGACCGGCCACACCGAAATCAGGCGTTCATTGCCGATCACCCGACGTGTGTTCGGGGCCGCACGGAATCGCCAGCGGAGTTCGCCGCTGTCGGCGGACACACAATACAGTGCCCCGTCATCGGCACCGAAATAAACATTGCCGTCAGCGACCAGTGGTGCAAATCGTACCGGCCCGGACGCATAGAAACGCCAACGCTGTTCGCCCGTTACCAGATCCACAGCAGTCACGGAGTCATTACGGGAGGACCCGTAGAACAGTGTCTGTCCTGAGACAACCGGTTCATATGTGGCGTCAAACTGCAGACGCGGATCTTCCGACCACGCCGGCTTCAGACGCGGAAGTTCAAGTGTCCACTGCAAATGTAACTCATCGGCAAGCTGTTCCGTCGTCGTGGCGCTGCGGTTCGCATCGAATCGCCATGTCGGCCAGTCAGTCCCATTAACAGAACGTATCGCTGTTGCCGAAATCCCGGTCAGCAGTACACACATAATGATTGCCGGGCGTTGCCTCATGATTACCTTCCTGAGTCAGTGAAGACCGATGTGTCAGACTGAATTCATCAATTCTGATCGTATCGCTGCAAATCAGAATCCGGGAGTTGATCAACCTGAAGTGTCTAGTCTGTTCGGACAACTTCGATGGCATTCAGCAGAGTTGTACCCTTTTTGCCACTGAGTTCGACAGTCAGTGAATCTGTGATGCGGACGTTTTCGACTTCATGAACAACGGGCTCGCCGGCAGCAGTCGATTCGTCAAGTGTGAGTTCGTCCACGGCCGGTGTTCCGTTCAGTATCACTGAAAACGAAGCGGTGTCGGTACTCCTGTTACGCGTGTCAGCAAAGTGAAGCTTGACCGTGTAATCAGCAGGCGCATCCTCTTTTCCGAGCAGTGGCAGTGTGAGTTTTGTGATTCCTTCAGCCAGTGAGGAATAAAGCCACGGCGTCTGAGTACCAGTGAATGTCAGGGAACTTTCACTGACGCTTTGAAATCCTCCTCCATTTACAAATTCAGGCTGCAGATCAAGCTTGATGTCCAGAGACGTCTCCTGGTAGGCCACACGGCGCGGCCAGGAAAGCCAGACAGTGCCGTAGGAATCCCTGCGGTCACCCGGGGCTCCAAGATTAATCGCCATATGTCTGACAGGCGTTTGTACACCGACAGAACTGTAAATTGACCACGGACGCCGTTCTTCGCGCGGCTCAAGGACGACCGTCGAAGCAATTGAGAACTGGCAAACGCATCCGGCACTGGCTTCCGGGATCATGACCAGACCGTTGGCCGGAATGGCATTGATCCAGCATCCCAGGCGATGTCCGGCGAAGTGTCGTATCCCGGCATCGAGGTTGAGATCCATGAACCCCGTAAATCCGGATCGGAACACAATCATCCCTGATTCCGACCCTGTCAGCATTCCGCAATGGTGGCCGGTTCTCATCATTGACCAGGGAACCTGTTTGCCGGTCAGCGGATGAGACCGAGTCAGCTGTTCCCCGGTTGCGAGATCATACATCCATGGTTCGGCCAGCACTCTGTCCCCAACAATGATGGGACGGTTTCGGTAGTTGGCATCTTTGGACCAGAGTTTGTAACCGTCCCGAGCCCGGAGGGCGACCAGTCGCCGCCGTGAAAACTCACCCGCAACAAACTGTTTCCAGTAGTGACCGTTCGCATTGGCCCCGCACAGAATGAGCATGTCGTTCTGATACATCAACGTAAGCATTCCGCCACCGATCCCGATTTCACTGCAGTCGGTGACGTCCACCGGTTTCTCCCAGCTCTTGACACCTGTCTGCGATTCAATCGCCACCGCACGTCGAATATCTGCATTCTTCAGTCGGTCTTCAGCAATCTCACGCTGTTTCCCCGTCAGAAATTTCAGGTCAGTTTTGTCAGCAGCCAGAATGGTGGCCCGCTGCAGACTGGTGATCGAACTGTCAATGAAATAGACATGTTTCGGACCGACTGCGATGGTGCGATGGGAAATGCTTTGGCCCTGATAGGTCCACAGGTGCTCACCCGTGGTCAGATCAATGGCAAAGATGGCATCCGTGGCGTCCCTGGTTTTTCGACCTCGGCGACGTTCTCGTGAGTCGATGTCTTCCAGAACGGTTGCCGTTCCGAAAAGCAGATCGTCCTGCACAACAACATAGGCCCATGCATGTTTACCGTCATCGGTTTCAGCGGGAAGCTGGTGAACCCGAACTGTTTTTCCCGTGACGGCATCGAGTTCAAAACATTGCCCCCCGATGAAGTGGAACAGTCGGTCGTCACTGGCGGCGAGATTTCCCGGACTGACGTTCTGGAACACTCCCAGTCGAATGGCTTCGGGATTGTCGTAGTTCCACAGAAACTGTCCGTTATAGGCGTCATATGCACGAATCGTTGTTTCCCCCTGCACAAACAGACGTCCGTTTGTCGCCAATGGTCCGACGGCTCCGTCGTGACGGTTGACCATCTCGCCTGGTCCGGGATCGCCGTACCACAACACACCAAGTCCGCCACTGATTCGAAGATCATTACTCACTGCTGTGTTTGCCGGGTTGCCGTATTGATGAGACCAGTTTCCGGCACCCGGAAGCGGACCCCGGGTCACTGTGGCCCATCCACCGCTGGTGGAAATTTCCACCTCGTCCTCCGTAAGACTCTGACCACTCACCACCCGACTAATTGCGGCCAGAGCGGTTTCGGCATTGGTTGTTTCGGGACTTCCCAGTGTCAGCACGCCTCCCGTCGGCTTGAGATGTCGGTTGATCAGGGCCAGGTCAACTCCCAGTTCACCCTGTTTGACGAATCGGTCGCTGACGATCAGGTTGGCGAAGTAATTCGCATAGGGAACAGCACCTGCATCGAACTGGTGGACCGTAATTCGGTTGCCGTACAAATCTGTTTTTCCGAGAGCCTGGCGTGCAGCAGCCACCCTGGCAGGATCGGGATCAACTACGTAGATCTCCAGTTCGCTGCGTCTGGCCAGTTCGTAAGCAAGCCTTCCGTACTCTCCGTCGACAACCAGACAGAACCCGCGTCGAATACCGGTGTTCTTCAGAATCTGCTCGGCGGCCTGCCGGTACGTCCGGCTGAATTGGTCTTCTGGAAACGGATGATCAACCGCTGCCACCTCTGCGGTCTGCTGAGCGGGGGGCAGTTCTTCCGAGCCGTAACAATAGATTTTGCCCTGATCAGTACTGACCAGTAGGTGACCATCGGCGGCGGCGAGGCCGCGGGCACTGCCCTCGATCTGTGTGTTCCAGAGCGTCTCTCCGGACTCACGCGAATAGGCGGTGACGCGACCGGAACCTCCGGCGATGATCAGATTTGCTGTCGCAAGCAGAGCGGCATCGTCGGAGGTTTCCCGCTGCCAGACGACACCGATGTCGGCAATATCGAGAAGTTCCCGGTTGGCGTCGGCCAGACGATCCCGGTATTTTTGTTCCTGTTCATCCGGCTTTCGAAGTTTGCGTGTGAGGCCATAAACCTCCATCTCAAGCTGGTGTCGTCGACGACTGTTAATCGCGTATCCCATGTGGTCCAGTCGTGCCACGACGCTACCTGTAGCGACGAATGAGTCATTTCCGTCAACGACCATCCGGCGACCGGCAAACCACCCGAAGCCGACATCTCCGGTTTGTTGATCCATGGCCAGCAGATGATGCGGTCCGTTGGAAAAGATCTGACCGTTAGCCAGGAGCGCCTGCGTACCACCTACAACTCCGCCCGCGGCTGTCCGCCAGCTAAAAGATCGCTTATGAATGACTTCTCCTGTTTCCTGATGAATTGCAGCAGGAAGTGAGCGGCCTGAGGGAACGAACAGCAAATCGTCGCTGGCCAGAAAGTAGCCCTGAGGTGACAAGTCGTTTCTGCCTGCATCACGCGAACTGACATCGTCCTGCTTCCAGATGACAGCGCCGCTGGCGGCGTCGACCGCATACATCTGAACATTTTCGTGTGGAAAGATTCCTGCACCGAAATAGGCGACATTGTCCTGCACGAGCACTCCGGAACGTACCGGCCAGCGTGAAATCATCTTTCCCCTTGCCAGTAACCAGTCCTCTTCAGGTCCTGCGCGAAATTGCCATACGGACTCTCCGGTGTCTGCCTGCAGGCAGTAGACGTGTCCGTCGTCGGAACCGAAATACACATGACCGTTTTCAACGGTGGGGGCCAGTCGAATCGGCGCTCCTGTGAAAAACGACCACAGGTTTCGGCCCGTGCTGAGATCCACGCAGTGAAGTCGATGATCGACAGAAGATCCAAAATACACCTTGCCGCCGACTATTGCGGGATGAACGGCATCATCGAATTTGACACGATGACCGAGCTGTTTGTTCTCGATGATCCTCCCCTCGGCACTCGACCACGCTATTTTCAGCGGAGCCGGAGATTCGTAATGCCATGTTGCTGCGAGGGGTACTGTGAACGATTCCGGTGTGGTTCCTGTTCGTTCATTATTGCCGCGGTAGGTTGGCCAGTCTGCTGCGGACAAAAGCACCGGAGTTATCAGGATACCAGGCAAGAAGATCAACCGACGCAGCATGCTGACTGAAAACATGACATTTCCTTCGCCTGGAAGCATTGTTGAACAGGTGCCTGACTGCAGATACGATATAGTGCAGTTGGATTTTAGCCAACGCGCCAGTCGGACTCGTTGCATTATTTTGTCTGACGACCGAACAATATCAGCCAGGAGATTAGTCAAATTCGATCCTGTGTTCTCTCACTCGCTTTGATCTTCGCAGGAATTTTTGCAGCTCAGGCTGTCGCCTGCTCGATTCCTGTGTTTCGCTATGCGCTCGAAAACTGGCAGCCTGATCCGTATGTGGCAATTGTTCTCCATCGAGGTGAACTGACCACAGAACAGCAGCAGACAGTACAAGAACTGCGGTCGAACGATGCAGCGCAGTCAGGGGCGCCACATCTGATTGTCAGGACGATCGATCTTGATGTTGAATCTGATGCGTATGCAGCAGAGCTTGCGAAAGAGAATGTGGGCGGGAATTTGCCTGCGGTTTTGGTGCAGACACCCGCCAGGTCAGGCGAGCAGGAAACCGTGTTTGCTGCAGAATTGACATCGGCAAACGTTGCCCGGTTGACAGATTCGCCGCTGCGCAGAGACATCAGCAGCAGGTTGCTGAAAGGAGACTCTGTGGTTTGGGTCTATCTGGAGTGTGGTATCGAAGAGCAAGACAATGAAAAATTTTCCATGCTGTCCGGGGAATTGGCTCGTTTGCAGGGTGAACTTAAACTTCCGGAAATTGAGGATGAGGATCTATCTGACCTGACCGCGGATCCAGAGTCGCTCAGGATTCGGTTCTCCGCCGTTCGGTTGTCGCGAGATGACGTTCTGGAATCTGCGTTTCGTGACATGCTGCTGCACGTGGAACATGACCTGCGTGACGAACCGTATCTTGACCAGCCAATGGCGTTTCCGGTGTTCGGACGCGGGCGAGCATTGTATGCACTGGTGGGTGACGGAGTTGCTCCTGACCTCATTAGGGAGGCGTGCGAATTTCTCACAGGCGCCTGTCAGTGCACCGTGAAGGCTGAAAATCCCGGAGTGGATATTCTCATGAAAGTCGACTGGGATTCGTTCATCGAGCCAACAGAAGCCGTTGAATCCAACTTGCCGCCACTTGCCGGTTTCAGCGGGTTTGGTGACGCCGCGGATGAGAACACCACTGACATTCAGTTGTCACAGAACACTGTCACACCGGAGACGGTTAACACGAATCAGATAACTGTAGAGGATCCGCCAACGTCCGGGATGAGTGTTGAACCGCAACAGAGCCAGGCGGGCGATCTTCAGATCACGGGGGTTCAGCCTGCAGTCGCGGAAGATGGTGCGACCGTGGCGTTGGTGGATATGGATTCTTCGGCAACGAATGTGGTGATGCAGAATGTTGTCTATGTTTTGCTGTTTGCCGGAGTTGCCGTTGTTGTGGCGACGATTTTGCTGACACGTCGACAGGGTTCGTGATTTGACCTTGTCCTGGTGTAGAGGGGGTAACCGGCAGTGCTGTTGTGCTTAACAGTTGCCAGAGCCCATTACGAACGTCACTGTCCGTTGGATTCATTTTTAGCGATCGTGTTGACATGAGTGTTTGGCGACTTGTGATTCGCGAAATCAGGCACCGCCGACTCAATTTCGTGTTGGCGCTGCTCTCAGTTGTTGCTGCGGTGGCAAGTGTCGTGGGAGCACAGACGCTGCTGACTGCTGATCAAATCATTACGTCACGACTGCTGAGTCATAAAGAGGCGGACGTAGAGAAATCAGTTGCCGAAAAGCAGTCCGCCGTTCAACAGGCCGGAAAAGATCTTCAGGACTTCATTCGCCGGCAGATGCTGGGGCTGGGATTCAACGTACTGATCTTGCCGGAATCTCAGTCACTCTCTGAACTCCATCTGGACGGCAGCATGTCGGCTACGATGCCGGAGGAGTATGTCGACAGACTGGCCAGCTCAAAAATCGTGACCGTTAACCATCTGCTGCCCAGTGTTACAAAACGGATTCGCTGGGAAGAACAGGACCGGGAAGTTGTCATTGTGGGTACACGCGGAGAGGTTCCGATTCAGCATCGAGGCTTGAAGAAGCCATTGCTGGACGAAGTGGCTGCCGGAAAAATGGTTGTTGGCCATGAGATTCATCAACAGCTGAAACTGAAGGAAGGAGACACTGTGCAGCTTAGCGGAAGAGACTTTACCGTTTCAAAATTACACGCTGAGCGGGGTTCGGTTGATGACGTTACCGTGTGGATTAATCTGGCAGAAGCTCAGGAATTACTGGGCATGCAGAATCTGATCAATGCCATTCTGGCACTGGAATGTGATTGTTCGGGTGATCGGATTTCTCAGATTCGTGCCGAGATTATGTCCATTCTTCCCGGGACTCAGGTCGTTGAACGGTATTCTCAGGCACTGACCCGGGCCGAATCCCGGGCGAAGGCGAAAGCTTCCGCTGAGCAGGCATTGAAAGACGCCAAACAGTCCGGGGAAGAACAGTTGGCACTGGAACGCAGCACGCGCCGGGATCTCGAAGATCGCCATGCCGGATTCGCGGCGATTCTTGTGCCATTGATTATTCTGGCATCGATTCTGACCATTGGACTTCTTGCGATGGCCAATTCACGTCAGCGGAATCAGGAAATCGGGATTTTGCGAGCCATCGGACTGAGTACCCGACAACTTATGCTGATTTTCCTTCTGAAGTCGGCGGCAATTGGAATTCTGGGTGGAATTACCGGTGTCTTCGTCGGCTTGATGGTCGGTCGCTCGCTCGGTTCGGCAGAATCAGATGGATCCACCTGGAACGAATTATTTGCGTCCGGTGATCTTCCGTTTCTGATACTGATTGCTCCACTGTCTGCACTGGTTCTGTCCGGGCTGGCCAGCTGGATTCCCGCATTCCTTGCTGCACGGCAGGATCCGGCAGTGGTTTTGCAACAGGAGTAGCCGTTCATGATGTTGCAGTTGCAACAGGTCTGTAAGACATACGGTGGAAATCCCTCACCGGTACATGCCGTCAGTGATGTTTCAATTGACCTGGACAAAGGTGATTTTGTTGCCGTTCAGGGGCCCAGCGGATGCGGAAAGTCGACTGTACTGCTGACCGCCGGAGGGCTGCTTCAGCCCGATTCCGGAACTGTTCGGGTCGCGGGGACGAATCCATACGATCTTTCGCCGGATGCTCGAGCATCCTTCCGGGCCGGCACGATTGGCTTCGTGTTTCAGCAGTTTCATCTGATACCGTATCTGGACGTACTGGAGAATGTGCTGTCACCAGGGATTGTAGTGTCGAATTCTCCTGACGAAGTTCGCAAAAAAGCAGAACAACTGCTCGAGCATTTCGGACTTGCCCACCGTCGTGGTCACCTGCCTGGTGAACTCAGCAGCGGGGAGCGACAGCGCACGGCTCTCGCCCGAGCCCTGCTCAACAGTCCTCAGTTGCTGCTCGCCGATGAGCCGACAGGAAATCTTGACCGGGAAAGCGCAGAGGCTGTGCTGGGACATATGAAGGAATTCGCTGAAGCCGGAGGCACGGTTCTGCTGGTCACTCATGACGACCGAGCCGTTCAGTTTGCCGGTCGCGCTATTCACCTCCGCGACGGACGAATTTCGAGCCCGGTGCAGGCGGGGCAAAGCGAAGCATCCTGTTAGTAACAGGATGCAGGGGTGTTTGGGGCGGTGGCTGCAGTCCGTCCGGAAAACGTCACCGTCGTCAAATCTGACTGAAGCCGCACCGTGAATCCCGTCGTATTGCTGAAGAACGGATTCGATGTCTTGCCCGAGTGTTAAAAATCAGGGATTTTGTAACTCGATGTTCAGGAGTCGTGTCGGGGGTTTGTCTCAACCGCAGTCGTTGCTACGCTGTGAAATCAGTGGCTGATGACAACGCAGCAAAAGGCAGGTCTGAGGTACATTACAGTCAGGTCCGGATTGCTCCCCGTATTCAGTTGTCTGAGCTGTCTGCGTGGATATTCTCATCCGTCATTCGCTTTAGCATTCGGTCATGAATTCGGATGCGGAGACGGTATGTGTCGACACGACTGCGGTCTGTCTATATCGTCCTGTCGTCAACATCTTCCAAACCACTGAAAGTCATACGGCCCGCGAAATATGTCTCGCCAATTGTTCAGCATCTTTCAGTCTGAGTCCCGTCGTCGTGTTTGTGCCGGTCGGATGAACTCCATGTGGGGACTGCTGCTGGGTGCTGTGACGCTGATTTGCGTTTTAATCTTTCTGATGCGGCTCGGTCCGGAAAATCGGGACAGTGATCAGGACAGGCTTATCGTCTTCGCGGCAGCCGGGATGCGAGTGCCGATGGAAGAAATTGCCCGCCAGTACGAGTCTGAGTTCGGTGTCACTCTGGAGATACAGTACAACGGTTCAAATACTCTGTTGAATCAGCTGCAGACAGATCGATTCAACGAGGTGGATGTGTATCTCGCCGCTGATGATTTCTATACAACGAAGGCAATTGAACTCGGGCTGGCGATGGACACAGTGCCGGTGGCTTATCAGCGGCCTGTCATTGCTGTCCGGAGAGATTCCGAACAAACGATCAATTCATTCGAGGACCTGCTTCGGGACGGTGTTCGGGTGGCAGTTGCTAATCCTGATCAGGCAGCGGTTGGCAAAGCGACGCGCCGGCAGTTGAGTCCTCTGAACATTGGCGGTATTAGCTGCTGGGATCAGCTGGAACAGCACGTCAGACAGTCCGGGGTTTTTAAGCCAACCGTGAATGACATTGCGACTGACGTTAAGCTCGGAAATATTGACGCGGCGATCGTCTGGAACTCAACTGTGGCTATGCCGAAGTACCGGGAAGATCTGGTCAGTATTTCCCTTCCCGAGCTGAACGGCTCTCCTGATCTGATCAGTATCGCAGTACTCAAGTCTTCGACAGATCTGCCTTCAGCATACAGGTTTGCCCGATATGTCTCAGCACGCGACAGGGGCCTCGAAACTTTTTCAAAATATGGAACGGAAGCGGTTGACGGCGACATCTGGTCGGACGTGCCGCAGGTTAATTTTTTCTGTGGTGCTGTGAACCGACGCACAACCGAACAGATTGTGGAAGAATTTCAGAGGCAGGAAGGTGTGGTCGTTAACACGATCTATGATGGCTGTGGAATTCTCACAAGTCGTATGCAGGGAATTGAGGGACAGAGTCCTGACCTGGGATTTCCGGACGTTTATATGGCCTGTGATCTGCATTACCTGGAAAATGTTAAGAGCTGGTTTCAGGAAGCCGCGAATGTTTCCGACGTTGATCTTGTGATCGCCGTTCCCAAGGGCAGCAGGAAAGTCGGGTCACTGTCAGATCTGCTCAAACCCGAGATACGTGTGGCCGTTGGTGAACCGTCGCAGTGCACGATTGGCGCACTGACGCGCAGACTGCTGCAGACCGAAGGCGTGTATGAACGTTTTGCTGAAAAACAGCAAAACGATGACCAGGTAACAGTGATTGAAAAATCGTCATCGGCCCACCTGGTTCCTGATGTGGTGACCGGACACGTCGATGCGGCCATCGCCTATTATTCCGATGTGTTACCGAACCTGGATGCGGTCGACATTATTCGAATAGAGTCACCAGTGAAAATGGCCATTCAGCCGATCAGCATCGCTAAAACGAGTGAACACAAATTCCTGCTTCGCAGGCTGTTCAGGCGAATTGAGAACTCTCCGGACTCATTTGAGTCTGTGGGTTTCGGTTTTCGACTTGGCGAGGCAGCCACAGCGGACATAGAGAGTGTGGCACCATGAGTGACGGATCTGTTGCTGCTGCCGAGGACAAATCAGCACACACTCCCGATGCCCGCGATGTGACGCTTTCCAATACGGCGTTCATGATTTCTTTGGGGATCATCGGCGGAACCTACGTGTCATTCATCTTGGCTATGCTGTTTGCTGACACCTGGTACATGGCTGAAAAATCGGTCAAAGCGGCTGACGCTGCCCATTCATGGACAAAACTTCTGATCGAAAATCCGATTGCCGCGGCTCTGTCGGATCAGAAGATTCGTTATTCGATACGGCTGAGTCTGATTTCGTGCACGCTGTCCGCCGTTTTCTCACTGCTTGTGGCAGTGCCAATTGGCTATTTGCTGTCGCGTCATCAGTTTCGGGGAAAGCGACTGCTGGATGCGGTTCTGGATATACCAATTGTGTTGCCGCCCCTCGTCGTCGGATTGAGTCTGCTGATTTTGTTTCAGTATCGGCCATTTGCGTGGATTGCCCGGGATGTCGTGTATCAGCTGCCGGCAGTTGTCCTTGCCCAGTTTTCTGTGGCCTGTGCGTTTGCGGTGAGAACAATGAAATCGACATTTGATCATATCAATCCGCGGTCAGAACAGGTTGCAGTCACGCTGGGTTGTTCGCGGGCGCAGGCCTTTGGGGCGGTTGTCCTGCCCGAGGCTTCCCGTGGAATGATGACGGCATTCACGCTGGCGTGGGCCCGCTCCCTTGGGGAATTCGGGCCGTTATTGATTTTCGCCGGCGCAACACGCATGAAAACGGAGGTTCTGTCGACTTCGGTTTTTCTCGAACTGAACGTTGGTAATATTGAAGCGGCTGTTGCTGTTTCACTGATTATGATTCTGGCTGCCGTTACCGTTTTGGTGATCACTCGCCGATGGGGACTGCGCGACGTTACATTGTAGTGCGTTATTAGTTCTTTAGTCGCTATATTCAGGACAGCACGAGTCCTCGCGTATTCCAGTTACGCCGGTTCCGGTATTCAGGTGCTGATATGGAGCAGCAGGAGTTCCTGCAAACAGATGATTGCAATTGAAAACATGTCAATTCAATCCGGTGAGTTCCACCTCTCCAGAGTCTCAATGACCGTTCCCGCGGGGAACTATGGAGTGCTGATGGGGAGGACCGGGTCCGGTAAAACGACGATTCTCGAGTGTATTCTTGGGCTCCGCACTATCAGGACAGGTACGATCCGTCTTGCCGGTGAGGATGTCACACACCTGAACCCGGCTATGCGCGGTGTTGGTTACGTTCCGCAGGACAAAGCACTCTTCCCGAAAATGACAGTCCGTGACCATCTGGCATTTGCTCTTTTGATTCGACGGGTGTCGAATACTGCGATCGATGAACGTGTTCGTGATCTTGCCGAGTCACTTGAGATTTCACATCTGCTGGAACGGACGCCTCGCGGCCTGAGCGGTGGCGAGCAGCAGCGTGTTGCACTGGGCCGGGCGCTGTCGTTTCGGCCGCGAGTTTTATGTCTTGACGAGCCACTCAGTGCACTTGATTCAGAAACACGAAAACAAATGTGCTGTCTGCTGGAAGATATCTCAAGGAAGGAGCAGGTGACAACGCTTCATGTCACTCACAATCCTGATGAAGCGGGGCAGCTTGCAGACTGTGTGTTTCAGCTCGTCGATGGAAAAATTGTGCCGCTTGAAACCGTTCTGAAAACCCGATGATACAGATTACAGTACAATACGAGGCGCAGGCCGGACGAGCCGCGGGAACGAGTACTGAGACCGTTGAGGTCAGTGACACATGCTGCGTGGCCGACTGCATCCGCCAGGTCGCGGACGCTCATGGTGAACAGCTCAGAACAGTTCTCCTGACAGCCGCCGGAGAAGTTCAGCCTTCGCTTCTTGTGTTTCTGAATGATGTGCAGATTATCCGTCATGCTGACAGTCTGCTGAACCAGAGTGACATTCTCACATTAATGACCCCGATTTCGGGAGGGTAATTCGCTGTCCCCGTATTCGTTTGTTGGTCATACCTGGCGGGGGGGCCACACTCAGAGGGGAATCCTTCGTTGAAATCTTCCGGATTTCACAATGACAATTCTTAAAACCACTGCGTCAGACATTCATTTCGGTTCACTCGCTGTCTGTTTATTCCGGTGATTAGTCAGTCAACCTATGTCTCAGCCTGTCCGTACTCCCCTGAATGCAGAAGAGCGTGCCACCTATGAATGGCAGATGTGGGTCGATGATTTTAGAGAAACCGGTCAGGAAAGACTGAAGGCTTCTTCTGTGCTTGTATCCCGCGTGGGGGGGCTGGGCAGTGTGGTTGCTTATGAACTGGCGGCGGCGGGAATTGGTACTTTGATTCTCGCTCATGCCGGAAACGTCAAGCCGAGCGATCTCAATCGACAGCTCCTGATGACTCACTCCTCGCTGGGGACAGCCCGCGTCGATTCGGCGAAACAGCGACTGCTGGAGTTGAACCCACGTCTGAATATTATCTCTGTTAACGAAAATATAAGTTCCCAGAACGCACACAGACTGATCAAACAGGTGGATCTGGTTGTGGATTGTGCGCCCATGTTCGATGAACGTTTTGCGATGAATCAGGAGGCCGTTTGTCAGAAAAAGCCAATTATCGAGTGTGCGATGTACGACCTTGAAGCGAGTCTTACGACGGTGTTTCCAGGACAGAGCCCCTGTCTTTCATGTCTGCACCCTGAGAAACCTTTGGCGTGGCGACGTGAGTTTCCCGTGTTTGGCGCGGTTTCCGGGACAGTTGGGTGTATGGCAGCCATGGAAGCAATCAAGGTTCTCGGTGGTTTTGGTGTTCCGCTGGACGGCACCATGCTCACATTCAATCTTCGAACCATGACGTTTTCTCGTCGCACGATTCAACGTCGCAGAGATTGCGCGGTTTGTGGAGATGTTGTCCGGGGGCATCAAGACGGGTGATCAAATCCGTCTTTGTGAATCCAGCCCGGTCGTTCACGGGAAGCTGATCAGCAGGTCAGGCTGTCGGCAAGCAATTTTGGCTGATCAATCAGGCATTTCCCGCACACTCAAGGTGCTGTGTTTGTTCCGCTGCTCAGTCCGACGTTCGGTGTCCTGAACGATGGACGTTTATTTTGGAGAGGAGTCCGGGGATGATTCCATTCGGCGTTGACGACCGGTTGTTTAGGCTCATCCGCTGATGCCTCTGTGTTCACCGGAATTTAAATGCCTGGTTGTTCTGTCGTGCCTTTGTGCATTCGGGTCAGGGCATCCTTTCCGGACATTCCGACTACAACACCTAAGTCAGCAGCGGCCGAGGAAACACCGGACACACCTTTAGTAAGCATTTCATCAAAGTTGCTGACCCCTGTGACCAGGGCACAGGCTTCTCCGGTCTTGTTGAATGTTTCCAGGTTCAGGTAGCCGCATGCAAGCAGACCCTGTGATGCTTTGATGATGAGAAGCGGTTTTTCCAGTTCAATTCGGTGCTTTTCAAGCTGATCGATGTTCATGTTCTTCTTCCTGGAGTCTCCAATCGAATACTGAGCGGGTCCGCGCGGACTGCGGAACTCTCAGTCCGGGCAAGAGGAGTTTTATGTGATACCTTGATTTTCGAAACGGACAGCACGTGTGTCTGTTTCTTTTCCTGTCAACTCGGTCAGTTTTTCGTAGAGTTGTGGTCGACGGGTTCTTATCCAGCGGCGTCCGGTGGACATCTCAAGGCGTTTGGTTTCAATGTCGGCAACGACCATGTCATCGGCGGCCCGGCAGGTTTCGGTCAGGATCTCACCGTAAGGGTCAAGAATCATTGCGTTGCCGGTCCGGACCTCATTGTCGTCCACCCCGACACCATTGGCATAAACCAGGAACAAGCCGTTGTCGTGGGCTCGGGCAGGAAGCCAGCGCATCAACCATCCACGCCCCTTGTGGGAGCGAAATTCTGCTTCAATCCTTGACGGGTATTCATGGCGTTGTTCCCAGAGTCCGGGGTCGATGGTTCCCATGCAACCGGGACTTGCAGAGTTGCAGCCACCTGTCTGGTGTGGTGCAAGCAGAAGTTCAGCTCCATGAAGGGCCGTTATCCGTACATTTTCACCAATGTTGTTGTCGTAGCAGATCAGTACCCCCATTCGGCATCCCTGTGGTGTATCAAACACGGTGTACTGATTCCCGCTGGCCATATGTTCACTGATAAAGCAGTGCAACTTTCGGTGGCAGGCATGTTGACCGTTCGGCATAGCCACCACATAGGAGTTATACAGTTGTCCGTCGTCACCGCGTTCTATCAGCCCGGCTCCGATTGTCATGTTATTATCCGCCGACCAGCTGAGCAGCTTTCGGGTAGAATCGCCGTCGGGGACGGGTTCCGCAAGATCATTGATTTGTTCACGTGACAGCTTTCGCACATGCCAGTAGCCGGTAATGCACATTTCAGGAAATACAATCAGCCGGACTTCCTGCAAAGCGGCCTTGTGAACAAATTTCACGATCGTGTTTAGATTTTCAGCTTTATCTCCCGGCACGTGATTGAACTGAACGGCCGCAGCCCGAAAATCATTCATGTGAATTGAATACTCCTGTTAAATGTGGCCTGTCGTGTCCGGCGGGTGATTGGATGGACTTAACCTGGCTGTTCACATAAATGGTTCAGTGATGTGACTGCACTGTGCCCTTTATGGGCGGTTCAATATCCGGCCGGGAACTAACACGTATGATAGAGCCAAGGTTCGGCAGGATGTGTTGAGTCCGGCTCAAACTTTGTTGCCGAACCAGTCATTGCGGCAACCACCCGCAGCAATTGAGATCAAACCGTATCATTAACATCCTCAGGGCATCTGTAAAGAACCTGAGATATAATGAACACTTTGTTCAGGGCTTGGCGATTGTAGACGTATGTCTCCTTCCACCGGTTGATGTCAGTGCCCGCGAACCCGAACTGGCTTCCGTAAAAGAAATACGGGCGGTTGCAGCACACAAAGTATTTACCGACCTGTGTCGTATTCAGAATGGATGGTGGTGTGTCTTTCGGGAAGCTGTGGCGCATGGCACGGCAGGTGAAAAATTCGGGGACTTTCTTGTAAGACGCTGAGACCTGGCAGTCAGTGGCGTTGGACGGGACAGACGGTCTGGATCTGCGATGTCCTGAATTGTTGGTCATGCCGGACGGTTGGTTGCTGATAATTCCGGGTGCTGCAGTTTGTGGAAGTGACGGGACCTAACGGACGCGTTCTTCGAGTGTGGTATTTACGATCTCTGGAAGAGAACAGACTGAGCCGGAAAAGGTGCTTGCGGATGACCATCGGCCGTAGGGTGTCACCTGTCATGAAGGTTGGGCGTGGAGTGTCAGTAAACGGGGTGAAGAACGTGATCCCCGTTGCGGGAGCTCTACCTCAGTCGCGATGGTCTCGACAGAGAGTGAATCACTGATTAACGCTGTGCCGGAATTCCCGGAATTCCCGGAATTTCTGGAATGCTGAATGCGTCCGTGTGCGAGTGCGCGTCCGAGGTTGTGGGCGAGTACTTTCCTGCTAAACTGCCGCCCCCTCCGGGGGGAACTCGGGGGGCAACGTTCGGAATTGTGAAAGGCCCAATACGCCACTTGGGCAGTAAATTTACAGCGTTCGGAGGGCGTAGCTCAGTTGGTAGAGCAACGGACTTTTAATCCGTAGGTCCAGGGTTCAAGTCCCTGCGCCCTCACTGTCTTTTAAAGGGTTTCAGCCTTCTGCTGAGACCCTTTTTTGGTTGGTGTCACCTCGCGAAGGAATCAGAGCGTTTGCTGGATATTGATGCCGACGTGGAACTTCTCTGTTGTCGTCACGCTTTCATGTCGCATGAGTTCCTTGAGCACCATTGGCACGACCCATCTCCCCCAGCGGAAGTCGAATGCACGACGCAGGTCAAAATGTTTTCGCGGTGGGGACATACTTCGAAAAGGGGGCCGTCATTGTTGTCAGCACGTCAGAGAAACTGCTGCATTTCTTTCGGTCGCCGTCGCAGGTGATCAGGCCGGTCGTTGGTATTGTCAGCGTATATTGATAGGGCAATTTGTAGAGTCGACCAACAGTGCCGCCAGTTCCGACTGTTGCCGGAAATCGCCCATCGATCGTTTTCTTAAGTGTCAGCTGATTGAAATGCTTTAGGCTGATACTGACAACAGTGGACTCCATGAGTGCCTGAAGCCGAAGACTCGAAAACGACACCCGGGATTTGACGCCGGTGTTTACAGTCATCCTTCTTCAGAACAGGTACTGTGAACTGCCCGGTGTGAATTTTAGGTTGCGGCCGAAATTGACTATCATCGGATGTTTTACCGGTGACGATGCAGATTCTCTTTAGGTTACAGATCGGTGTCTGAATTGTATTAGTTGACAGCAGGATCGTTATCGCGGCCAGGTCGGGAGAACGAATGTTGTTCACAGAGACGTCCGTACATCTCCGGTCTCCGATCCGCAATTCGGTCAATGATATGTTCTCCGGGAACGCGGGTAATGCGTTTGTTGCGCGCCAGATCGGGATCAATTGAGACACGCAGAACAGATTCGTCGCGATGGTCGGCCGAGACCAATGTCTTTCCGGTCGTATCACAAATTCGACTGGAGCCGATAAATTGAAAGCCGCGTTCGGTCCCAATGCGATTTGCGGCAAGAAAATAGATTGAATTTTCCATGGCACGTGTGTTGATCGCATGTGCTGCAAGCTGTTCGGCGCCAGGTGGCCAGTTCGTCGGGAGTACGACGATATCAGCACCATCGAGTGCCAGGCTGCGCACGGCTTCCGGAAATCCGGCGTCGTAACAAATCAACATTCCGACACGGACTCCGTTGATATCAAACACTCGGAAAGGGGCATTGCCAGGCGTAGTAAATCTGTCTACTCCCAGCCAGGGCAGATGGACCTTCCGATAAAAACCGATAATCCCCTGTGGCCCCGTCAGTACGGCAGTATTGAAGATGTCGTCCTGATCACGCTCAACCATGCCAAACACCGCACTGCATTTGTTGTGGCTGCAGAGATTAACTACGGATTCGGTGAATGGACCGTTGAGAGGCTGAGCGTTTAGTATGGCCTCCTCTTTTGATCCGAAACAGTAACCCGACACAAAGCATTCCGGAAATACAATCAGCTCGCAGCCCCTTGACGCCTCGGCGACCAGATGCCGTTCCAGTGTCCGTAGGTTTGAGTCCGGGGCGCCCAGAAAAATGTCGGTCTGAACAGCGGAGATCTTCATTTTTTAGTTCCTGATGCCGCACTCGGGCGCACCGGCAGAATATGCCAGTCGGTGGTGGTGCCGGCCGTCCAATTGAAACAATCTGCAGCGATTATGCGGGTTGTGCCAAATGACAAACAGTTGAAGGCCGATGACAATGGTGAATATCTCCTGTCATCACTTTCACGTACGGGGCACATACCTGTTGCAACCGTGTGAACTTTGTATGGAATCAAACTCAAAGGTGGGTCCGGTGAAGCAATCTCAAGGCCAAACAGTCTTTGTACTGTCAGCCATTATCGCAATTGCGTCCAGCGTTTGCCTGACAGGCTGCCAAACTACGATTGGCGGACAGACGTTGCCGTCTCCTAACTACCTGGAAGATGACGTGCAGTACTTCCCGTCCGGTCCGGAGTTTCCGCTAACCAATAAAGTTGCAGCTCAGCGTAAATACAATGCGGAGCGTGCGTCCCTGGACAGCGATTTCTAAACTGCGGTCTACTAGAGAATAGGCTGATCATTCTCGGAAACACAGACCACCTGAAGCCGAGAGACGATGCCGTCTCTAATCGTGCCTGGGATACCGATCGGTCATTGTCTTGGTGGAACCCTCACCTGACTCCGGTTACTCGGCTTGAGTATTGTCGGACGTGGATTCCGTCACTTGCGATTCACTGTCTGCCTTCGTGTCGACGGTGGACGCGGGATGATTATCATCGTTTTCGAGCGAAGCTCTTTCCGGAGCTTTACTGATTCTGAATACTGGTTCGTTGCCGAACTTCGCCGAGCATTTTGGGCATTTGGCTTTGGCGATCGTTTTTCCGGAAGCACCGCCAAGTTTGTTTTTGGCCCGTGCATCCTCCGACACGGAAATTCCGCAGGCAGCACACTGGTATCCGGACAATTCCAGCTCAAAGTTGTTGTCGGTTTTGTAATATTCGACGTTCTGAACCGACTCAAATTTCGTCTGGGAATAGTGACACAGCAGAGTTTTGTGAACCTCTGACTCGGGCACACCGTTTGCTTCAGTTGGCAAATCAACTCCGGCCTTCTGGAAATGCAAGGCCACCTGTCGCCAAAGGCTTAGGGGCATGGAACAGAATGCCTGCTGTCCTTCATCCAGTTCGAGCGGCAGATAGATCACCACGCGACCATCCCCAAACACGGGGACTCCGGCAAACATTGATTCGTGGGCCAGCCGAATGGGCTGTACCAGGCGAATCGAACTCATTGCGGTGGCAGGTACGGTGTGGACTTTACCGTGAGGAATATCGGCGAAGTTACCTGTGTTGCCGATATGGTTGCGGATCTCTTCGCGTTTCTCAGATAAGTCGTTCTGGGTACGCCGTGAAAACAGAGACTTCTTTTTGGGTGGCTCCGCCAGTGTGATCAGATGAAGACCTCTGGTATCGAAGGCGGCGTCCGCTGTTTGAAACTGATCCTGCAGGCTGCCGTGCTTAAGCGTGATGTCAGTGGGTGAAATCAAATGTACATGAATATCTTCAAGCCAGTCGAATTCGATCGCAGCCGACTGGGTCTTGGTTGTTTTCTTTACTTTTCTTTTCAGGGCCGGTACAGGAACGGCCGACTTGCAGCTTCGACACCGCACGGTTTTGCCCGACTGTTCTTCACGGATACGCAACCATACGCCACATGACGGGCAGGGGATTAAAATGCGATTTCGGTTCATGGTTGCGCGTCTGTCCCGTCTTCGAAGAACAGCTTCTTGTTCCTGGATCAAAGCAACTCTGAGCAAATCATTTTCACTAACGTCTGCAGTCTGCGGTACAGCTGTTTCGGAATTTCCGGATGTCTCCGGAGTGTCTTGAGGCGGCACCTTTTCCGGAGCGGATTCTGCCACCGAAACTGAGGCTTCCGACACAGACAGATTGGGTGATGTGGCAGCGATTGAGTCTGAAGACTCAGGTTTTAGTATAAAATCGGCCGATTCAGACGCTTCATCTTTAAGTGTGAACTCATCCGCATCCAGGATTCTTGCGTACCCTCCCCGCGCGGGCCGTGGAGGGATGGTTTCCGTACGTTCGCCGGCTGGAACATCACTGAAGGTGATCTTTTGCGGGTTGCTGACCAGGTCCTGATACTTTTGTGCGATATCTTCGCGCATGAACGAATTGCATGACCAGCACCGCACGAGACCGTTGGGAACCTCGTCTCCACAAGTCTGACAAACCTGGTGAACGGTATTAAGCTGTTCGGACTGGTTCGTTTCTGCGGAGTCAGTCTGAGTCGGAAATTCGTATCCGCATTCAGGGCAGGAGGGCGTATCTGCCAGAATCAGCGAATCACATCCCGGGCATGATTGAAAGTTGTCTGACATTGAACTGCGGGGTTTTCACCGGCATCAGCAGAGGCGGACGCGGTGATTTTTGGATTTTGTTCGGTTTCAGTCCGGAGGAGAAAATATATTTGCCACTATGGTTTGTGGCGAAATTGATGACCGACGCTGTTGCGGAAGTCAGCGTGGGACATTTATGTGACTGTGAATTGAGTCTTCCGTCCCGAATCAAAAGCCGCAAGTAGAAACGGCAAACACAACCGGAAGAAACTCTGGAGGAAATTGACGACAGCAATTATTCGGAACATTCCACGCAGTCGGGAGGTTTCGCAGAAGTCCTTTTAGGTTCAGTCTAAAAATCATACCGAAAATACGGTGCAAATTTGATCTATTTTCCGAGGAATATAGGAGATTGGGTTGCTCATCGAGGCTGATTCTCAGCTCCGGGGGCGCTGTCTGAATCAGACGATACCAATGATGAGGGACGAGTACCGTAAGGTGTCGTAAGTTACAATGGTAACTGACTTTATTGACCGGGGTACGTGTCAGTCGTAGACTAGACCATGGTTCTGAAACAGACAGCGAATCGTCTATCAGACGTCGGACCGGACCATATTGAAGTCCTGATGGGACGGTGTGCGGTGTTTCAGTCCTGGGAGGGATTATGATGATTACCGGGATTTGTGGTCGCACGGGAGTTGTGGGCGGGAGCGGTTTCCGGATTGCCTGGAGTGCTCAACGACGTTTGCATCACATGGTAGTGGTCACGTTTGTGGTGGCCTGGACGATTGTTACATCGTTGAGTGCGTCAGGGCAAACGATCGATGACGCAAAGTCCGACCATATCCTTACGACTGTCGACAACTGGCCGGTTCATGTTACATATTTCAAATCAGATAAAGGTAAAGAGGCAGCGGTTGTTGTACTTCTGACTGCGGCGAACGGCGATGTTGATTCCGGGCCGACACGGCGGGTCTGGACAGAACTGGCAACGCACCTTCAGAAGAACGGATTTGCCGTCCTGTCAGTCGACTTGAGAAAACATGGAGACAGCAAACCCGAACAAGATCTTGGAAAAAGACAAAAGAAAGTTTTGCCGCGCGACTATCGTAATATGGTCATTGGTGACATGGAGGCCGTGAAAGCCTTTCTGATGGAACAGCATCATCTGCAGGAACTCAACATTCGCAAAATGGGGATCATTACTGACGGTGCAAGTGCTCTTGTTGGGGCAGCGTTTGCTCTGAACGACTGGCTGCGACCGCCATACCAGGACGCACGCAAGTTGGCTGATCGTACTCCACGTGGTCAGGATGTTCGGGCGATTGTTATGTTTAGTCCGCGGTCGACGCGAGGGTTCAACCACACGAAGATCCTGCGGCCGCTCAGTGACCCGAGAAGGGCAATCGCTTTTCGGATCTACCATTCATCAGAAGATGCAACCGAACAAAAATATGCAGAGAAACTGTTCACCGTTGTCGACCTCAAAGGTGAGGACGATTCTGAGCTTCGGTCAACCAGGTCGGCACCGGCAAATGGAGCAGGATTTCTGAAGGGACGGGTAGGAACCGTTGTTCAGGAAGATCTAAAAAAATTTCTTAACAAACGTTTAACCGAATTGCCAACGCCCTGGAAGTCCCGTACGAGTGCCCTGGATCGGTGATTGCTGTAGTGAGGGTTTCCGTAAGGAGCAGAGGAACGGCCGAAATGTTATCCAGACCAGTGAAGCGTCTGAATACGCTGAGTTGTCCGGCTGCGGATATTCCTGAGAAGATAGAGTGTTGCGTTTTGCCCCTTTCCTGACTGGCAGCCACAATCGGTGGGAGGGGGCGATTAACGTTCGGGTAGACAATTTGTCACGATTACTGGATTGAACCGGATGGTACCCGTCACTCTGTCTGTCATTGAAGGTCTGGAACGCGGGCATGTCTTTGATCAACTGATACCTCCGATCACGATTGGTCGTGAAGAGGACAACGAGATACAGTTGAATGATGAACGCGTGAGTCGTATTCACGCCAAGATTCAGGAAGATCGAGGTCAGGTGATCCTGACTGATCTTAACAGTACTAACGGTAGTCGAGTCAACGGCCATCCGGTTCAACTTCGGGTGCTGCGTCCGGGAGATCATCTGCAAATTGGTCGATGCACCCTGTTGTACGGCAGTGATCATCAGATCGCGGAACATGCCCGGGTGATGGGAGTACGTGTTGCGGCACTTTCTCCGCTCAAGCATCCGGAACAGAACCCGAGGTCAGCCGGTTCATCGTCTTTTGATCTGGTGGCTGAAGCTGAGGTCACCGGAGAACAATTGCACCTTCCGTTGTTCCCCGACGGGCTTCCTCCGGTACCCGATCTGCTGAATGTGGGACAGACCGCCAGACTGGCAGATGTGCTGACCTACATTCACGAACGACTCAGTGACCTGACGTTCGGCGGTCATGAGCCGGACGAATCCGAGCTTGATGCTCTGATCGAGGTCCCGTGGGACCGCTGGCAAAATGTCCTCTTTTTGCAGCGAGATCTTTCGGTCTGGCTGAAGCAGATCGTCAATCCGGACACGGATGCGGGGGAACCTCCTGAACCCGGGCCGGATATTTGAGAAACTGAAATTTATGTCGAACGTGACTGAGATTGAGCACGGAGCATGAAATCAACCACGACACCCGCAATAATCAAAGTTGCTGTGCGAGTCTGTCTGCGATTGCCTGTTCACGATGTGTAAAAGACTATGATCCCGATATGGTGTTTGGTGGGTGCGACAGAACGGTCCTTGGCGTTTCGGTGATCCGCGGGGCTTGTCGATTCGTCTTTTATTGTTGACCGTCGGGGAGATTTCGAGATTCGTCGTTGAGGCGAAAAACACGGAATCAAGTGAGAATATCTATGCCGATCAAGGTTCGATGTAAGCACTGCCAGGCTGTGCTGGCCGTTTCCGACAAAGCCCGAGGTCGAGCCATTAATTGTCGTGAGTGTGGAGGCCGCGTCGAGGTTGGTAACGGCCAGTCAAAGTCACCGGAAAAGAAAAAACGCCGACAGGCATCATTCAGTTCGGATAATCTGTTTGGCGGGATTGATCTCAAAGCGGTTGAAGACCGTAAACAGAAAATCTGCCCGTCCTGTGCGAATGTTGTCAGCGACGAAGACACCATTTGCTCAAATTGCGGGGTCCACATTGAGACCGGTGTGTTGAGTGAACGTGAGCGACTGCGTCGTGAGCGTAAAGGGCCACCACCCGAAGAGTTTTATGGTGACGTATGGGGGAACGCCTGGAAGTTTACCTGGGAAAACCGCAGCTGGATTCTGAGTAGTGCCGTCATCTGGTCCGTTACTGCAACAATGGCGCTGTGTGCATTGTTTACATTGAGCTGGTACATCGATGGTCGTGCTGAGGAACTTCGTTACTCAGGCAAAGGCATGATCGATATAACGGAAGAACGCGTTCTGATTGACCTTCGTGAAAATTTGGAAGACGGCGTTGCCAACTACGACGGTACCCGGTTCACAAAATCAAGTGTTTATGCG
This sequence comes from Fuerstiella sp., assembly GCA_022447225.1. Taxonomy (NCBI): domain Bacteria; kingdom Pseudomonadati; phylum Planctomycetota; class Planctomycetia; order Planctomycetales; family Planctomycetaceae; genus Fuerstiella; species Fuerstiella sp. The sequence goes on along the minus strand of JAKVAZ010000009.1, from coordinate 319,649 downwards.
GACGGAACGTTGACGTTTCCCGGACCCAGAGTTGGGGCAATGCAGTCGCCACCATCAGTTTTTTGGGGGATTATCTTTCTTGTATCTGTTCTCGGATTTGGAGGCTGGGTGTGGACTTTGGCGGTGCAGGTAGTCCGGACAACAATGAGCCGACAAGACAAGATCAAGAGATTCCACACTGATATGTTTGCATCGATGGCAATGGGGTTTAGGTCAATTTTCTGGCCCCTTGTTCTGTTTTGGCCGTTTGCCGCGATTCCTTTTGTGATTCAGTTTCTGACGGGCAATTTGGTTGCAGTCGGCATTGCCTGGGTCTGTATTTACCTGGTCCCGTTATTTCTGTTTCTGCCATCGGCACTCGTTCACATGACACAGACCTACACATACCGTGGCTGGTTGCTGAACTGGGTATCGCTGGACTTTGTAAAGACTTTGCTGCCGTCGTTGTACGTGAGTGTGCTGATGTTTGGGTTTGTCCTGATCACGCCGCTTACCTGCTGTATTCTGATGATCGTCTTCAAGGACTCTGTTGCATACGCGTATACGAATCAAGTAGAGATTCCGATTCTGTCCTCACTGATGCAGTATGACCCGTCAGGCGGAGCTGAATTTAAGACGTTTGCGTTTTTTCGCCTGCCGCTGCTGGCTGCAACTGCATTCATGGGGTCGATCATTTTATTTGGGGTTTTGGCGTGTCCGACAGTTTTTATGATGAGAATCTATGGACTGTTTGGTTATTACTTCAGGCCGGATCTGTCACTGATTAACGAACAGGTCGAGCTGGAACCGGCGGGCTTTGGTCCGCGATTTTTGTCATTCCTGATCGACACGATTCTGCTTGGCGTCATGGCAGGCGTTTCGGCGGTGATCGGTCCGCTGGTGATCAAAGTGTTTGGGTTTCTGTACAATTTTTCAGAGTCTGCCGTGTCAGTCGGTTCGTGGGTGGTAGCGGGGACACTTACAGCAATTCTTTGGGCAATCTATTTTTCAACCTGGGAGTCGGGGCAGAATCGCGGCACACTAGGAAAGATCGCAGTGGGACTGATCGTACTCACAAAGGATGATAAACCGCTGACGGTTAAGAAAGCTTTCAGCCGGACACTTTGTTCCGTGTTGACCGTCCTGTGTTTGTTTGCCGGATTTGTCATGTGTGCGTTTCACCCTGGAAGACGATCTCTGCAGGATGTGATCTGCAAAACCAAGGTGGTCTGGCGTGGTGAAGGCCAGGATGCTTAGTGAGAATGTGCGGTGTTGTGTAATAAAAGGTAGCGACAATGTTGATTAGGAAACTGAGTGCACGACCCTGCCGGCGAATTTTGATTGAAGTGCTGGCCCTGCTGGTTTTGATTGCCGGTATTCCGTCCGAGACGGGAGCTGACGATATTGCTCAGTTGCTCCGAACCTACTGCATTGGATGTCATAACAATGTCGATCGTCAGGGGGGCGTGTCTCTGCTTTCGGCGGAGATGATCCAGGAGGGTTCGGAACACGGGAGTCTGCTGGACAAAGCTGATATCAACAACAGTCGCCTGCTGATGGTCCTTACGCTGGATGCAGATCTCTCGATGCCACCGGCAGAGGAAGCTCAGCCTTCATCGCAGGAACGTGAGGCTTTGAAACAGTGGGTATTGAAGGGGGCACCGCTGTCGACATCGATTGCAAAGCCGTCTGTTCCCCAGATTAGTGCAAGCCGGTACTCAAAGCCGGTTCTTTCGTCGGTCAGAATTACGAACAATGAAGTGTGTCTTGGCGGAATCAACCGGATTGAACGAATCAATCCCGCCGACCATACATCTGTCTGGACGACTCTCGGGGAGTTCGGAAAGGTCACGCGACTTAATATCTCTTCCGACGGTCGGTGGGTCGTTGCTGCCTGCGGGACACCGGGCGTGGATGGGCAGGCCGTTCTGCTGGGGGCGGAAGACGGTCAGGTCATTCGTCGATTTTCGGGACATGCGGATGCCGTGTATTCTGCTGTACTTGATGCCGGGAACTCCCGACTGGCAACCGCTGGATATGATCGGCGGATTCTGATTCACGATGTGGAAACCGGCACAGTGCTGCGGACTCTGACTGGCCACAATGGCAGTGTGTTCGACTTGAGTTTCGATCCTTCCGGACAGGTGTTGTGTAGTGCGAGTGCGGATGCCACTGTCAAGGTGTGGAATGTTCAGTCCGGCGAACGGATGGATACGCTGAGCCAGCCGCAGTCGGAACAATATTGTGTGGCCGTTACTCCGGATGGTCGACGAATCGTGGCAGCGGGGGCAGACAATCGTATTCGTGTTTGGTCACTGGTTTCGCTGAATACGGTACGAATCAATCCACTGCAAAGTTCAACATTCGGACACGAACAGACGATTACTTCGCTGACACTGTCCAACAGCGGTGATCGACTTGTTACAGCGGCCGAAGACGGGTCCCTGCGGCTCTGGTCACTTCATCCGTTTACGCAGCTGGCGACTTTTCCGGAACAGGATAGCTTGGTGACGTCGGTGACGTTTCTGAGTGATCAGCAACTTCTGATCACTCGGATTGACGGTTCGTGGAAGCTGTATTCGGTACCGGACTCCGCTCCTGCTTCATCTGAGGTCAATCGGCAGACTGTTGCGTTGTCCGTGATGGATGTGCCAAGGGAACCTGTGGAGATTCAGGAGGTGGAAGCCAACGATACGGCTGATAATGCACAACCGGTTACACTGCCGGTTCGGGTTCGGGGAACCATCGATCGGGAAGGAGATGCCGACAGCGATTGTTTTCGGTTTTCAGCCAAGGCCGGTCAAGCCGTTTTGCTGGACGTTACTGCCGCTGGCAATGATTCTCCACTGGATTCAGTGGTCGAAGTTCTGAGTGCGTCCGGACAGCCGGTCCTGCGAACAAATCTTCAGGCACTGCGGGATTCCTGGTTTACTTTTCGAGGAAAAGATTCGGATACTTCCAACGATTTTCGATTGTTTTACTGGCAGGAAATGGAATTAAACGAGTTTTTGTATGCCAATGGCGAGGTTGTTCGTCTATGGCACTATCCACGAGGGCCCGATTCCGGTTTCCGTGTTTATCCAGGATTTGGAGCGAGACACAGTTGGTTTGATACCACGCCCACTTCTCATGCGTTGCTGGCGCCCTGCTATATTGTTGTCCCTCGAGACCCCCGGTCGGAGATCACTCCCAACGGCCTTCCGGTCTTTCCGATCTACTACCGAAACGACGACGATTCGCAGCGTGTGAAAGGCAGCGATTCACGGTTGTTCTTTACGGCGCCGGTCGATGGTCAGTGGACTGCTCGTGTGACGGATGCACGTGGTTTCCAGGGAGCGGACTATTCCTACCAACTGGAAATCCGTTCACCGCAACCCGATTTTCATGTTACTCTCAACACGCGTAAACTGGAACTGGCTGCCGGTACCGGGAGAGAACTGGAGTTCAACGCAGAGAGAGTTGAGGGGTTTTCCGGGGCGATCACGATTCGAGGATATGATTTGCCACCGGGGTTTGCCCTGTCCGGACCAGCCGTTATCGAAGAAAATCAGCTCAGAGCCCGTGTCAGTCTGTTTGCCAGGCGGGGGGCCACGATGCCGACCGCCGATCAGCTGAAAGCGATTCGGTTCATAGCGACCGCAAAGATTCACGACGAGGAGGTGACACAGACGCTTACCGGTCTTGATGAACTCAAACTCCTGGATTCATCTAAAATTTTCGTTCATGTTGAATCAGAGAGTGGTCGACGTACGTCTGAAAACTCCTTCATGCAGTTGCAAATTCGGCCAGGGGAGACCATCCGTGCATTCATCCACCTTGAGCGTGCGGAAACAGACGGTATTGTTTCTTTTGGCAAAGAAGATGCAGGCCGGGGCCTGCCATACGGAGTTTACATTGCGAACACCGGACTCAGTGGCCTGTTGATTCCTGCCGGTACAAACGAACGTGAGTTCTTTATCGCGGCCTCTCCGGTTGTCTCGCCTGGGCAGCATCGTTTCTTTCTGAAATCAAACATTGACGGGATCACGTCGCTGCCGGTTGCGCTGGAGATTCTGCCTCGGGCAACATCCGGCGAGACAGTGTCGACCAGTCGGTGATGATCCCGGTTTGACTAAAGTGTGATGGTATGAATCACGGGTTTGTTTAAATTAATTGTGCTGCCGAATCACTGTTCTGTGCATCCCGATGCGGGTTCTGAAAAACGGCTCTGATATTCCCCGGGGCTGTTCGGTAGTGGTTCGTCCGTTGTGTGCCCTCCAAAAGCTTAACCTTGCTGCAGAAACCACTTGATGATTTCATTCTTTCAACGGCACTGGTTTCTGGTTTGGCTGCTGATACTTATTCCGTTGGGGATTGTTCTGGGGCATCACGATTTGATTCCCGGGCTGGCCACGCTGATTGAGAATCTGCCCACATCCGCATGCACCGGGGCAATTCTGTTTCTGATGTCGGTCACACTGGATACCGGCAAGCTGATGCAGTCTTTGCGCCGACCGTACCCCGTGATTACAGCCTGTTCCATTAATATGCTGTTTGTCCCGCTGTTGTGTCTCCCCATGTTGACTCTGCAGCAGACCCCCGATTTTAAAGTGGGACTGTTAATTGCTGCCTGTGTCCCCTGTACCATGGCTGCTGCCTCTGTCTGGACCCGTAAAGCGGAAGGCAATGATGCCGTCTCCCTGCTTGTAACACTGGTGACAAATGGATTCTGCTTTTTGCTCATACCAGTGTGGATGGAAGTGGGGCGGGTCATGTTTGGGACTGCAGACACATCGGATACGGTGTCTTTTGGCGGAATGATGCTTCTGCTGATCTTTGGTGCACTGCTGCCGGCACTGTTGGGGCAGGTCGTTCGGACTGACCGAACCGTCAGGAGCTGGGTTGATCGCAAAAGGACTATGATCAGCGGCTCTGCACAGGTGATCATCCTTTCGCTGGTCTTTATTTCTTCATTCAAGGGAGGCCAGAAAATTGACTTCGGAGGGAGCGGTGCCCTGCCCCATCAGGCCTTGCTGATTGTCTGGGGCAGTTGTATCGTCCTGCATCTGGCGGCGGCCGGTGCCGGCTGGCTCTTTAGCGGACTCTTCGGGTTCGCGGAGGGTGATCGGCGGGCGATTGTACTGGCCGGCAGTCAGAAGACACTTCCGGTTGGCCTGCTGGTGTCGGAGGCAACCGGAATGCCGTTTTCGATCATTCCAATGTTGCTGTTTCACGGTTCACAGCTGTTCATAGACACTTGGATTGCCGGCCGACTGCAGCAACGTGGTGAAAGAACAGATTCTGTGGAGTGACCGCTTGACCGGCAGGTTGTTTGGGGTGTGGGTGAAGAAGTGCAGGTGGACGCACCGCGTGACTTTCGGTAACGGCTTTTCCCCAGCCTTTACAAAGAAATGCAATGTATGTCGGACCCGGATTCTGCAGCTGTCTTCCGTTTTCGCAGAGCAGATTTAGGAGATCTGGAATCGATCGTCTGTTTCAATCTGCGTCTTGCTGAAGAAACCGAAGAGAAGACGTTGGATCGGGAGACGCTTCGTGCAGGAGTGTCCCGGGGAATGCGACTGTTTCCGGAAGCCCAGTACTTTGTTGCTGAAATCGAAGGTTCAGTCATCGGGCAGCTCATGCTCACTCGTGAATGGAGTGACTGGCGCAACGGCTGGATGCTATGGCTTCAAAGTGTTTATGTGCAGCGGGAGTTTCGCTGTCAGGCAGTATTTAGCCGTTTGCTGAGTTGTGCCCTGGATACTGCCAATGCTGATGGAAAGGCTGTCGGTCTGCGATTGTATGTGGAACAAAAAAATGCAGTTGCTAATGAGGCGTACAGGAAAATGGGCTTTGACGACGCAGGGTATCGGATCCTGGAGATGGTGCCGCTGAGTTGTGACTCTAAAACTAATACCTGAACATTTACTTCGACGGTGTCCGTGACCACATGCAGACCGTCCAGTCGGAGAACTTCGAATGTGAACATAGTTTTCGCTCAAAATTCGTTCGCCAAAAGGATCCTTCGTTTCAGATCGTGCATTGGGATCTCCGGTTGGCTTTCAGTAATGAGGCCGAGAAACCGGCCCGGTGGTTTCTTCGGCCGTCAATTCATCGTTGATACAATGCAGCAACGGCATGTGCTGTGGCAGGACAATCAGCTGATCCCGTAGACGAGGTGTATGAAACTGTTTCAGTGAGGCCGCACGCAGTCGACCGCGGACTACGGGACCTGTTCCGCACATTAATGTTTTCCGAGAGGAGGATCGGCTCTCAGTTGCGTTGGATTGGCAATGTGATGCTGTCGACAGTTGTTGTGCGGGTCCGTACCTGCGACGGTGCCGCGGTTGGTGAACAGAATGAGAGTCGCCTCAAATTCTGCTTTGAGTTCAAAGGTACATGAACTCTAACATTGTCCGGCAGTGGCCGATGATGTCGAGCAGACGCATAAAAAATTACGCTTCGTTTACGTGTTACGTTTGGTCTGACGAGGGTGTTTTTATGGACATTTGTTTGCCACATGTTCGCCGGAAGTCAGCGCAGAATCCCCTTCACCACACCAGCATTTTCGACTCCCGTTAACCGCATGTCCAGACCTTGATATTTCACTGAAAAACGGTTGTGATCAATTCCGAGCAGGTGAAGCATGGTGGCATGCAGGTCACGGACATGAACGATGTTCTCCACGGAATTGTATCCCAGCTCATCTGTGTTGCCGTAGGTGATGCCGCGTTTGATTCCACCACCCGCCATCCACATGGAGAATCCCTTGATGTGGTGATCTCGTCCCGCGCCGCCTTTTCCCTGGAACATCGGAGTGCGACCAAATTCTCCGCCCCAGATGATCAGCGTATCTTCCAGCATTCCTCGTTGACGGAGATCCTGGACCAGAGCCCATGTGGGTCGATCGGTCAGCCCGCAACAGGTATTCATGTATTTCACCAATCCTCCATGGTGGTCCCAGCCACGGTGATACAGGTGAATGAAGCGAACACCTCTTTCCGCAAGCCTTCTTGCCAGCAGACAATTGGACGCATAAGAACCATCTCCGGGTGTGGCACCGTACAGGTCAAGAATATGTTGTGGCTCACTCGACATATCCAGAAGTTCCGGCACCGACATCTGCATCCGAAAGGCCATTTCATAGGCTGCAATTCGAGTTTCTACTGCCGGATTCCTGTTCTGCCGACTGTGATACCGGTTCATTTTTCGAACGGTGTCGATCAGTGATCGCTGGCTGTCGACCGTCACTCCCGCTGGCGAGTCCAGATAGTGTACCGGAGTACCGGTAGCATTGAATTCAATTCCCTGGTACCGACCCGGAAGAAAACCACTGGACCACTGACGGGAGGCAATAGGTTGAGGATTTCGGCCACCAACACTTGTCATCACCACAAAACCTGGCAGATTCTGTGATTCACTGCCGAGTCCGTAGTTTATCCATGATCCCATCGACGGTCGGCCACTGATTGCAGTCCCGGTGTTCATGAAAGTGTGAGCAGGGTCATGATTGATCTGCTCGGTCACCATGGAACGGACCACACAAATGTCGTCCGCCATTTTTTGATGCCATGGCAGGAAGTTGCTGATCATGATGCCGTTACTGCCACAGGGTTTGAATCGAGTCAGCGGGCCCTGGCACCTGAGTTCCTTGCCCTGTAACTGTGCGATCGGTTGTCCATCCGTGAACGACGATGGCATGGGCTGGCCATCCATTGATGCCAGTTTCGGTTTGTGATCGAATGTTTCCAGATGTGACGGTCCGCCTGCCATACACAGAAAGATGACTCTCTTGGCTTTTGGCAACAATTGAGGCATCTCCGGCAGTCCGGAATTTAATGTTGTAACGGGAGATCTGCCGTCTGCTGTCTCCAGAGCGGCCAACGCTGCACCGCCGACGCTGATGCCTGATCGGCCCAGAAATGTACGACGCCGGACCTGTGTCGCGAACGCCGAATGTGGTGTCATTCGTTTCATTGTGGTGGATTCAAAACGTCAATCGCCTGATTTCATGCGGAGCCCACCTGCCGACATGCGAATCAGACTGTGTTTGAGGTTCAGTTTCGAGTAATCAATTCATCGAGATTCAGAATGGCACGTGCGACCATCGTCCATGCAGCCAGTTCTTTTGCGTCGATGTCCGGTGGTGGCAGGCTGAGCCCGGCAGAGATCAACTGATCTGCCCGATTGCCCGACTGCCGAAAGGAATTCTGAGACTGCTTCAGCAGTTCGGTAAGTAGCTGGATTTCCGTGGTATCCGGTGCGCGGTTTAACGCATTGAGCATTGCAAATCGCAAACGATCCGAGGTGTTGGATGTTGGATTCTCAATCAGTATTCTGGTTGCAAATGCGCCAGCTGCTTCAACAAACGTCGGGTCGTTTAGTAGTGTGAGCGCGGCTAACGGAGTATTACTTTTGGGCCGTTGAGCAGTGCATTCTTCTCTGCTGGGTGCATCGAATGCCTTAAGCATTGGATGCAGAAACTGCCGTTGCCAGTGAACGTATACGCCACGTCTCCACTGGCGTTCATCATCGTGATGTGAGTAGGTGCGCTTTGGAAAATTCAGATGTCGATAGTATCCGTCCGGCTGATAGGGACGAGCACTTGGTCCACCCACATCACGCACAAGCAATCCTGCAACGTACAGCGCATTGTCACGAATCATTTCAGCGGGCAGTCGCATGGAGGCTTGTCGAGCGAGTAGCCGATTTTCCGGGTCCCGCTGCTGCAACAGTGACGTCCATTTTGAAGATTGCCGATAGGTATGACTCATCACGATCTGCTTCAGCATGTGTCTGACATCCCATTTGCTGTCAACAAATTCAAACGCCAGCCTGTCCAGCAGTTCAGGGTGGTCCGGGGGTGTTCCCTGGCCTCCAAAGTCGTCCAGTGATGCGGCCAGTCCCCGTCCAAACAGCAGATGCCAGAATCGATTGACGAACACTCGTGCTGTCAGCTGACCAGTGCCCTGTGCAGGATCCGTGAGCCAGTTAGCCAGGTCCAGTCGCGTCGCCCGATTGCCTGCAGCAGAGTTAACCGTTCCCAAAAATTCCGGAACGGCCGGGTCAACGATTTCACCAGTGTCGTCCAGCCAGTTCCCTCGCGGCAGGACGCGAATTGTTCGAGGTTCTTTTGCAAGGCTGATCATCGTACGACGTTTAGACTCGTTCAATTGTCTGATCGACTTCGAATGTCTCTGTTTTAAATCCAACAGCCTTCGATCATTCCTGTGGCTGACGAGTTGAGATTCGACCTGACGCAAGTTCTCTTCAAGTGCAGCCAGTCGGCTGCGTTCCCGCTTTGACAGGACGACGAGTTCCGGAGCACGCTTTGTTGGTAAGCGGTTGTTACCGTCATGAAAGTGCTGGTCCTCATCGAGGTCAGCGAAAAAAGCCACCAGAGAATAGAAATCCCGAGTCTTGTACGGATCGTACTTGTGGTCGTGGCATTGTGCGCAACCAACCGTGGCGCCCATCCACACGGCTGACAAATTACGAATTCGATCTGCCGCATAAATTGACAGGTATTCTTCAGGCTGGACTCCACCTTCGTGCGAAGTCTGCAGGAGTCGGTTGTAGCCGGATGCGATTTTTTGGTCGGTGGTCGAACCGGGAATCAGGTCACCTGCCAGTTGTTCCCTGGTAAACTGATCAAACGGCATGTTGGAAGCAAACGCATCAATCACCCAGTCTCTGTACGGTGAGATCGGATGATCCTGATCGCCATGATAGCCTACGGTGTCCGCATAGCGGACGAGATCCAGCCAGTAGACGGCAAGTCGTTCGGCAGATGCGTCGGATTCCAACAGTTCGTCAACAATCTGCTCGTAGGCTTCCGGCCCGGGCTTCGCAGCATACTGATTGACGATTTCAGGTGAGGGTGGCAGTCCGGTGAGATCGAAATGTATTCTTCGCATCAAGGTCACGACATCGGCATCGGCAGACGGTCCAATGCCTTCAGACTCCAGTCGATGGAGAATAAAATCATCGATCCATCCTTCAGGCCAGTCGCGGTCGCTTGGAACGGGAGTTTCATGTCTCTTTGGTGGCACAAAGGCCCAGTGCTCGGTCATTGGTGCACCGGACATAATCCAGCGTCGCAATATGTCGGTCTCTGCCTCGGAGAGTGGCTTGTTGGCATCGGGCGGCGGCATGCGGACGTCCGGGTCTTTTGCTGTGATTCTTTCCAGCAATGTACTGCGAGTCGGATCCTCCGGATCCAACACCTGATGACCGTTACGATCTTTAAAATAATCTTCAGACTGATCCAGACGCAGATCGGCCATTCGCTGTTCCTCATCCGGCCCATGACAGGAAAAACAGTGATCCGACAGTAATGGGCGAACGTCTCGACTGAAGTTCAGAGTCTCCGCAGATTCCGCGGGACCTGGTGCCAGGCAACAGACGAACGCCGCAACAGCGATCAGGAACTGAGTCGCTTCTGTTTTCGAAACGTATTCCATTGGTGCAGCATTCAATTCCCTGGTCCCGGCAGTAACATCGGTTCTAAAACTGTCCCACGACTTCTCCGCCGGCTTTGGTTGCCAAAGCTTCCAGCACAGTCGGATCAATCGATTCCGATATGAAACGAACGGAGCCATCTGCGAAGGCCGCCTGCATTCCTCCTGAATGCGATGATCCGATTCCGTCAGGACCGTTGATGTACGGCTTTTCTGAAAAACCGCGAATGGTAAGATGGCCTTGGGTGTATGGATTCGGTTTGACGGAATCCGCGATCATCATCGTATGTGACGTTCCGTCGGTGATGTCTCGAATGCGAGTCCTGCGGTTGTAACCGAAGATTCCGGCATTCGGATCGTGATTCTTAAGTGACGCTGCGTTCGGGCCGATTCCGGCGACACCCAGATAGTCGAGGTCTCCGGCAGGGCTTTCGTCCCGAGGCATACTTGGATTGCGATAAACAGAAAGAGTCAGTTGGGAAACAACGTCGTCCTGATCATTCCATCCCGCTTTCATATCGACCCGTCGATAGGCATTCAAGGCCTCGATGAACGGCAGAATCGAGACGGCCCATCCAAGACGTTCCTCAGGGGCCAGCCGTTCATTTTTGACGGTACCAGCAGGAAAAGCTCCGTAAGCATCGTGATAGTTGTGCATCCCGAGTGCCAATTGTCTGAGATTGTTTTTCGACTGAGTGCGGCGAGCTGCCTCGCGTGCCTGTTGAACAGCTGGCAGCAGGAGGGCTGCCATAATGGGCACGACCGCTGTTGATCCCACGCTTCCGAACGGTGTCGCAGGTACCGAATTGCGGGACAATAATGTTGCTCCGGATGAATTTGTAAAGCCAACGTTCACATTCGGAAACATTGGTTCGGTGATTTCTTCCGGAACCGGCATATTGTCCATGTCAAACGGCATCGTTACTGGAACGCCAGACCGTTCCGACAGTGCGGGCAGTAGAGTCGTCTCCAGAAATCTGAGGCCCATCGGGACAAAACTCATCAGCTGCGTGTATTCGGGTCTCGGGTCCATAACCAGAATCGACCAGAAATCAGCCGGGAGGTCTGACATGGCCTGTTGATGTTCGGGGCCTGGTTTCCAGGACGCCAGGCGTCCTGTTCGGCGTTTGATATGAGCCTGAACCGCTCCCGGAGTCATGCTGGCAAGGAACCAGTCATTCGACACCAATATCGTTGGTGCCAGCGGAACGTTGGGAATGACGACCGAGTACACCGTCCCGTACTCTTTATCCTGCTTCCGGACTCTCAGTCCCTCCAGGTTCGGAACGGCCCGAGGTATCTGTGACAACATATCGAGCGAACGTGTGAGGGCCTCGCGATCTCTGACACTGGCGGTCAGCACCGGTGAAATGCCCAACGGCAACATACCCGGTTCGGAATACACGCAGAATACGTCGCCGAGTCCGGATGACAGCACATCTCGTGGTGCACCGAGTAACTGATTGAACCCTTCCAGTCCCTGGTCGAATTGATTAAGGCCCTGCGGTTTCATCAGGGACAGCCCACGGCGCACCGTGTCAATCGTGATATCGACTGCTTCAGCGATATTGAACGTTGTGGCAAAAAATGTATCGGCATTCGCTGGCAGTGGCGGAAGTTCTTCGATTGTCATCTTGCGTTGATTTATGAGTGCAAGGAGACCTTTGCGGGGCTCCGGTGCGATCACATTCACACGATCCCACGTCGCTTTACCATGGTATCCGGAACTCATTGTGATCGCCTGCAGATTCACCAGGCCGAGTACCTCCAGAATTTTGTGGATCTCTGTCTGCTGTCCGTTTGGTAAAAGTGGCAGTGGAAGTGTCTCCAGACTTTTCACCAGCGTTTGCAGATCAAACCATCCGAGCTGACTGACCGTGAATACGTTCTCTGCGCGAATTGAGGCAAAGAGATCATTCTCTACAACACTCGGCGCGGTCCCTTCGAGTATGGCAATGACTCGATCTGATGCGTTGATTCCTGCCGCGACGACCAAATGCTCTTCTTCTTCCCACAGAGCGAGTTCCATGCCCGGCAGTGGTGTCCTTGAAGGCATCGCAATCGAAATCGGACGACCCGATTTTGAATAGGTCTTAATGTCGAGGCGCATCGATTTGCCCAGTTCGGACAACATGGAGATCAGGTCGTGTTTGAGTTCCGCGGCACCGTGGAGTACCAGCACACCGTAGGGACTCAGAACCGACGGTTGGTCCTCTGAGGTCATTGCGATTCCGAGTGACATTCCGTATTGATGGAAATTGTCCAGTGCCTTTCCCGCCAGAGTCGCAGCACTTGGACCACCGAGGGATGCCGCAACTTCCGCGATATCGAACACTCGTGCTCGAAGTCCGGATTCTTCAAAAGCATGCCATTTGGCCGTTTGTTTGATCGCCGGCAGGTGTGTATTCACACCGTCGAACTGAAGGAACAGGACCGTATTCTTTGGCACAATACTGGAAGGCGCAACTGGTGCACTCCTCGGTTGCTGTGTGGCCATGGCATACCAACAGCCTGCACCGGCCATGAAGGTAACCATTACAAACAACAGCAAATTCTTCATCGATTAGCCCCTGGATGCTGGCCTGGAGTGAACTGGCAGGTGATTTCAAACAGAACCTGATGATCGTCCCACGAATCAGAGTTCCGGGCAAGTATGGAACGTGCAACTTGGCAGGACATCGCTCTGTCTGCAGGATACACACGGAGATAAAACGTCCGAACATCGTCTGGCCGAATTCAGAACGCGAACCATTTCGCCGGCCGCACACCCAGGAATTCCTGTTTGAGGGGGCCGTGGAAACCAGGCAGCTATATTCGTCCTTGACAGGTTGCATCAGGTATTCACAGTGGGGTGAGTTCCATCGCCGTTGTTGCAGCTTCCAACCAACACCGTAGAATTCAGCAGATCAGACCCCGTCAATCGGAAGTTTTCAAATGACAGTCTACACCGTGACACTCCTTGACGTTGGAGAAGGAATCTACGCTGATGATGCGGTCATTGATACAGATTCGAGTAACGGGAGGCTGGCTGATCATGACTGGAGTGTCAGCCTGAATCGAATGCACGGAGGTCTATCTGACGGAATTGATCTGGTTCAATTGAACAATGGACACCTGCAGCTATACGTTCTGCCGACACGCGGTATGGGAGTCTGGAAGGGAAAATGTGGATTGCTTCCACTCCAGTGGAATTCACCTGTCACGACTCCGGTGCATCCTTCGTTTGTCGATCAGTCCCGCAGTGGCGGTATTGGATGGCTCGATGGCTTTAATGAGCTGATTTGCCGTTGTGGATTGGGATGGCATGGAGCTCCCGGGACCGATACGCAGTATGATGAGCATGGAACCGTTGTTTGCGAGCAGCTACTGACGCTGCACGGTCGAATCGCAAATATTCCGGCACACCGGGTCTCTGTCGAAGTCGACACAGACGGGCTCATCAGTATTATCGGAGTCGTCGACGAAACGAGCGTGTTTGGAGACAGGTTGAGGCTCACTTCCGTTTTGTCTACCCAGGCAGGTTCCTCACAATTCTCCATTCGGGATACAGTTACCAATCTTGGTGGGACACCGGCTGAAGTTGAATTACTGTATCATTGCAATTTTGGAACTCCGCTGCTCGGTGAGGGGGCGTCCGTTCATGTTGCTGCGAGCCGTGTGACTCCTCGTGATTCACGCGCATCGGAAGGAATTGACCGCTGGGCAACCTTCCGCGGGGCGACTCCAGGATTTGAGGAGCAGGTCTATTTCGTCTCCCCGCTGAGCGATGACTCGGGCAGGGCACTGGTGGTTCTCAGGAACCCCGACGGTCACGCATCTTTGGCGTTACGGTTCGACACATCAACATTGCCCTGTTTTACGCTGTGGAAGAACACGCAGGCTGTTGAAGATGGCTATTGCTGTGGACTCGAACCTGGCAGCAGCCTGCCGAACAATCGGGGATTTGAGCGAGAGATGGGACGGGTACGTACGTTGCAACCCGGCAACTCGATCGAATTCAGTCTGCAGTGTGAAGTGGCGGAATCGCAGGATCAGACGCAGCATTTCATCGACGAGGTTGTACAGCTGCAAAAGAACTTCGACTGTCACACAGAGATGATGCCGGTGGCCGACCTGTCTCCCACATGACCGAAGGGACGATTCGTGGTACACCTGACCAGCGGGTCACCGTGTGGATTGGTCATACTGTCGCCTGTCGATTTTGCGTAAAACGTTCTGTCCGTGTCCCAGGGCTGCCGGCCCGCATCGAAAGCCTGCTGTGTCGGAGTTCAGAGAAGAAGTTAAAGCCAGTATCTACGACTACCCGCGATACTACGATCTGCTGTTTGGCTCCGACTGGAAAGCCGAATTCGATTTCATTGAAGCCTGTTTTCAAAAGCATTGTCGAAGCAAAGTCTCTCGAGTTTTTGAACCAGCCTGCGGAACAGGACGTTTGCTGATCAAACTCGCAAACGCGGGCTATGCCGTCAGTGGCATTGACCTGAATCCCAAAGCGATTGATTACTGCAATGACCGATTCGATCGTTTTGGCCACGATTGCACTGCATTTACAGGTGATATGGCTGAATTTCGCCTCGGTCGCAGGGTGGACGCGGCATTCAACACAATCAACAGCTTCCGCCATCTGCCTACCGAACAGGCAGCCGTCGCACACCTGGAGTGCATCGCACGAAATTTGCGCAAAGGAGGTATCTACATTCTTGGCATTCATCTGGAACCAACAAAAGGCGCGCGCATCCAAGACGAAAGCTGGATCGCTCGGAGAGGTCACCTGATGATTAATTCGTATATGTGGTCCAAAGGAGTCGACAAACGTCGCCGCATGGAAATGCTGGGCATGGTCCTGGATGTCTACACACCCACGAAACACATTCAGATCGAAGATCACATGGAATACCGCACATATACTCACAGGCAGTTCAAGTCACTGTTGAGCAAAGTACCGACGCTGAGAATTGCTGAAAAGTACGATTTTGCCTATGACATCACAAATCCGATCCAGATCAACCCGACCACAGAAGACGTTGTTTTCATTTTACAGAAGCACTAAGTTCGTCACTCAAGTGTGGTCGCCAGAATGGCGTCTGCCTGTGCTTTACGTTCGTCCCGCAGTTTATCCGCCAGACTGTCGTCAGTGAGACTCAGGATGCTTACTGCCAGCAAACCTGCATTAATGGCACCGGCCTTGCCAATTGCCAGTGTTCCTACAGGAATCCCGCGTGGCATCTGGACGGTCGCCAGCAGAGAATCCATTCCATCCAGTGCCCAGCCATTCATTGGTACACCAAGCACCGGCAGGACGGTGTGAGCGGCCACAACGCCAGCCAAATGAGCAGCCCCGCCAGCGGCGGCAATGAACACTTTCATTCCGTTCTTTTCACCACTTTGGATGAAATCCGCCGTTTGTTCAGGTGTGCGGTGAGCAGACAGCACGCGGCACTCATGCGGAATCCCGAATTTTTGCAGGGTATCGCGGCAATGCTGCATTGTGTCCCAGTCCGATTTACTGCCCATGAGGACGCCGACTAATGGTTGTTTGTCTGTCACGGTGATTTCCTCTTTGTCTTTGCTGAATTTCCGGTTAGTAACGTGCATCGGGAGGATTCGCTTCCTCCGCGTTGGACGGCAGGACACACACTGTAAATTGTGATTCTCGTCCTGCAATCGTTTCGCTGATGTCACCGGTGAAAATGACGAGGTCAGTCCTCGTGGAAGCCGACCGGCCCTGCGACGGCGGTCTCCTGCAGTTCCATTGGTATGTATGCCATCGATGGTAGATGTCTTCCTGCACAGGTGACAGGATTGTCCGTTGTCTGTGAATTGAACGCGAATATGGTCGCGGTGTCCTGTCCAGCTGGTAACAGCATTCGGTCCGGAAAACTTGCGCTGAGTTACCTATTTTGATTCCTGATTCCCGGATGTTGAACAATTCCCTGGATCTCCTGTGGTATGACCAACTGGCATAGTTACTCTATCGTGGAATGAGTCTTCGAAGTTGGTACAGCTTCGATTTGATTCCGCCAGCAGGTCGACGCAGGAACTGCGACACGCTGCAAATCATTCCCGGCGGGCTCAAAAGCGATAGTTCTTAAGTTCGGTTTCCCGGCGTATTCCAGGGACACACCGCACCGAAACAGAGAACGAAGGAGCGTCGCTTTCTGTGTTTCTCAGATGTCGAACCGTGCGTTAATTGCAGTCGCTCGTGTCGCTCACGCCAGGGCCACCGTTGTTTGAAAAAAATGCGGTGCTTACCCGTCTGTCGGAAGAAATTCAATGTCTGATGGTTCAGTTCAACCAGAGCTGCCTGCTGACTCTGCGCAGCTCGCCTGCGTAAACGATAAGGCCACCTCAAGCAGCCCCAGCAGTATTTCCGAGCAAACCGTCGTTCCATTCAAAGATCGCGACTTCCGGTCAGTGGCAAGACGAGCATCTGCTCCGGAGAAACCGTCCTTACCAGCCGGGCCAATCTCAACACCAGCGCACGCCGAGAATGAACCCGGAGTTCAAGCCGTTCCGGAATCGCACACTACAGTCCAAAAAAAGGCGACGGAAACGTATTCAGACAACGTTTTACCAGTCCCGACTCAACCCGAACCATCCGCCGCTGCTAAAGTGAATTCCGCCGGACCGACTAAGTCCGTGGCCTCAACAACGAAACTTGATTCCGGCACACCATGGACCACTGCTGGCCTGTCACTCCAAGTGGACCGTACAGAGAAGTCGTTACAGCCGACCGCTGCCGCAAGATCGAAGGCTGTCGAGACGGTGTTGACGAAGGAAGAAAACGGTTTTGTAGCTCTCGCACTCAACAAATATGTGCTCAAGGCTGTCATTGATGCTGGTTACGAGCAGCCAACTCCGATTCAGTCTGAGATTATCCCGCACGTTCTCGCGGGACAGGACGTCCTCGCTCAATCGCAGACAGGCAGCGGAAAGACGGCTGCATTTGCTTTGCCAATTCTATCACTGATCGACACTGGCAAGAATGCATCCCGTAACCCTCAAGTCCTTGTTTTGGCGCCGACCCGTGAGCTGGCCATTCAGGTCTCGAAATCATTCTCGACTTACGGTGCGTATCTTCCAGGATTTACAGTGACCACGATTTACGGTGGCCAGAGTTACGACTCACAGTTCCGACAGCTCAAGCGAGGTGTCAATGTGGTTGTTGGAACACCGGGACGAGTGATTGATCACATCAAACGAGGGACTCTCAACCTCAGCGAACTCGGCTGCCTGGTACTCGACGAAGCGGACGAAATGCTCAATATGGGCTTTCTGGATGATGTCAAATTCGTCCTGGAGCATACTCCCGAAGAACGCCAGGTTGCTCTGTTTTCAGCCACACTGCCAGCACCGATTCGTACGATCGCCGAAAAGCACCTCGACAATCCGGCTCGAGTTACCATCAAGCAGAAAACGGCGACTGCTGATTCCATTCGACAGCGGGTTCTATTCGTAACTCCTCGCAACAAGATCGATGCACTCAAACGCGTTCTTGAGGCAGAAGAAACCGACGGCGTTATCATCTTCACCAAGACCAGAGACGCCACCGTCACTGTCGCGGATCAGCTCAAACGTGAAGGGCTGTCCACCGTAGCACTCAACGGTGACATGCCTCAACGAGTTCGCGAACGCACGATCGAACAACTCAAAGTGGGCGAACTGGACATTCTGGTTGCAACCGATGTGGCAGCTCGCGGGCTGGATGTGACTCGAGTCAGCCATGTGATCAACTATGACGCTCCCAACGACAACGAATCTTATATTCATCGAGTTGGACGGACCGGACGAATGGGACGTAAGGGCGAAGCGATCATTTTTCTGAGCAAGTCTCAGCGAGGTCGATTGCGACAGATTGAACGAGCGACCAAGCAAACGATTGAAGTGATCGATCTGCCGACCGCGGATGATATTAACGCAACGCGGGTTAAGAGGTTCATGCAAAAAATCACGGAAGCCGCTGCGAATGAAGATGTCTCTGTATTCGAAGAAATGATTCAGGAATTCGCTGAAGAGTCAGAAATCCCAATGCTCAAGATTGCGGCCGCACTGGCTCATCTGGGTCAGCAGGGCCGTCCGTTCTTCGTCAATGAACTGCGTCAGGCAAAGAGAGACCGGCAGGGTTGTCGTCCGGATCATGATCGTGAGTCGCAATTCAGCCGGGGTTCCCGACAGTCCGCGCAGGGATTTCCTTCATCGGGATCTAGTGAAGCTGGTATGGATCGCTATCGGGTTTCTGTTGGCAGGGAGGATGGAGTCAAGCCCGGGAACATTGTTGGCGCCGTAGCAAATGAAGGTGGAATCGACGGAGACGCCATCGGCCATATCCGCATCCATTCGACATACAGTACAATTGATTTGCCGAAACAAATCCCGGCCCACGTATTGAATGCACTGCAAAAAGTTCGAGTTGCTGGTCGGCCATTGGGACTGCGCCTCTATAGCGAAGACACTCAGGCCTCCCGGCGGAGTGCAGTCCGATCTGGTGGGAAATCACGACGTCGCGGAACTTTTGGAAAGAAAGAGTCCGGACATCCAAAGGACAAATCCGGCAAGCGTCCCTTCAGTAGAAGGACGAAAGGAAGTGGCAAACCCTCGCACAAGGCGTCAAAGGACAATCGACGCAAAAAAAACGGCCGGTGAGAATGAGATGTTTGCAAAAGAAGTCGAACAGGATGTTACGCCAGTTGGCGTGTTTTGATTCGATCGTGGCGTTAAGCTTTGCTGTCAGGTCGTGTCGGCTGTTATCGTCAATGTCCTTACGGCACTGCAGCACGTTGTAAGTCAGCGATGACGAGCGGACGGATCTCCCGATTCATGTTTTTGGCAGATTGTGATGAATCCGTACGGTCGATCGGCTGTGCGCATTAATCGTCGGTGGTGTCCAGTTCAGGACGGCAAGTACCGCACCCCGTTATTGCCCGTGAAGATTTAAAAACTGTCCCCGGGGGCGAATTCTGTTACAGAGTTCGAACAGTGAAAGTGGTGGAGCCGTTCTTCCATCTCCAGCTGGCCAACTGAACCATTGATGAAGCGTGGTTGTTCGTGACAAAATCTTTATGGTTCAAAGGTGCTGATTGTTGAGGCGTCTGCTCCATTCCAGACGCGAACGATACCGTCTTCCCCGCCGGCGACAACCAGTTTGCCGTCACTGGTTATTGACGAACAATACACGTAGTCACTGCTTCCGGGAAATTCACGGATAGCGTTTCCGTCTCCGGCCTGATGCAGGGCAACTCGTTTGTCTCCGCCGCTGCTGAGAAAATTGTCTTCCAGACCGACATACTCAACGGAAGTTACCTGTTTCTTATGACTACTGATGGTCCGCCGCTGTTCACCGGTTTCCGCATCCCAGACTTTCAGAACGTTATCTGCGCCGGCACTGACCAGTGAGGTTCGGTCGCCCTTCCAGCTGACGTCCATGACATGATGCGTGTGTCCCTCAAATGATCGCACATGCTCACCTGTTTCCACGTTGAAGACTTTAACGAATTTGTCAGCCGCACCCGAGGCGAGAAACCGTCCATCAGCAGAAAAGTCGAGTCCATAAACTGTATCGCTGTGAGCATCAGTGATTTCTCGCTCCAGCGTCCAGTCTGCGGTTTTCCAGACGGTTAATTCTCCGGATCGCGATGCTTCTCCACCGCCCACTGCCAGACGTGAACCGTCAGGTGAAAAAGCAAGACTCAGCACACGAGCGACAAAAACAGATTCTGCGTCTTCCTGCGGTCCAAGCTGATGCACCAGTTGCCATTCTGGAAAGAGATCAACTGTTCTACTGACGTTATCGTCAGTCACAATTGACAGTAACCGTCCATCACAAGCTGCTGATTTGATACTGCTGTCTATGGCCTCACCTGCAGAGATTTTATCCACTGGAGTACCGTCTCCGGTACGCCAGAGGCGGATGGTTCCGGAACGCTCAATGGTAGCCACCAGTGGTTCGTCAGGAATAAAGACTGCTGCCAGAACGTTCATTTCATCAGCGACCGCAGCACTGGCTTCATCCCGACTTGTCGTTGACTGTTCCAGTTCAGTTTCGGACAGCGCCTGCAGATCCTTGCGAGCCTGAAGTCGTTCCTCCGCGCGAACGACAGACTGCTTTGCCAGTTCGATTCCTCGTGACGCCGACTTAACGGCACCCTTCGCATCAACAACGGCCTTTTCTGCATCGGTGACAGCTTTTTTAAGTTCTTCAATCTTCTTGTTCAGTTCTTCCTGACTCTTGCGGAGTTCTTCGAGTTTCTTCTTCAGGTTTTCGTCACCGGGAGCATTAGCCAGCTGTTTCTCTGCGTCAGCAATCTCAGACTTTATCTCTGCAGGGATCTTCTTGTTGAGCTCCTCGACAAGTTTTTTGAGGTCTTCAACCTTCTTTTTGTGGTCTTCATCGTCCGGGGATTCTGTCAGTTGTTTTTCAGCTTCGACAACGGATGCCTCCGCGTCAGCGAGGGCTTTTCTCTTGAGCTCGACCACGCTGCCTCGAAGTTCGTGTACCTGCGTTGTCTGTTTTTCGACGCTTTGTTTGAGTTCGGTAACTTTGTTGCTGAGTTCCTTATTGTCCGGGGATTCGTTCAACTGTTTTTCAGCCGCAGTGACAGCGGTTCGTGACTCGGCCAGCTGTTGTTCCGAGTCGGCGAGTGTAATTCGGGCTTCGGCCAGCGGGTGATCAGGTCCCGTGACCGCGATTTGGGCTTCCGTCAGCTTCTTTTCAGCTTCCGCAACCGACTCTGTTGCGTTTTTATGTTTTTCAACGGCAGCTTCGACGGCTTTATTTTGTTCATCCAGACGTTTCTGATTCTCCTCGACCTGGGCTTTGACCACATTGACCCGTGCTTCTCTCATTGCACGTTCGGCTTCCCGTTTTGAGATCAGGCGTTCACGACTAAGGTCCTTATTAAGATCAGCGACCAGTTTGTCTTCTGCTGCCTGGAATAATTGAGCGGATCCAGTGTCGGATATTTTTACCAGCAGAGTTCCATCGCCGGAGACATTCACGTCCAGTGACGGAAGATCTGCCGTTGAATTCACCGCGAAATTTTCTCGTTTCCACAGTTTCACTACCCGATAACCAGAGGTCGCAACAAGATCTCCGGCCGGATTAAATGCAACAGCATGGGCATAGTCGCGGTGTGAGACACCAGGCTGTTCCAAAGCCGGGTCGATCAGGGACCGCACCACTCCGGGTGCTGCGAGGTCATAGACCGTAACTCTGTTGGCGCGACCAGCCGCAACGAAACGTCCAAAGCGATCGGCATCAATCGAATACACAGCCTTGAGTGTTTCATCAAGGACCTGCCAGGAGATGCCATCGTCGCCGGATTTGTCGTCCTTTGCACCTTCCAGGATCCACTGTCGCAGAAGACCGAGCTGTTTGGGAGTCAGAGGCTTTGCCTGAACTTCGTTGGGCATCGGAGGCATGGCGGGTTCCTCTGTCCGCGCTGCGACCATATACATATAACTGTCGTCCGGTTCTCCCGGAACAATGCCTTCGCCGGCAGCACCACCCTGGATCGCCAACTCAGCTGTTTCCAGAACATAATCACTTTCGGCTTTGGTCCTGTTGTGACATGCCAGACAGCTGCCCGCGAGAATTGGGTAAATGTCATTTTTGAAAGACACAGGACGTCCGAGATTCACAGCCTCAGGGACAATCGGCTGTTCGTCGTTGTTGGGATCCGCCAGGCAGACAGTATTCAAAACGACACACGCAATAGAAACGATTGTGTACGGTCGTAGTTGCATCATTCGGTTACCTTGAGTGCAATGGGGACGTCAAATGAGGCGGGACGTCCGTTAAATTCTGATGTGGTGGCGCGGAAAACCGCATTGGAAACATCTGCGACCGGTGCGTCGTCGGCAGCGATGATCGTGATTTTTCCTTCTGTCTGATCCGCCGCAATATTAACGGGCGAAGCCGTTAATCCGGTACCGTCGGCCAGCAACAGAGTGACTGTGGCAGCACCTGCGAAGTCATTCTTTCGAGCAATCGTTACCGGAATTTCTATAGAGGTGCCGCGTTTAACAGCCCCACCTTCCGGAACCGCAGCCGTGATCTTGCCGGGCGTTTTATAAACGTTGAGGTCAATTGCTGAAGCAACTGCGCGAACGTTGACGTCCTTGGGTTGTGTGGCGGCGTCAGCCGCTTTTGCTGCTTCGTCGGCTTTGGTTTTTTGAGCGTTAAGTTCATCCTGTTTTTCCTGCGCCGCGGCTGCCCCAGCCTGTGCCTGTTTCAGTTTTTCCTGAAGGACAGCGAGACCTGCCTGAGCTGCATTACGCTGATTTTTATTTTCCAGGGCCTCACCAACGGCGATCTTCAGGTGTTCAGTCTGGCCGGCAATTTCCTCTGTAACTCTGGTCAGTTCGGCGGCTGCAGACTCCAGAAACTTAGATGCCGTCTCAAGTGCCTCAAGTGAAGTGTCGGCTGTTTGTACGGTTTCCGCTGCTGTCAGTTGGGCCTGTTGAATCTTTCGAATCGCCGCCAGTGTCTCTCCTTCTTCACCGGTGGCTGCGGCGATTTTCGCTTTCAGTTGAGTGATTTCTGCTTGTTCCGTGTCGAGCTGTTTTTTCAGTGTGGCGATTGAGCCTGTCACCCTCGCAACATCATCGTTAATTGAATTCATTGCTGCAGTTGAGTCGTCCAGGATTGTCTGCTGCTGATCTACCTGTTTCTGTATTTTTGCGACGCGGGCATGTGCCCGCTCGGCCATCCATGGGTTTCGCCGATATTTGACCGGCCCGGCGCCATAAGCCATAAGCTGGACGGACCCGGTTTTCGCATTTTCTTTGAAGTAGAGTCGGGCCGTGGCAGTCACAACGTCGGCTGCGAAAGACACCGTCGGCACATCAACGTTCTTAGGCTGACCGATGAAGGTCACATCAACCTTACCATTGAATCCGTTACGTCTGGTCAGTGTTACGGGAATTAACAACTGCTGATCCTGATGAACCTCGGCTTTGGCCAGTCCGAACTGGACGGTAAACGGTTCGTCATCTCTCATCACATTGAGCATCAGTGCATGAGTCAATCTCCCGGTTCGCGGCAACCCGTTAATGCCGTCGTACAACAGCGTTGCCACATGTGCTTCACGTTTCAATTCCTCGGTAGTTCCGGTAATCCGAATCTGAACTGTCGCTTCCGGAGCATCGTCGGCAGCCTTTAACAGCAGTTTTGTTCCGGGTTGTCCGGATGCGATCGTTGCCGGAATACAGGTGATGCCGTCCGGCAATCCTTCGGCAGTGACAGTGACAGCCGCTTTGTGCCCGTCTTCGCGTATGACATAAACGGGGATTTCGTAATGTCCGCCTCGACGTATACTGACGGCCCCGGTTGTTGCCGGGGCAGCCCCGTCCGCAGAAGCGATTGATTCAAATGCGATGAGTTCATAGTCCGGCTGAGGGGAGTGAACATCAACAACAAAGAATCGTTCCGGACTCGAGGTGGATCCCGCAAAACGATCTTTGACCCGCAACTGGTAGATAGCGTCTTCATCTGCCTTCAGGCGGTAAGCAGGGTCACTGGTAAACGTGGGTAACTGATTTCCCCCGGGGTTTTGACGTCCATCCTTTTCAGAAGCCAGTAGTTTTACTGTTTCCGTGCCGTCTTCTGCCTTTGTAACCTTTTCGACGTAGAGAATGGAATTGGCAGGGACACCCAATCGTTGAGACACTACCTCAATGTCTCTTACTTCCCCTTTGCGGGCGAAGAAACGCAACGTACTTTCATTTCCACGGGATCGAAAACGTCCTGCAACGGTAAACGGACCTGTAAGAGCATGACCCGTGGCTGTGATGGGGTCAGAATCTCGATATACCGGAATCCCTCCACGGCAGACAGCCAGACGCAGCACGTTGCCGTCAATGTCGTTCCACCACCGTGTGTCGACTGCAGATGCTGCCGGGGATGAGCCGGTAGACGGTCCGGAGACGCTGACAGCGTTGATGAAATGTGGCTTCCGTGAAAGTGGTGTGCCGTTGATCTTCAGGTCCGTGGGTTCACCGTCGGGCAAATGTCGTCCGTACAGCATAACAACTGTTTCTGCACCGGATGGGACGACTGGTGGCCAGACGAAATCCACGAGCGGTCGGGTGTCAACGGTGAGACGATAAGGGTATCTGTGCCCTCCGGCGTAAACAATGTCATGGACTTTTACAGTCAGCACCTGATCACTGTTACTCGTGACTACGATGTTTGCTTCCTGGTCCAGTGTGCGACGAGCACGCCCGATTCGACGTCCTGTTTCATTCCGAACCTGGACAACCGGCTGCATGAGCGAGTCGATGCGGGCCGCTTCAGCACGGATTGTAATAGTCTGTCCGGCTTTGACAGAAATTCTGAAGTTGTCAATGTCGCCGGCAGCGTCGGCACGCGCATTGATGATCTGACCGATGGACGCAAGCTGAGCAGCATCCGTCGTGTTGTTTGGTTCAGCCTCATTGATCTCATCAAGCGTGTCGACTCGAAAGGTGCGGGGATTACTGACACCAAACAGACCCCGCAGTCGGACTTCGTAATAGCCCGGCTCAACTCCTTCACCAACAGACACGTCGAACTTGTTGGCAATGTCTGCTCCGGAATCATCAGTGGCCTGCACTGCCGTGATTTCCGGATTACTAAACAGCAACCCAGAAAGTTCGTCGTTATCCGTGCTTTCAGTGATTACCACCCGAACTGTTGAACCAGCTGCGCCTCCCTGAGGAAACAGAGCCCCGAGTCGAATCTGCGGCAGCTGTGCGGTTGCAACCGGCAGTAGAATGGATAGAAGAATCAGGCCAATTGGAATCCGGAGCCATCGTGTCATCGAGAGTTGCCGGTATATGAGAAAACGTGACGGGAGGGGAAGACGAGGTGATTGAGGCTGCCCTGCCCCGTGAACGCGGCGAAATTCCTGGAACCATGCAGTCGACAATTTCAGAGGACCTTCTTTACCTCCGGGGTGTCGGGACTGCACATTTTGCTGTGCAAACAGGATCTCTAGTGATTGAACAGGAATTCTTTGGTGTTGATGAGTGCCCACAAAATATCTTCGTATGCGGCAGGCACATTGTCCTTGTGAGATTCAATATAGCTAATCGCAACCTGCATTTCGTCGGGTTCAGCTTGCCGTGAGAAGGCGGCCCGGTACAGTTCCTGAATCCTGTCGCGATGAGGTCGTTCGGTATCAGCGGCCAGAGTTTTGGCTCGCGCTCCGTCTTTACCTACCTTGTTCTGAACTTCGCTGCTGTTTAACAGGTGCAGACTCTGAGCCAGATTTGCATCCGGGCTCCGTTCGCATTCGCAGGCAGTGTCGCCGGCCGGCTGTCCGAATACCTTAAGGAAATAAGGTACTTTCGAACTGTCAACAAGCTGTAGCGCCCGTGTACCGGCCGGCATGTCAGCAAATGACTCATACGTGCCGGTGACTTTGTGGAAAGCATCGTACAGGGCTTCTGCAGCCAGACGTCGAGGATAGTAACGTGAAAAATTCTGTTTGTCGCTCCCGTTGTACTCGTTTGGAATGGCACTGAGCTGGTAAGTTTTTGAATTGCAAATCGTGCGAACGAGTTCTTTCATGTCGTAACCGGATTCAACGAAATAATTCGCCAGGGAACTGAGGAGTTCCGGGTTGGTTGGGGGATTCGTCTCCCGCATATCATCTTCGGGTTCGACGATTCCGCGATTAAAGAAGTGTTTCCAGTACCGATTAACCAGGGTGCGAGCGAAGAACGGATTGTCCGGAGACCGCATCCATTCCGCCAGTTGGGCACGCGGGTCATCTTCTGCTGCAACCGCGATCGGAACCGCTCCCAGTCCTGAGGGCTTGAGCATGGTGCCGTTCCGGGGATTCTTTGCCTCAGCAACTCCACTGTTATGCACGAGTTGCTGATCACGAATACCGGCCTGAGCATTTGGAATTCCCTCACGACCGATTTGACTGAAGAACGCAGCCAGACTGTAGTAATCATTCTGGCTCCAGCGTTCAAACGGATGGTGATGGCATCGGGCACACTGAATCCGAACTCCCAGAAACAGTTGTGCCGTATCTTCGACCTGCTCTTCGGCCTGATCAACTTCACGATACCAAGTGACAGCCGGATTGATTGTGGGTTCACCGGTAGCAGTCAGCAGTTCGGTGACGAAATCGTCGTAGGGTTTGTTGTCATAAATACTGTCACGGACCCATCGGTGAAACAGAAAGGTACCGGTTTTGTCTTCGCCTTTTGTCCGTTTGTTGCGCAGAACAAAATTCCACTTGTTGGCAAAATTGTCTGCGTATTCATCACTGTCCAGCAATTGATCAATCAATCGGGCTCGCTTGTCCGGGCGGTCATCTTCCAGAAACGCATTCACCTGTGTTATGTCCGGCAGAGCTCCGCCGATATCCAGCGAAACACGACGCAGGAATGTGGCATCATCACAGACCTCGGACGGCGGAATGCCAAGTACTTTGAGTTTATTGAATACGGCAGCGTCGACCAGGTTTTCCGATTCCGGAATTTGCGATACATCTGCTCCGAGCGGAATTGTTGCACGATATGTCGACACCTGTCCCTGATATCGGGCCATGATTGCGACTTCGCCCGCCAGAGTCAGTGTATTTACAAGACCTGTCTCACTGCATTCAGCCATTTCAGTGTCATTGGCTTCGTAAACCGTCATCCGGGTGACATCTTCGATGGAGCCGTCGCTGTACGTTGCAATCACGGAGACCTGTTGCTCTGTCTCTTGTGTCATCACTTTGGCGTCCGGAAAACACTGAATTCCGACAACCTCGGGAGCCGACTCATCGCCATACGGCATGCCCTGTTCAATCCAGCGGACAAGCATGCGATACTCGTAACTGTCCGTATCCATCCGTTTACCACCACCATGAGGCGTTTCGCCGATCGCTTTCTTGACAAGCAGGCTTTCCTGAGGAGCACCAGGGAAGGCACGACGACCGCGGTTTTCTTTGCGGATGAATTCGTAATCTTCGTCCGGATAAAATCCAAGCAGTGACAGTTTGAATCCGTTTTGACCTCCTGATTTTCCGTGGCAGCCTCCACCATTGCAGCCCAGACGCGTGAAAATCGGAACAATCTGATTTCTGAAACTAATGGAAGGTGGCGAGGCAAATCCGCTGACCAAGACAGAAACCTGACTTGTTGCCTGATTTTGCCACTCAGCCGTCACCGTTGCTTCACCGTCTGACAACGGTGTGACAAGACCGCTGTCATCAACATTAACAACGCCTTCCGGAGCGACGCTCCATTTAACTTCACGCGTTACGTCAGGCTGCTGACCTTCCGACCTGAGGGCAGAGACGAATAGCTGCTGACGTGCATCCGGACTGCGAATCAGGATGGTACCTGAATCGGGCACAGGATCGATTTTGATATCGACACTGTCAGCAAAGACAGCGGTGGAACCGATGACAACAGCTAACACGGGAGAAAGAAGTCGCATCATGACGAACAGCTCCGGTGGAAAATGGCGTCCTGCCAGCAAAGGGAGGAATTGAGTAAGAAAAATACGCAGTATCCGCCAAAACCCAAGCGGACCCACTGTATATTAGCGTAGGAAATGTGGGGGAGGAGTCAAGAATCATAGCACGTTTTGACAATACATCCAAAAACTGCACAGCCCTCAGCAGAGCCGGTCTTGACAACTCCGGTGATCCCCGTCGATGTTATTTAAAAGTAATTGTGACAAATTACATATAAAGAACACCCGCCAGATAACGGTTACAAACTGAAAATGCTGCAGAATACGCCCTGTAGAGTCCGTAAACTGAAGATGGGTATGAAAATGAATCAGCACTCATGCCTGTATTAACGAGGTGAAATCCGTGTCGTTGGATTCTATTGAGACAGCCCTGGAGGCTCTCCGACATGGTCAGATGGTCATCGTCGTGGACGACGAAAACCGTGAAAATGAAGGGGATTTCGTATGTGCCGCTGATTCAATCACGCCCGAGCAGGTGGATTTTATGCTGCGAATCGGACGTGGTCAGATGTGCGCACCGATGTCCGGAGAAGAAGCCAGACGCCTGATGCTGAATCCGGTCGTCGACCACAGTCACAATACTGCTCCGCAAAAGACTGCTTTTCTAACTTATGTGGACCATGTCAGGGCCGGGACCGGCGTTAGCGCTGATAACCGCGCTACCACGATTCGTGAACTGGCAAATCCGGCGAGTCGAGCCGATGACTTTGTGATGCCGGGCCACGTGTCTCCGCTGGAGGCCATGGATGGTGGCGTGCTCCGCCGTGCCGGCCATACCGAAGCATCGGTTGATTTGATGCGGCTTTCGGGACACCGTCCTGTTGGTGCATTGATTGAGATCTGCAGCCAGACCGGCATGGGCATGGCGGATTTGAAAGAATTACAGAATCTGGCCGAAGAACATGCCGTTCCGATGATCACCATCGAAGATTTGATTCGTTACCGTCGCATGCGTGAACAGCTGGTTACACGCGCTGTAGAGGTAGAGATTCCCACTCGCGACTGTGGCTCACCGACTGTGGTGTGTTACTCGGTGGCCCATGAAGACCAGGAGCCTCTGGCCCTGATCTGGGGAGACCTGGCCGCAGCGGATGCTCCCCTGATTCGGATGCACTCGTCGTGCTTCACCGGTGACGTTCTTGATTCGCTGCGGTGCGACTGTGGTGATCAGCTGCATATGGCGATGAAAATGATATTTGATGAAGGCACCGGTGCTGTGGTCTATCTGCCACAGGAAGGTCGTGGCATCGGATTGATGGCGAAACTCAGAGCATACCGACTTCAGGACGAAGGGCTTGATACTGTCGAAGCCAACCACCGACTCGGTTACAAGGCTGACATGCGGGACTACATGGTCGGACTGCAGATCCTTAAAGATCTGGGCCTCAGCCGGGTACGTCTGTTGACGAACAACCCCAAGAAAACCGACGCCTTTGTTTATTCAGGCGTGGATCTGAATGTGATTGAACAGGTTCCGATTGTTGCACCTCCGCATGAACGCCGAGTCGAATATATGGAGACGAAAAAGACGAAAATGGGGCACCTGTTGCCTGACAGTGAATTGTGACAGCTGTCGTTTAGTGCAGTCTGAGCTGTGTTCCGAACCATCATGGATGATCGCCTGTTTCAGAAATTCAGCGAGTGAACGATGTCTGAGGCATCAGACGGGTGACGGACATGAGCTCTGGAAACAAAAGCACCCCGACCCTATTCACCGGGACGGGGTGCTTTTTCAAGTTTTCTTAAACCTGGTCTGATTACGCGGCGGCAGAATCGTCGTCAGTCAGTAGTTTCTGATTTCCCTTCGCCATTTCTTCAGTGATAACGAAACTTGATCCGCGTTCGAATTCCGGCAACTCGAACATAATGTCAAACATCACATGTTCCACGATGCTTCGCAGCCCGCGAGCACCGGTGTCGCGTTCTCTGGCAACACGGGCGATCTCATCAATGGCTCCTTCCGCGAATTCCAGACTGCATTCCTCCATTTCAAACAGCTTTTGATACTGTCGGACGAGTGCGTTTCGTGGTTCTGTCAAAATTCGGACGAGCGCCTCTTTAGAGAGTGGTGCCAGACTTCCCAGTACCGGCAGCCGGCCAAGTAACTCCGGAATCAGTCCGAATTCCATGACGTCATCGACTGTTGCCTGTGCCAGTATATTTTCCCGTTCCTGATCATCTGCCGCGGACCCGGCAGCGTTGCCAAAGCCAATGACCTTACGACCAAGTCGTTGAGCGATGATGTCTTCCAGGCCCACAAAGGTTCCGCCGCAGATAAACAGGATATTAGTGGTGTCCAGCTGAATATACTGTTGTTCCGGGTGCTTACGACCGCCCTGCGGGGGCACATTGGCCACAGTCCCTTCCAGCATTTTCAACAGGGCCTGCTGAACGCCTTCACCCGACACGTCGCGTGTAATCGACACATTCTGACTGGTCTTGCCGATCTTGTCGATTTCGTCAATGAATACGATGCCTCGCTGCGCTGCTTCAATGTCGAAGTCAGCTGCATGCAGAAGTTTCAGCAGAAGATTTTCGACATCTTCCCCCACGTACCCGGCTTCAGTCAGAGTCGTGGCATCTCCGATCGCAAATGGTACCTGCAGGATCCGTGCAAGCGTTTTTGCAAGTAATGTCTTGCCACAGCCGGTGGGGCCAATCAGCAGAATATTTGATTTTTCAATTTCGATTCCGTCATCTTCAGTTTCCTGAAGATGCATCAGGCGCTTGTAGTGGCTGTGCACTGCCACGGAGAGCAGTTTTTTG
Source organism: Fuerstiella sp. (assembly GCA_022447225.1). Classification (NCBI taxonomy): domain Bacteria; kingdom Pseudomonadati; phylum Planctomycetota; class Planctomycetia; order Planctomycetales; family Planctomycetaceae; genus Fuerstiella; species Fuerstiella sp. Next base: position 289,004 of record JAKVAZ010000009.1, on the reverse strand, counting down.
GCGCGGTCCTGACCAATGACATATTCATCGAGTTCGTGTACGAGTTCGCGTGGTGAAGGAACCCGGGTGAACAACTGTTTGTGAGAGCCGCGGCGACGCTTCTCCTGATCCAGAATCGATGTGCACAACTCGATGCACTCGCCGCAGATATAGACGTCATCAGGCCCTTCCACCAGTGGACCGACTTCTCGGTAGTTCTTGCGGCAAAAGGAACAATTGGCGTTCCGCTTTCCCTGAGCGTTCTTTTTTCCGCTCCCAAAATCCTTACCAGATGGCATCACATGTCCTTTAGGTCGTCAAAGAACCACTAACCACGACTCCTGACTTTGGAGGTAAAGTCCGACGCAGCTGAGAATTCAATGAACGGTTGACAGGTCTCCGAATTTGTCGGCGTCCCTGCCAACGTTGTTTCTGTATTTGTGCAAATTTTGCAGGTTTCCACAGTTCGGCGGACCATACCTGCGTTTCGTTCTAAATGACTATTTGACCGGTCCGATGGGGCTGAGACAGATTCTGCCGGTTGCTATGAATCAGGTTGTTGAGCTGTGCGAATTTTCGATCCAAAGGTTTTGACCACGGTTTCTATTCTGGCGCCCACACCGGTCCGCATTAATATGTTGCCGTGATTCTTCTCAGACTAGGAAACAGCGGGATTCGTACCTGATTCGTTCAACTCTTCACAATCTTCTGTATCGGAACGATCGAGAGAGGCTGATTCCTGTTCTTTCTTCAACCGTTCAACCAACTGACTTTTGATGGATCGGAATTCTTGCTGAGACAGGTCACCTTTGCGATGTAAATCGTTGATAGCTGTCAACATCTGCCGGTCGGTTTCGGTAAGATCCGAATCTTCGGTCGCCCGTGTTACCAGACGGGCAGTCAGCCAGATAAAAATCATTAGCGCAATGAGTACAACTGTGAAGACCCCCCACGATTCTGTCCCCAATGGAACCTGTGGCAGTCCCCAAAATTCTTGGTTCATAACTGTTTTCCACAATTCGGTTTGTGGATCCTGATCGATGTTCGGCAGTTTCTGTCTCTGACAATGCCCTATGCTAGCAACCGTGGTGCCAATCAGCCACAAAGTTGTTCACTGCCAGGGGTTAAGCGCTGTTTCGGCGAATCTCGCCGCCAGTGCACTTATAGGGAATCGTTTGTCACCGAAACTCAAGAGGTAATTTTTGATTCAGTCAACGATCGTTCAATTGTGTTTGTCAGGATTACAGGGGGACTGACACTACACTCGTACGTCAGCACAGGAGAGCCGGTCGACGGGAATGCACATACTATGCTGATTAGTCTGGTTCCTGCGCAGCGGTGTTGGCTGATTTGGACACGTTCCGCACACAGGTTTCCAGTTGCTCGACCACTTTCCGATGGTGGTTCAGATCACAAAGCGAGACTTCGTCACTGTAAATTCGGGCAAGCCGACGCTCGAGCTGTTGCCATTCATCCGATCCTTCAGAGGGAACCATCAGGTCCTTTGCATTTCCTCTCACCATACGTAAACAATCAATCAACTGGCGAAAATACATATAGGACGTCATTGAAGTTTCGCAGACTTCTTTTGGAATTAATTCCGTGTGTTGAATGGCCTGAAGGGCTTCCAGTGTGTTGGCGGTCCTGAGACGATGATGGCATTGGCCGAACGTCAGCTGAAAGGCCTGGACTGAATACTCCAGGTCCACTAGACAGCCTTCACTCAGTTTTGCATGGATTGTCCCTGGCCGAACATGCTGTCTGACCTGCTGTTCCCGAAGTCCGTCCATTGCCGCAAAGTCGAACGGTCGGCTGTCGTAAATCACTCGATCTCGTATACCCGTGACCGTTGTGCCAAATGTTGTATTGCGTCCGAAACTTCGCATTTTGATCAATGCCTGGCGTTCATAGGGCCAGGCATTACCTGTTTCTGAATAGTATTTCTCGAACTGTTCGAGTGAGACTGCCGCCGATCCGGCATGCCCCCACGGTCTCATGCGAAGATCGATTTCGAAGATTCCATCTCGACGGGAAGCAACTATATCTGCGGTTCTGGTGATTAAATGTTCGAACCAGCGTCGATCCTGCTGCTGATTCGGGCTGTCGTAAACGAGCAGTAATTCAACATCCGATCCATACCCCATTTCCACCCCCCCAAACTTTCCCAGGCCGACAAGTGTCCACCGACAGTCCGGGGCCGGACCGGTTTTGGCATTGCGTTTCAACAGTTCTTTCCATGCCGTCTCGGCAGCCATTTCCATACACACTTCGGTCAGTGCCGTAATTTCGCGGCTGAATTCTCCGAATGCCCGGCAATAGCCGAGTACGTGTCTGAGTTCGGTCCGGAAGAGCTGTGTGTCTTTAAAACGGTTCAATGCTGCGATTTCGCCGGCACTGTCCGAAGATTTGTGTGTGTCTTCGATTACTGTCTGCGCTTCCCGCTTCAGCGTGCTGGTTTCAACCGGCTGCTGCAGTTGGTCGGGCGCGGTCAGGAAGGCGATCAGATGCGAGTCATGATGGAGGGCATCTTCCCACAGATGTCGACTCAACCCCAATACACGTGCCACGCGCCGCAGAACTTCGGGATTGCGCAATATACGGGCGTTTTGAGCATGATTACCGTCGCGAAGCAGATGTTGCAACAGGTGACGAAATCGCAGCAGTGCCGGACCAGGGACGGCTGTCGTTGGCAGCCACAGCATGAACTGTTGAATCAGAATTACTGCCGTATGGATTTCCTGAATTCGGAGGTGATTCAGTGGATGCTGTTGGCCCGGTTCCGTAATCCACAATTCATCATGAATCTGGTCTTTGACGGCATCGATTCGGGCCTGACGAACCCTAAACCCGCACAGATTGAGCGCATTGCATAATTCGAACAGAAAACCGGGACTGTCCGTTGAGCGAATTGTTACCACCGTAGCTGATTCATTTGTCGCGGGACAATCAATAATGCTTACATCAGACGGCACCACAACGCTGCATGTTGTTGTTTCCATACGCTGACAGAACAGAGCGATCAGCTTCTGCCGTACCCCGTCAGGTCCATCCTGACGATTGACGGCAATCAATTGTTCGATCTTACTGCGCACCAGGAGATGCAGATCGTCCGGAAGACACTCCGAAGATTGTGACTCAATCGACAGACGGCCGGCAAAGATGCCTGGTGGGATGTCCAGCCCGTATAAAGAAGCGGGACCTGTCGCAACGGTTCCCTGGCGAATATCAAGGCCTGACGAAAATAAAACACCGCTGACAATCGTCAGCATTTCTGAATATTCCGGCATGCAGATGATCAGCACAGATTGCCGCGAGTTGATCCGGATCTGTTCGACAGCAACCGTGCGGCCGTCAGTGACATCCTGCAGCTGTCTTCGTAGTACGGCCAATGCCCGGTCATCCACCCCCAGATCAGTGGATTTGCGAGCAAACGGACCCGGAATCGGGGATGTTATCGGCTGACGGACGGATCCATCAGACGGAAAATTGCGGTCGAAAACATGCCTGATTGCCCGGCGGTGTTCGTCAAAACGTTTCATGAACGCAGCTGTGTCAGGGTAGTCGACGCGAAGTGCCAGCCATTCCCTCAAATCCGGCCGACTCGGAATTTCGTGCGTCTGGCGATTATGCTGCAGCTGCAGAGCATGCTCGATCGCCCGCAGAAACACATAGCCATCCCGTAACTGTTGAAACTCGGCTGCTGACAATAACCCGAAATCGGTGAGGCGAATCAGGGCCTCCAGCGTGTTTGCGCTGGCGATCCGAGATTCTACTGCTCCATGAATTAACTGCAGCGACTGAACGATGAATTCGACGTCCCGAATGGAACCGGTTCCCAGTTTGACTTCCGTGTCGGCCCTGCCCCGTAAACTGAGTTCGATTCGGTCTTTCATTCTCCGTATCCCCGTGCGAACGCTGTCAGCGGATTCCGTAAACAGAAGTTGAGGAATTGCCGACAGCAGATGGTCACCGGCTGCGGCATTACCCGTAACGCAGCGAGCCTTCAGCAAAGCCTGTTTTTCCCAGAGCCCCGCATGATTCTTCAGATAGTCCAGCCACGATTCGATCGTTGTCACCAGGGGACCGGCACTGCCCCACGGGCGCAGACGCAGATCAACACGGTATAGAAAACCGGTACCGAGATGTTCATGGAGTCCGTCCACCATGCGGCGGGCTACCAGCTGTGAGTGAGGACTTATCCGGTCTGCAACCAGTACCAGATCTATGTCGGAGCTGTAATTGAGTTCTTCACCTCCATGTTTTCCGAGAGCGAGGACAGCAAACGGAGGTTCTGTAATACCACATTCATTCATCGCGGATTCGAGACACATGTAGACGATCGCATCCGCAAGCAGGGACAGCTGTAACGTAACGTGCCTCAGACTAAGCAGGCCGAAAACATCGCACATTCCGATGCGCAACTGCTCGCGTCGCTGATAGAGTCTCAGATTCAGCAGTACGGAGCGGGCGTTGCCAGCAGGCAGTTGACCGGCTTCTTCACAGAAGTCATTGCGGGATTTAAGTTCTGAAATCCTGCGGTGCTGCGCGAGAAAGGGTAGTGACTGCGGATCCCGAAGCAGGACCTGGGTGAGATAGGGACTTCCGATTGAGAAACGTGCCAGAATGTCGAGTGATCGGGGTAAATCTGAAAATAACCCGAACGCATCGCCGGAATGCTTTGTCACTCGAACAAATTCGCACGTCGACTGCAGCGTTGCTGTCGGAGCCAGAGATTCCTTCAGTAGTCGCGTGAGAATGACGTACCACTCCGGCACGTTCTCGTCAGATCCGTCAGATCCGACAGATTCATGCCACAGGCGTCGAAGTTCAATGAGACACTCGGCCGCCCGATGCGGCTGCAGCCAGCCGCAATCATCCAGACTGGCGGAGATCGGACCCAATTGCTCCGGGACGAGGTTTTCAAATCGAGGAAACATGCCGTAACGGACTTCGCGATGTTGTGATCATCCAGGATGATGATCATAAGAGTTGAGGGATGATCAAGTCCAATTTCAATACCGGAAAAGATGTCATGACGGATCCCACGCCGGACCTTCTGGAATCATTCGAAAATCCATATCCTGGTCGCGATTATGTGATTGAAACAGTCGCTCCGGAATTCACGTCGGTTTGTCCAAAAACCGGGCAGCCGGATTTCGGGACATTGACGATCAGCTACATCGCCGACAGGAGATGTTTTGAACTGAAATCATTGAAAATGTATTTGCAGCAGTATCGCAATCATGGCGCATTCTACGAGCAGGTTACAAATCTGATTTTGGACCATCTTATCGAAGTCATCCAGCCGAAGTGGCTCAGGATTCAGGCTGAATTTACTCCCCGTGGTGGTCTTCGCACCTCCGTCACAGTTGAACACGGGGACCACTCTGATTGACTGTCAGACAGAACAATTTTCGGGAATAAATCATGGCGAAGGCATGGGGCGGACGGTTTCAGCAGGAGACCGATCTTCGTGTGGAAGCGTTTACTGAATCAATCAGCTTTGACAGACGTCTGTATGAGGTTGATGTGCGCGGCTCACAGGCGCACGCCCGTATGCTGGCTCACGCAGGACTTATCCGTTCTGATGAGTGCACGCAAATCTGCGACGGGCTTGATCAAATCAGGTCTGAAATTGAGGCGGGTGAGTTTGAGTTCCGTGTGGATCTTGAAGATATCCATATGCACATCGAAAACGCTCTGATCAGCCGGATCGGTGACGTCGGTCGAAAGCTTCATACCGGACGCAGTCGAAATGACCAGGTTTCTACTGATCTGCGGCTTTATGTACGCGACAGTATCGATGAAGTCGATGCGTTGCTTCTGCAGTGCCAGCAGGCCTTTCTGGAGCGTTGTGAACAGGATGAGAATGTGATTTTGCCCGGTTATACTCATTTGCAGCGGGCACAGCCGGTTCTGGCGGCTCATTACTGGCTGGCCTACTGCGAAAAATTTCAGCGAGATCGTGAACGACTGCGGGATTGTCGCGGACGAGTCAATATTTCACCTCTGGGTGCTGCTGCGCTGGCGGGTTCATCGCTTCCCCTCGACCGTAACTTCACCGCCAAGGAGCTCAACTTCGATGGTGTAGCCGCCAACAGTCTGGATATCAGCAGTGATCGGGACTACCTGATCGAATTTGTGTTCACGTTGTCACTCATCGCGACTCATCTGAGTGCCTGGTGTGAGGAATGGATTATCTGGTTTACCACGGAGTTTTCCTTCATCACATTTCCGGATTCTTACACAACCGGATCATCGATCATGCCTCAAAAGCGTAATCCGGACGTGTTGGAACTGATCCGCGGAAAAACGGCGCGGGTCATTGCTGCTGTCCCGCAACTGCTGATATTGCTCAAGAGTCTGCCAATGGCCTACAACCGTGACTTACAGGAAGACAAAGTGGCACTTTTTGATGCGTTGGATACCGTTAAATCCTGTCTGGAGTTAACACCGTCGATTGTGGTCGGGGCCGAACTGCAGCGGGACAATATTGAGTCACGTCTGGAAGACGGATTTCTCGATGCAACGGCACTGATGGAATATCTCATTCGGCAGGGAGTACCGATGAGGACCGGACATACAACTGTTGGAAAACTGGTTACCGTCTGTGAATCACGTGGCTGTCGCCTCGCCGAATTGTCACTGTCAGAGTTGCAGTCTGCCTGCGACCTGATACAGGAAGATGTCTATTCTGTGCTGGGGACAAAGAACGCGATGCAGGCTCTGATCAGTTTCGGGTCCGGGGGAGAAAGCTCCGTGGCAGATCGGGTCAAATGGTGGCAGCAGAAAATCGGTGTCTGAGATCCGGCCGGCGGCGACTCCGGTGCGGACCGAATCTGAATGAAAAGCGACGCGATATCTGCCTGGATACGCTCGTCAAAGGAAACCTGTCTGTTTCTCTGGTCGCTTTAGGCCGTCTCTGTTGCCGATTCTTTCACCAGCCAGCAGGCGGCTTCCTGGTGATTGTTAATCTGCACGAGTTGAGGTCGGTCTGTGTGACAGCGGTCTTCGGCCAGTTCACATCGGGTCACAAACGGACATCCGGCCGGCGGATTGCGCGGACTGGGGACTTCACCTTCCAGAATGTACAATTCTTTGCGATCCCGCGGGTCGTTGATCGGGTTGGACCGCAGCAATGCCTGGGTGTACGGGTGTTTCGCGTTTGCGTGTATGTCCTCACACGACAGTTTTTCAACGAGCTGACCCAAATACATCACGACCATTTTATCGCAAAAATGTTCAATCACCTTCAGGTCGTGACTGATAAACATCAGGGTCAGGCCAAATTGCTCCCGCAGATCCATCAGCAGATTCAGAATCTGTGCCTGGACTGACACGTCCAGCGCCGAGACCGGTTCGTCGGCAATGATGAATTCGGGTTTCACTGCCAGAGCTCTGGCGATGTTGAGCCGCTGTCGCTGGCCTCCGGAGAATTCGTGCGGATAACGATCACGGGCGTCCGTTCCGAGCTGAACCATTCGCAAAAGTTCGTCAATGTATCCCGAACACTGTCGGGCCGGAACAATCTGATGGAATCTAATCACTTCCGACAGCATTTGGCCGGCTGTCATCTTGGGGTTGAGTGACGAATACGGATCCTGAAATATGAACTGTATCCGGCGACGCAGCGGCATGAGTGTACGATGAGAGGCGAGGTGGATTGGGTGCCCGTCAAATCGGATTTCACCTGAAGTGGGATCGAGAAGGCGAACAATGAGTTTGCCGAGTGTCGACTTCCCACACCCGCTTTCACCGATGATTCCCAGGGTTTCTCCTCGCTGCACACGCAGCGTGACATCGGTAACCGCATGGATCTGAGCGATTTGTCGACCGAGCATCCCCCCCCGGACCGGAAAATATTTACCAAGATTATCAACTTCGACAAGTGCCATCTGTTTGAGACGTTCAGAGAGAATCGAACGGAAATTCGGTGGTGAAAAACGGATTAAGGGGAATCCTGAAGCGGGTAGTGACACCGGATACAGCGGTCTGTTCCGAATGTCCGCACTTCCGGCAGTTCGTCCACACAGTTTTGTTCGCGTCCGGGACAGCGTGCGGCAAACCGACAGCCTTGTGGCATTTGAAACAGTCCTGGAACGAGCCCCTCAATTGTGGACAGACGCCGGCCCTTGATTCTGCCGCCTGCCTGGGGAATTGAGTCGAGCAGTGCCCTGGTGTACGGGTGTCCGGGACAATGAAACAGGTCATTCACCGGTGCGGTTTCGACCACCTGTCCTGCATACATTACCACGACGCGGTCGCAGATTTGAGCAACGACACCCAGGTCATGAGTGATCAGCAAAACAGCCGTACCGGTCCGATGACGCAGATTGTCCATTAGTTTCAGAATCTGAGCCTGAATCGTCACGTCAAGTGCCGTTGTTGGTTCATCGGCGATCAGGATTTCCGGTTCACAGCACAAAGCAATCGCGATCAGCACACGTTGACGCATTCCGCCGGACAGTTGATGAGGATACTCATGATACCTGCGCTTCGGATTCGGGAGATCAACCGTGCGCAGCATTTCGACGGCCCTGGTCCGACGTTCCGCACGATTCAGCCGTGTATGAAGCCGGAGGGCCTCATCCAGTTGCCATCCGACAGTGAAGACCGGATTGAGAGCCGTCATTGGCTCTTGAAATATCATGGCAATTCGGTTCCCCCGAATTTCACACATCTGTTTCCGGTTCATCTTCAGGAGATTGTCGTTCCCCAGAACGATTTTGCTGTTCACGCCGTAAGTCGTGACATGTTCCGGCAGCAGCCGCATGATTGATTTGCCGGTCACAGACTTGCCGCATCCGCTTTCTCCAACAATACCGAGAACTTCACCTGGGTGCAGGTCAAAACTCACGTCTGTCACGGCTGTTGCGGGGCCATGTTCCGTCCGAAATGTGGTTGCCAGACTGCGAACACTCAGTACGACTTCGGCTGTGTTCACCGATGGGGCTGTCGATATTGTTCCATCAATTTGTGACGGCACTGAAATGAATCCTTCTAGATCGTACGGTTTAGACGTGTTTTGGGTCGAGAATATCCTGCAGTCCGTCTGAAAGTATGTTGAAAGCAAGAACCAGGCCGAACATGAATACAGTGGCGACTCCGATCTGCCAGAAAAATCCGTTTACGACTTCATCTTTTGCGAAACTGATCATGAGTCCCCAGCTGGCTCCTTCCTGAACACCAAGGCCAAGAAAACTCAGGATAACTTCGGACTTGATCGCCCCGATAAACAACAGCGAGAAATTGATCAGTATCAGGTGCGACACGTTTGGAAGCAGATGTCTCAACAGGATTCGATGTCGACCGTAGCCAAGGACCCGGGCTGCCTGAATATATTCAAGTTCCCGAAGCTTTAAGGCTTCACCACGAATGACACGGCACGGGCCGATCCAGAACGTAGCGCAAAAGGCGACATAAACAGGCACCAGGGTCTCATCCAGTCGGACCCCGCCCAGCAGTCTTTTGAGCAAATCTCCGGTGGCGTTGTTGATCTTTTCGTCGATGGTGCCTTCCCGAAAGATATAGACCATCAATATCAGCAACACAATGTTTGGGATCGAAGCGAACGTGGAATACAGCCACGAGACTGCAACATCAACCCATCCCCCGAAATAGCCGGCGACCAGCCCCAGTGTGGCTCCTGTGGCAACTGACAACAGTCCCGTTACCAGTCCCACAAGGATCGCAACACGAATCGAGTAAACGGCTCGTAACAAAATCGAGCGACCCAGGCGATCTGTACCGAGAGACAAATGTATCCGGCGAACCGCGGGACTTACGCCCGGAGCCAGAGTGAATAATGCTGCGGAATCCTGCTCAAGTGTCTGGAGCTGAATGATGGCCTGCTGTCCGTCACTGCCTCCGGAAGCGACTAATGTGTTAATGTCCGGGAAGTGGCGCAGCTCGATCAGCTGCCGGTCGGCGGCGGCAAGTCGTGCCCGCAGTTCTGCGACCGACAGGTCTGCCGGAGCAAGACCTTCAATGGGAAAATTCTGAAACGCCTCTACGGGATCCAGACTGCTCAGTGGAATCCGGATCCTGTTCAGATACCAGGCCACATCTTCAATACGTTCGTCAGGTTCGGGTAACAATCCGAATCCCGGAATCTGTGGTGCAGCGTACGCTGCGTCTGTATGTTCAACCGTTACCCACCCGCACAGTACTGCCGCACCTGCGCCTACATAGGCGAGGATTACAAACAGTGAGATGAGTGCCGGGCGGTGCTGGAGCAGCTTTCTCCAGACTCGCGAACGGGACAGGGGTGTTGTCATGACAGTCGTACCCTGGGATCAACCATCGAATAGAGCACGTCAGTCAGAAGGTTACTGGCAAGATACACTGCCGCAAATACTGCGGCGATGGCCTGCACCACAGGAAAGTCAGCCTGGAAGACGCCAGTGATCAGTGCCCGACCGATACCGGGGATCCGGAAATACATTTCCAGCAGGAATGACCCCGTGATCAGAAATGGAATGCTGATACTCACACGCGTGATCACGGGAATCATGGCATTCTTCAACAGATGGATAAACATAATGCGTGGTTGGGAAGCTCCTTTAGCTCTGGCCGTGACGATGTAATCCCGCTCCGATTCATCCACCATGACGGCCCGATAGAATCGCGTGTCGTATCCCATCGAAACGATGACACTGATCATCACCGGGAGCAGACAGTAGTAGGGCCATTTTGCGGTGACATATTCGAAAAGGGACGTCTGCTGAAGACTTTCGTATCCGCTGATCGCAAATGGTGCGGCCCCTGTGGAACCCCTGACGGCAAATCCAAGGAAATACTGGCCCACAATAATGTAAACCAGAAAACTGATACTCATGCCGAACACCGCACTGATCACCAGCAGGCGGTCCGGCAAACGCCCGCGAAACCAGGCAGAAACCAGTGCAACAGAAACGGAAATAACGGTGGTCAGAAACAACGCCGGAACGGTCAGCGCCAGTGTTGGACCAAGACCGCCGCGGAGAATTTCACCAGTTGAACGCCCTTCCTGCTGCCAGCTTTCCTGCTGAAAGTTCATGGTCAGCAGTTGTCTGACAAATACTCCGTACTGGACGACGAACGGCCGGTCCAGTCCGTAGTCACGTCGCCTCTGGTCAATTTCTTCCACGGTTGCATTCTTCCCCATGAATGCCGGAACCGGATCCCGAACCCGCAGTGCCAGCATCATCAGCAGAACAATACCCAGATAAACCGGAACGCAGTACAATGTTCGCCGAAGGATATATTCCCACGGGACCGCCCCGGCCATTCCGTTCAGCAGATGGAACAACATAGATAATCATTTTCTGTTGAGTGCGGATCTGCAGGAAATTCTCGCGGCCCCGGGGCGAACGCTAATCGGCCCGTGAAGCCATCTGCGAGCTGTCATCCTGAATGTCGACGTACTTAAACCAGTTCTCAAAAGTTTCAACGGGCTTGAAGTACTTCATGCGATGGTGAATCACATAGTGACGTGTTCTCGCCATGCTGCCTGCATACGGACAGTCTGTAAGAATGATCTGCTGCATGCGCTCGTAGATGGCAGTGCGTTCCGGGCAGGGCTGCATTCCCAAAATCTGCTCATATAACGCATCATACTCGGGGTTCCTGTAATTATAGTGATTCGACCCAGGGCTTTCATTCGGACCATAGAACAGTGCCAGGTTGTTCTCACCGTCCGGATAGTCGGAACCCCATGCGAATGAAAAGAATGCAGCCTTTCTGCGATCGACCGTTGATATCAGTGTGGGGAAATCAACCAGGTTATTTTTGATCCGCACGTTGATTGTTGCCAGCTGTCGACGCAACATTTCACTCTGTTCGCGATTGTTGCGTCCCTGAGAAGTGAAATAGTCGATGACCGGCAGGCCGCGCCCGTCGGGATATCCGGCCTCGGCCAGCAGCCGTCTGGCGCGTTCAATGTTCGGACCACGATAGCTGTGAGGGGATTGACCGGTTGGAGGATGACCGTCCAGTGATGGCGGAATCACGCCGTCATACACCACATTTAATCCGTTATAGAACGTTTCGTTCCGTTCGTTCCAGTCCAGAGCCAGGCAGATTGCCTGTCGAAGTTTCCTGTTATTTTCGGACATGCCACCCAGCAGTTCATCATCCATATTGAAACCATAGAAAATGAAATCCAGCAATGGAACGCCCACTGAACGAATGCCCTGATCCTTCCATCTTGGGCGCAGCGCCACGGTCGTCTTTTGATTGACAGTTCGTTTGGTGAAGACCTGAGGAAAATTTTCTGCCGGAACCTGGGCGAAGTCGAAATCTTTGGCGCGAAAATGCAGCCACATCGGCTGATCCTGCTGAAAGAATGAGATATGAATGACATCCAGCAGGGGCAGTTTTCGGCCAGCAGCCTCGTGCAGGCCGTACGTCTCGTCTTCCGGCATGTGTTCGTGTGGAAAACGACATTCGTGATAGTTCGGATTACGTCTGAATGTCATTTTCAGTCCGAACTGCCAGTCACCGGGTTTGAGAACGAACGGGCCTGTCCCGACCGGACGCAGTCCGAAACGGGAGCCATATCTGTCAATGGCTTCGCGGGGCACCACACCGGTCTGAAACATTGCAAGCACCCAAAAGAATCGTGCGGACGGCTGAACAAGTGTCACCTGAAATTCATAGTCATTGACAACGGTGAATCCGGCAACCGGAGCGTCGTAGTCAAACTTTTCTCCTGAATCGACCCGGCGCTGCTGTTCTCTGCGGAAATCATCGAACCCCACGATCGTATCCTTAATGACCCACCAGACCTTTGAGCCGGCCTGAGTGTCCGCCATACGTTTCCATGAATAGAACACATCGGATGCGGTCAGTTCGCGGCCCCGACCCTGGGGAAAACAGGGGTCATCGTGAAAGCAAATTCCTTTCTTCAGACGAAACGTCCACGTACGCTGATCTGCTGACGTGGGCATCTCCGAAAGCAGCAGTGGTTCGAGTTCAAACGGCCGTTTGAGATACTTGTACTGCAGCAGGGTTTCGATGATCTGGCTGGCACAACGATTTTCATAGACCGTCGAGCCACGAATCGGATCAAGTGACTTGGGACCCTCACTGCGCATCGGAAAGTGTCCGATACGCAGCGGGGGTCCTTCTGAGGATTGTGTGAACTCCGGCAGGTCGGCGGCAGTCTGAGAACAAGCCCACAGAGCCACCCAGCTCAACACGGTCACTTGCAGAAATGGTCTCGTATGGTGATTCATCGTTTACCTGAACGGCCTCGTCACCGAAGGAGATGTTCTGACGACTCTTCGGATTTCGTCGATTTAGCAGAAAAGTTATGCCGTGGCAGACAGCGCTGCAAGGGCAGGCCACACCTCCATTATTCCATGTTTATCCGGTTTTACGAACCGGACAGGTCGGCAGGGGGGACCAGCTGAGTCATCACATTTAATCGCGGTCAAGTGCTGTCTATGGAATTTGCCTAATGTTCTCATCAGGAACACGGTCGACGAGTCGGTTTTCAACCGGCTTTTGACTCGGTATTCTTGTGGGTCCTGCCTGTTTACTTTCGTTTACCCTCGTGCCGGCGAGAGTGCTGTCCGCAATTCTGTCTTTCCACGTATGAGATCCAGCGGCAACATGACGTCATCCGAACACGGGTTATCTTCCTTTCAGTATCAGCCCCGAACCCGTCTGATATTCGGACAGGGGGCCGTTGACCGTCTCAGTGACCTGGTCCTGGAGTTGGGTGGTTCGCGTGTGTTGCTGGTAACCGATGCCGGGCTCAGAAAAGCCGGACACTGCAGTCGGGCGGCGGGAATGTTGCGGGCAGCCGGCATCTCAGTGTTCGTGTTTGACCGTGTGTCCGAAAATCCCACCACGGAAGATGTGGAACGGTGCACCGCGTTTGCTGAACCGCACAAAGTGGATTTCATCGTCGGTTTAGGTGGAGGCAGCAGCATTGACTGTGCTAAAGGCGCCAATTTTCTACTGACAAGTGGTGGGCAAATGCAGGACTATCGGGGCGTGGGCAAGGCAAAGGCGCCAATGCTCCCGATGATCTCCGTTCCGACAACTGCCGGTACGGGAAGTGAGGCACAATCGTTTGCCGTCATCGCTGATCCTGTCACACACATGAAGATGCCGTGTGGCGACCCCAGGGCTGCGTGTCGGGCAGCAATACTGGACCCCGAATTGACAGTCACAATGCCGCATTCAGTGGCCACCGTAACCGGCATCGATGCAATGACGCACGCAATAGAGAGTTTTGTGACAAAAAATCGCAACCCTGTGTCGCAGATGTTTGCCAGACAGGCATGGAGGCTGTTGTCAGACGCGTTTCCGGCGATACTGGACAATCCTGGCGATCTGGAAGCTCGGGGGCGCATGCAGTTGGGAGCGCATTTCGCCGGAACGGCGATCGAAAACAGCATGCTCGGGGCCGCGCATGCTCTGGCTAATCCGCTTACAGCGCACTTTGGCACTGTTCACGGTCGGGCCGTTGGGCTTCTGCTTCCCCGTGTGATTCGATGGAACATATCAACAGTCGGGGAGCTGTATCATGATCTGGCGGTCTCGGCGGGCTGGGCCGAGTCAACGGATTCACCGGAGCACGCTTCGCGGGAACTGGCCGATCGATTTACCAAACTTCTGGTGAGAGCTGATATGCCCACATCTCTTGCGGAACTGGCCGACGAGAATGAACTGCTGGAAAACATACGGACTCTGTCTGAAGAAGCGTCGCAGCAGTGGACCGGGACTTTTAATCCTCGAAAAATGGATGCAGACGATTTTTGTCAGGTCTACAGAAATGCTCTGGCAAGCGGGACTGCCTCCGTTAAACATGTGGGTTGAGACAATTTTGCGTGATGATAAGGGAGATTCTGTGATGCGGCACTTCCATCGTCGCATGATTCTGATTGCATTGTTCACTGGAGTAGTAGGGTTTGTTCTGCCACAACGTGCTTTGTGCCAGGAATCGACGGGAGAGTTGCCCGGCGGTTGGCCCGCCTTTCGGGGGACACCGGATCAGCGTGGTGTGGCCCGGACGTCGTTGTCAGACCGTCCCGAATTGTTGTGGGAACTCGAATCCAAAGATGGCTGGGTGGGCACATGCGCAATCGTTGGTGACTTTGTCTACGCTCCGGCACTGGAGGGTTATCTGTACTGTTTGGAACGAGATACAGGACATGTGGTGTGGAAGTGTCGCTCAATTGCCAGCAGCGACGAAAAAGAGTTTGCTCCTGGTTTCAAGGCGGCGCCACTTGTCGTTGGTGACACAGTTTACGCGGGAGATGAAGACGGATATCTGCACGCCATTGATATTAAATCGGGTAAGCATCGCTGGCCGTCACCGTTCGAAACCGGAGCGGAGATTGCCGGCGGGGTCGGTTACTGGAATGAGCAGCTGATTCTGGCGTCACACGATTCGTTTCTATATTTTTTGTCACTGGATGGTAAAGAAATTTCCCGGTTTCAGACGCGAGATCGCATTAACTGCTCGCCGGCAATCGTTGACCATTTTACATTTGTGTCAGGATGTGACTCAGAGTTGAGAGTCATCGATCTGCGGAGTCGAGAGGAAGTTCTGTCAGTCGATATGAACGACTATTTGATCGCTTCACCGGCAGTTGTTGGCGATTCCTTGTATGTTGGCTCTCACAGGGGCGTGATGACGGCATTGAACTGGAAGACCGGTGATGTGCTTTGGCGTTATGAGGGAGAGCGACAGCAGTCGATTCATGCGTCGGCCGTAGCGACAGATGACCTGATTCTTGTTGGATCGCATGACAAGGTTATGTATGCCATCGATCGTGAAACGGGAAGGTCCCGCTGGAAATTTGCGACGAATGCCCGAATTGACTGCTCGGCGGCGGTAGTTGGTTCTCGGGTCTTCTTCGGGTCAGGTGACGGAAATATCTATGGTCTGTCGCTTGACGATGGTAAAGAAGTCTGGAAGTACCATGCAGGACATCCGATTAGTGCCGGAATGGCCATTGGGGAGAAATGTATGGTGGTTGGTGAAGACACCAGCGGGGGACGTTTGCTGTGTTTCCAGTAGCGGCCGGTCGTTAAAGAATCTCGCTGAGCGGCAAGTCGATTATGTTTTTCCGTTATCAGTTTAGTTGCTGTACGTTATGACCATCGATACCTCCTCGACAACAGAGCCGGGCAGCTATTTTATCTCGAATTATCCACCGTTTTCACTGTGGAATTCGTCTCATGTTCCCAAACTGAAACGGGCGTTGGATGTTCCTCCGACGACGAACAGTCCGCTGGGACTGTACATTCATATTCCGTTTTGTCGCAAACGCTGTAAGTTTTGTTACTTTCGCGTATACACAAATCAGAATGCGAAGCGAATTGAAGAATATGTCCAGAGTCTGATTCGGGAAATCGAACTCGTTAGCCGGTGCCCCGGTATGGGTGATCGGGAACTGTTGTTTGTTTATTTCGGTGGTGGCACACCGTCGTATCTCAGTGCGCGTCAACTGCAGTCACTTCGCCGGCGTATGTCGGAGCACGTTTCCTGGGACAATGCCAGCGAAGTGACATTTGAATGTGAACCAGGAACTCTCAGTCTGGAGAAACTCAGAACACTTCGTGAAATCGGAGTCACGCGGCTGTCATTGGGAGTGGAGAACTTCGATGACGGAATTCTTGAAAACAATGGCCGTGCGCATTTGTCTCCGGAAATCCATAAAGCGTGGGGCTGGATCCAGCAGGTTGGTTTTCCTCAGGTGAACATCGATTTGATTGCAGGAATGGTGGGGGAGTCCGACGACAACTGGGAACACTGTATTGAACAGGCAGTTGAGTTATGTCCCGACAATATCACGATTTACCAGATGGAATTGCCTTTCAATACCGTATATTCAAAAGAGATGCGTGACCGGGGAGTTGGCTCCCCTGTTGCTGACTGGGCAAAAAAAAGGCAGTGGGTCAGTCAGGCGATGGATCGACTGATTGAAGCGGGCTATCACATTTCAAGCGGCAACGAACTCGTGCGTGATCCGGATCTGGATCAGTTTGTTTATCGGGACAATGTGTGGCGCGGCTGTGATCTCATCGCTACCGGTGTTTCTTCTTTTGGACACTTTCAGGGTGTGCACTATCAGAATCTGGACGTGATTGAAGACTATACGGCAGCGGTCAGTGAGGGACGATTACCACTGAATCGAGCCCTGCAGCCATCGGCCAGACAACTGCTGATTCGTGAAATGGTGCTGCAAATGAAGGAAGGCCACATTCAGGCCTCATCCTTTGAGGAAAAATTCGGCGTGGATATTCTGGAAGAGTTTCGACAGGCTTTCGATAATCAGTGTGCTGCCGGTTATCTGACAGTCAATGGTGATCGAGTCGAACTCACTCGCCGGGGCCTGTTGCAGGTTGACAGCCTGCTGCCCGAATACTTCGAAGAAGAGCATCGGGCTGTTCGCTATTCGTGATCCCGTTTTTAGTTAAACATCTTCGGTCAATATCAACGTGAATCCACTCATCGAACTCGAAAAACTTGTATCTCTTTTTCCCGAAACTGAATGCACACCGTTGTATCATCAGGCGGAGCACGTAGCACGGGAAGCCGTGCCGGAACCGTATCACCGCATGCTGGTTCACGAACATCATATGACCGTGACCATGGAAGCCTATCATGACTGTGCTGTTGAAGTGGAGGTCATTGATTCCGGATTTGTCGACGATTTGTATTGTCGTAAGATTCTCCTGCGGAATGACGCTACCCGTGAAATCGTGCAGTTCGGAATCGTTCGTTTCAACTTTAATTTCGTAACGGATTCCGTAAGACAGGAGATTGAGTCCCGGAAGATTCCAATGGGGCGTGTGCTGATTCAGCACAACGTGTTGCGACACATCGACCTGGGAGCAATTATCAGACTGAACGCAGGTCCGGGACTGGCGCATTATCTCCGGATGAACGAGAGAGAGACAACGTACGGTCGGATGGCAACGATTTTCTGCGATGGGCAGCCTGCAGTGGATTTGTTTGAAGTATCATCCCCATTGTCGTGACGGAATTTGGTTCTATGATGAGTGGTAAAGCACAAGTTGTGAACTAATGAATCCAGTGACCCCTCAAACCACAGTCGATTACCTGCCGTCCGTCGCCGGACACTGGGATGTCATTGTGATCGGTGGAGGTCCGGCAGGAGCAACGACAGCAGCGCTTGTTGCAGAGTACGGTCATCGTGTTCTCCTGCTGGAAAGATCCACCGTTCCCAGGTTTCATGTTGGTGAGTCGCTGATTCCCGAGACCTGGTGGACTTTGCGACGACTGGGACTGCTGCAGCAGCTCACTGAGTCTGCATTTCCCCGCAAATACAGCGTTCAGTTTGTCAGCGATGGATTCCGAGAGTCGGCACCGTTTTATTTCGACCTGCACAAACCTCACGAAAGCAGTGTTACCTGGCAGGTCATTCGCAGTGACTTTGATCGCATGATTCTGGACCGGGCCCGCGAACTCGGTACTGTGGTGCACACTTCTGCACAGGTGACCGAAGTACTGTTTGACGGCGAGCGGGCGACCGGCGTGCGGGTTCAGCTGAAACCTAAGAACGGGCAAAAAACGGAAACAACGGTTTCGGCCACAGTGGTCGTTGATGCGACCGGTCAGTCGGCATTTATCAGCAATCGTCGTCGGGACCGCGTTCGAGATCCGTATTTGAGAAAAGGAACTGTCTGGGGCTACTTTCGTGGAGCACAGCGTGACTCAGGCCGCGACGAAGGTGCTACGCTGATCATGCAGACCGGCGGCAAGAAATCCTGGTTTTGGTACATTCCACTTCCGGACGACCTGGTCAGCGTTGGGTGTACCGGTGACATACCTTATCTGTTCGGGAAGGAGACCGGAACTCCTGCTGAATCGTTTGCCCGCGAACTGGCACGCTGTCCGGCGATGGCCCAGAGGCTTACTGCTGCAGAGCAATGCGGAGATTTTTTCACGACACGTGATTTCTCGTATTATGCGGGGACCGGAGCGGGGTCCGGCTGGCTGCTGGTAGGCGATGCGTTTGGGTTTGTCGACCCCGTCTATTCCAGCGGAGTATTTCTGGCATTAAAGGGAGGGGAATTTGCGGCTGATTCGATTCACGAAGCACTGGAGCGGGGTGATACGTCCGGGGAACGTCTGGGGCAGTGGCAGCCGTTGTACAAGCAGGGTATTGAAAATTTTCGGCAACTGGCTTATGCCTTTTATGCCCCGGATTTCAGCTTCGCTTCCTTTCTAAAGCAGTACCCTCAGTTCCATTCCAATCTGGTCGATATTCTGGTTGGCGATGTCTTTAAACCGGGTGTTGGAAAAATGTTTGAGGCAATGGGGCACATTCAGCCTCCGGTTGCCCAATAGACTGGCACCGGGTACTTCGTGAGTTGAGAAACAGTCTACGACACTGGCTCTTCAGTGACTGGCTCTTCAGTGACTGGCTCTTCAGTGACTGGCTCTTCAGTGACTGGCTCTTCAGTGACTGGCTCTTCAGTGACTGGGTTGATAAATCCGAGATCAGGCCAGTCTTCCCAAGGATACATCGTATTCTGTTCAGCAAAATCCCCCAAGTCCTCTTCCAGCATCGTCAGATACAATCCGGCAAGTGTCCGGTAAGGTGTTTCGCCATACTCGGTCATTACGCTCTTCAGACTCAAACGGGCCGTGTCGACACTGCCTGCTTCGATTTCAATCATGGCCTGGATGAAGCGAGGTTCAACATGGGTCGCTGGTGCTGAACGCATCGGCACACTGCACTGGATCAGCTGTGACAAAGGCCATTGAGTCACAGCATTTGAACGCAATGTGGTCTCTATCGATGCGATTAGTGGGAGTGTGGCCAGCGAGCGGACACGAATTTCCGGACTGTTGCCGGTCATTTTCAGTTCATTGGCATACTGCCTCATTCTATCTGCCGGACTTGGTGTTCCATCGGGCGTGCTTTCATACGATCCCAGCCCGAGTTGAGCAATCACTGACATGGTGGTCCAGGGGTAAGCTTCGGATTCGGCTTCGGATTCCTGGCCGGCCATTGAATCCAGCTGGCGGTAGAGATTGTAACCGTCCTGCAGTGCTCCGGTCTCCATCAGGAGTTGTCCGCGCAGCGTCTCTGCCAGCCCAAAGGCCTGTGGGGCCTTTCTGATGTCCTCCAGGTTTGTCTGTAACTGGATCAAGGCTGCACGGAGATGTCCTCTGGAGGCAGCATTCGCAGCAATCGAGTACTGCACTGCTCCCTGCTCAGCAGGATTCTCGGAGGATATCTGCTGAGCTTCTTCTGCCAGCTGGACTTCCAGGCTTGTTACCGTATCTCTGAGTCGTTCCTGTGTTTCCCGAAGCTGTGTTATGTTCTGCCGCTGCTGGTCGCTGGCATCGTTGCTTATATTCCGTTCCAGTAACGGCAGTGTCCTATTCAGACATTCAAGTGCCTGATCAAGTTTTCCCCGTTGAACATAAACGGTGTAAAGTAAATTCCAGGCAGATACGTGCTCCGGATCAATGGTGACAGCCTGTCGTCCGGCCATCACAATCTGCATATATCTCATGTCGTCGGCATATCGACTACCTGTTTGCTGTACAATTCGGGATTCCAGTAAAGCCAGGCGAGCGTAGGCCGTCGCCAGAAAATAGAACCCGTCCGCATTCTGGTCATCCTGGGTGACAAGTCGGTTGGCCGCCCGAATTGCGGTCATGAGAGATGCCGGAGTGTCCGACAGGGCCAGAAACAGACGCGTTTTTCTTAACTCTTCGGGATGAGTCTTTCGCGTTCGATAGAGATACCGTTCGTAGAATCCTTTTTCCCGGGCGAATTCAAATCGAAAGTCTGTCGTCGGTTCAACATCACGAAAAGTGTCCTTCACCAGATCCACCTGCATCGCGTCGTCTTCCGCATCGTTTCTGGGCAAATAGGCGAATACAGCGGATGAGGATTCTAGACTGGTTAATCGCCACGATTCGGAATCGGCGCTGAGTGCCAGCAACGTGTTCATGTGCGGCGATTCAGGCGGATACAGGCCGGCGATGAAATGTGTAATTCCTTCTGCCTGCAGTTGTTCACGCACTTCGCTGTCATCATCCACAGATGTTTTATCCTGCTCGGTCGAAGCCTCCTGACTCTCCGAATCTTCCGAAGCTGAAACGGTATCGCTGTTTGCGATAGTTCTTGCTGCATTGAATGTCTTCTTTCGCAAATTCAGGTACCGACTAATCGCTGAGTCCGTCGCGTCCGGATGGCCAAACTGAGTAAGTCGGGTGTCGATGTAGCTCTTTCGGTTGGTCCAGATTAAAAAGTTGCCGAGATCGACGCGTGAGTGCAGTACACGTGCTTCCTCGGGTAACGTCTGTAACTGTTTATCCAGTGCCGTCAACGTCGTCTTCAGATCCTTTGTGAACCCTAAGCCTACCGGTGTGCGAGTAGGCAGGCGGTCCATTACCACGAGAAACCCAAGTGCGGCAAAAGACAGGACCGTGAGTGCCCGGCCAGTTCGTGAAAACAGAACTTCCGACGCTTTAACTGTATATTCCTGAGGAAATGTCTTCTGATACCACCGCTGACCGACTGTACCGGCGACGGCAGCGGCAACCAGTGCTGTCGCCGGCAGTTCATGGATCGACAAAGCGGCAAGAATAATGAAACCGGACAGTACAAAGGTCCATGGAGCGTCGCGTCGATCCCTGGACAGAACCAATGCAACCACAGCCAACAGAATCACTAAAATTGCGGCCACATATCCAAACTCGAATCCACCCCACACCTCAGGATTGAACAACGAATAGTACTCCGTTCGTCCGTCCAGAATTGTGACTGTCTCTGCATTCAGTGGATACAGTGCCCGCAGCGCCGGATATTCCACCTGGTATGTGTGAAGAACTGAGAGGAAAGACGCAGCGGGAAACGGATTGAACAATAATGCGGCCGCGGAAATTCCGGTGGTTTTCCACATTACGGATGGTGCGGCTGCCGGCAGAATCTTTTTCGCGCCTGATGCAAAACTCCATCCGGCACTGAATAGGAGCAGTGCGACGACACCAAGCCAGGCATGTGGATCCATGTTGGTCCAAATGGCGATTGTGAGCGGGGTCTTCCAGATTAATCCGGCGACTTTGCCCTCGATTGCCCCATGCAGCAAACAGAGGATCACCATCAGTCCGGATAGTGTCACCAAATCAGTGACTGGCATCAGGTCGGACGTACAGGCAGCAATGGCGATCACTCCGCAAATTGAATTCCACCACGTCGGCAATCCGGCGACGGAAATACGTGTGAGCAGCCAGGCGATCAGACCACCCGCGCAGACCTTGAGGATCGTCAGGCCGGTCGCACCGCCCACAGCCCAGACCGAACCAATTAAATGATCGAACAGCCAGTTGAGATTGGCCGTCGGCTGCCCCTCGTTGGCGAAAGAAAATACGTCCGTCCTCGGAGGCAGAAAACCATTTGCCTGCATAAAGTTGCCGGACCGGATGTGGATCAGAACTCTGCTGTCGGCAATCTGACCGAAACTGAACAGCACTGCCAGCAGAATGGCAGCACCCCGCAGCATGAAGTCGCCTCGGATTGCCTCTTCTTCAACAAGTTCGGGTGTCAATTCCTCCAGCTCAGGAAGGTCGTCCCCGGAAGCAGTCCACGCAGTGCCCATTGTGAGTTGCGAGTCATCGTCCGCAGACTCAGGAAGTGATGCATTTGAATCTGTCACAGGGATATCCTAACGTTGCGTGGCCCAAAAATCTCGTAAGGTGTTGTTATTGTTATGGTTGCGTTAATTTTTGGGCGATGGGCAAGAATGAGCAGCGTCACTGTTCATCGACTACGCACGGATTTACAACGGCGTTGGCGAATCGCATACAGCGAGGATCGCCCCTTCCCATTTCCACAATTACTCATTTTGGCACCGGTGAAGCTTGCTGTTAACGCTTATCGTGAACGTATGACGACCTGACTAACGAATTTTTACCACGGTGATGCGTCCTCAGACGCACAACCTGCAGGTTAGCTTCAAGCTTATTGCCGAAGGCTGATTCGCAAAGCAGGATTTTGCCGGAACAGGTTTGCATCTGTCCGACGACCGACTGAATGGTCTGGTCAACCGGTTGAAGCATCTTGACCATCCTCTCAACTGCATCGTAGTGTGCCGCTGTTTTCCACGTGGTTTTGTGCTCGAATGGTGGTTTTCCGGTCGTAACCTTCCGTGTTTGACTCCAAAACAGGGAACCAACCTCCGATCGCAACACTTCTTTTTTTTACACGTCGCGTTCGCGACCTCGTCCTTGTGTCCCCTCTCTGCCTTCCTGCACTTCCGATCATCACTGGTTTTACGGGCTCACGTTGATTTGTGACCGTTGAATCGAATCGCGACAGTCAGGTCGGGCGGTTTTGGTTAATCCTTCTGCCGGAAACCATCCCATGAACGCTGATCCTGACATTCAGCACGATACCCGGCAATTTCTGTTCCTGTTACTTGCCGCAATGGCTTTTATTTGCTGCGGTTGCACCAGCAGCCTGCTTCAATTGCCGTCTAACGCTGTCACGTCACGGCTTACGGAATTCGTCCGGCGAGATTCAGTAGATAAAGACGCGGTCAAAAAGACTGTATTGGACGACTTTGACACCTCACTCGAAACTCCGCTGCTGGGTGACTACATCAGTGTTCAGGGAAACACACTGGTGCCACTTCGAGGTGTGGGGCTTGTCGTAAACCTGGACGGTACGGGGGGTAATCCGCCGCCGTCAACGCTGCGAACTGATCTCCAGAGAGAGATGGCGCGACGCAGGATTCCATCACCTTCTAAAATTTTGAGCAGTCCTAATACAGCGCTGGTAGTGGTTACGGCGTATTTGCCGGCTTTTGTCCGTAAGGGACAGCCGTTTGATGTGCGAGTGACGTTGCCGGTAAACACAAAGGGTAACAGTCTCAGAGGAGGCTATCTGCTGGCAACTCGATTATTTGAAGAAACTGAAATTCGCGGCCACGGTACGCACAGAGGCGATGAATATGCCCTGGCGGAGGGGCCGGTGCTGACAGCCTTCGGGGCAACTCAGGGAAGTTCTGAATCAAACGGGCTTATGGGAAGAGGAAGCATTCCGGGCGGAGCAACCGCAACGACAAATCGTGAACTGGATATCGTGATTCGCAGGCGATTTCAAAGCGTGCGAAAGGCAAAGCAGATCGCCGACGCAGTTTCAGCACGCTTTCAGCGCTATGACAGATTTGGACGTCAGCAGGAACTGGCAGTTGCCAGAACTGATGCTTTGATCAAACTGCATCCTCATCCGATTTACAGAAATAATTTTCCTCGCTTCCACCATGTTATTCGAAGTATTCCGCTGGCAGAGAACGAAGTCGCCCGACGGCTGAGACTGGAAGGACAGGCTGAACGTCTGCTGGTCCCCGAGTCGTCAGCACTCGCTGCTGTCCAGCTGGAGGCCGTTGGAAACGATGCAAAACCGTTTCTGCTGGCGGGCCTGAAGTCTCCGCATGGTGATGTGAAGTTCTTTGCAGCTGAAGCACTCGCCTATCTTCAGGATTCACAGGAGTCGGACGCCGTACACATTCTTAAAGTTGCAGCACGGGATGAACCGGCTTTTCGCGTTTATGCTTTAGCCGCATTGACGACAATGGATACGGCTCAGTCCATGCTTGCTCTGCGCGAACTGCTCGATGCGAAGTCACTGGAAGCTCGCTATGGAGCCGTTCGTGCTATTTCCGAAGTTAATGACAATGACCGTTCTCTTAATACCATACGTTTCAAAAATAGATTTGTTTTGCGGCAGATTGATTCCAGCGGTGCGTCTGCCGTACATCTGGCCCGGCGTCGCAGTCCGGAAATCACAGTTTTCGGAGTCAATCAGAAACTGCTGCTGCCGGCAGTGCTGAATGTGGGTAACAAGATCCGTGTCATCGGTCACGACGGTGATGAGACGGTCGAGATTTCACAGTATCAGCTTGGACAGGATACCGTACGTCGAACGTGCAGTCGCCGGCTGGTAGACATACTTAAGACAGTGGGTGAATTGAAAGCGGCGTATCCTGACGTTGTTCAGTTCATGATTGAGGCTGAACAACAGGACAATCTGCCGGGAGAACTTGGTATTGATCGACTGCCGCAGGCGGGCCGTACCTACATTCAGAAGGTAGGCAGCGGTGAGTTGGAAACGGACAGGAAGGTAGGGACTCCATCCAGAACACCGGGTATCTTCGATCGCATTGATGATGTGCAGGTAGACGGAGATATCCAAGACCTTAATCTGACCACACTTCGCAATCCGTCTCAGCATGCAGAAGGAACAAGCCCCGAAATTAATGAAGAGCCTGCAACAGTGTCGGCGAATCAAACGAGGGATGACAATTCATCAACGTTTCGGCAGACTGATGTTTCAGACGTTGAAGCAGGTCTGCGCACCGACACTGAAGAACCGGTCAACCACAGAAATTCTGCCGGCGTGCTGAATCGATTCATGAAGAATCCATTTGGCCAGCACAAATTCTAAGTGTCAATCTCTGGTTGATTTGTGAGGGCCGACCGGTTGACTGAATTGCACGTCATCCACGTTGGTTTTATCCCTGTTGACATTCACCTGATTCCGATTGTTTTTTAATGCTCCGGTCGCTGGAATTATTCGGCTTCAAGAGTTTTGCCGACAAGACTGTATTCGAGTTTTCCACCGGAATTACCGGAGTGGTGGGCCCGAACGGCAGCGGCAAGAGCAATGTCGTTGATTCGATCAAGTGGATCTTAGGGGATCAGAGTCCCCGGAGTCTGCGCGGCCAGGAAATGACGGATGTCATTTTTAATGGATCTTCAGGTCGTGGGCCGGCTCAGTTTGCGGAAGCCACTCTGGTTTTTGACAACCGCTCCGGATATCTGCCGGTTGACATGGACGAAGTCACGATTGGGCGGCGACTGTGGCAGTCGGGTGATTCCGAGTATCTGATCAATCGTAATGCCGCACGGTTAAAAGACATTCGTGACCTGTTTTCGGGAACCGGTGCGGGAGCGGCTGCCTACTGTATCATTGAGCAGGGGCGTGTGGATCAGATTTTGCAGTCAAACGCTGCGAATCGTCGGTTGATCTTTGAAGAAGCTGCCGGCATCGCACGCTTCAAGTTGCGTCGGTCTGAGACGACACGCCGCCTGGAACGCGTGGAGCAGAATCTGCTGCGTTTGACTGATATCGTGGACGAAGTCGAATCTCAGGTTGGGGCAATCCGCAGTCAGGCTCAGCGTGCAGCCCGGTTTCGTGAAATTTCCTCTGAACTTGAAGCGTTATGGGTGGGAATGGTCAGCGATGATTTCCGTCGTCAGACTGTGGTTCAGCAGGATCTTGCATCGCAGCAGGACAAGGCGTCTGCAATGCTCAGAGAGATGCGGACTCAGCGGGAACAAGCCGAGCAGCGGTCAGAGGATGCCGAAACTGCATTAAATTCAATCGAGGAGGAAATGCGAGCACTGGAATCCAGACGGGCGGATCTGCGCAGTCGGATTGCAAGTCTGGAAACCACGTTGCAACATCAGTCAACTCGTGAGACGGAACTGGAACTGGATTTAAAGCGACTGGATCGTCAGTTGAAAGTTATGGATGGACGCGTCACTGAAGCTGCCCGGGAGGAATCTCACATTTCACGGGTGTTTAATCTGGAGCAGCAGAAACTGGAAACATCGAGATCGCAGCAACATACAGGCAATACTCAGCTGAATCAGTTACGCGAGAGTCTGGAACAGACCCGAAACAAAATTATAACCACACGTGAGCAGGTGCTGCAGCAGGTACAGAAAAATTCAGCACTATCCAGCTGCATTACGACGTTGTGTTCTGAAGAAGATTCTGTCACGCGCCGAATGAGTGAGCTGAATTCGTCACTGGAACAACAGTCGGCGGAATGTGCTCAGCTGCGTGAAAAAATGAATCAGCTGGTGGATTCCGGGAGTTCGGCTGCCGACACTCTTCGGAACGCTCAGGACAGGGCCGGCCAAATCCGGACAGGTCAGGAATCAATTGTGGTTCAGCAGTCGTCTTTACGGGAGTCACTGGCGGAGATGCGTGAACAGCGTAGCGCGTTGCTGGCGCGTCGCTCCGTTCTGGAAGACCTGGAAGAACGACAGGAAGGTTTCGGAATTGGAGTCCGGGATATCCTTAGCCGGGCCGAAACGTCAGCTCAGTCTCCCTGGAATCTGATTCGCGGAAGTGTTGCTGACCTGCTGGATGTCGATATGTCCCAGGCGGCATTGCTGGAAGTCGCACTTTCCGGCCGGGCTCAACTACTGGTCGTCGACCGCATGGGGCCGCTGGTTGATTATCTGGGTAGCGGCCGCTGCCGTATCAGCGGTCGCGTTGGATTTGTCTCGCTGGAGTCAGCCGGTGATGTTCCGGCGGGCGATGACTCGGTAACGTCGAATACCGACAAAGACTCACGGTGTTCCGGCGACGATGCCGATCCGCTTCGGCTGCCCGAATTCGATTTGGAATGGCTCGATGACATCGGCAGTGGTGCTTTGGATGTTGAATTTTCTCCGGAACTCAGTGTGACCTGGGTGGACGGACAAACTAACACTCCGGTGCGACAGTCTGTTTTTTCACCCTCAGAGACTCCCTCTCTGACCGGCCGCCCGGGAGTGATTGGCAGAGCTGACAGTCTGGCCCGTTCTCCACGTCATCTGCCACATCTGGCGTCGTTCCTGCTGGCTGATACCTGGGTCGTAAAGTCACTGTCTGATGCCGTGCGAATTGTGGAAGAATCGAGTGGCATGGTCCGGGCTGTCACTCCACAGGGAGAACTGGTCGAAAGTGACGGTACCTTGCACAGTGGAATGCTTCGCAGCGAGTCAGCAGTCGTGTCACGTAAAAGCGAATTGCGGCGACTAAAAAATGAACTGAACCGAACTGAACATCTGATTGTGGAAGGCGAGTTAAAGCTTAAGCGTCTGGCCAGTGAATCAGAGGCGAACGAATTACAGTTGGCGAACGCTCAGCAATCCGTTGCTGAAGCCGCTGATCAATGTCGTGGAACGGAGCAGGACACTGTCGAAACACAGCAGGCAGTCAAGTTTTCCGAACAACGGATTGAACGTCTTACGACCCGACAGGAGCAGCTCAACGCAGAACTGGATTCACTGGAGCTGCGACGGCGTACGACTGGTGACCAGCACACAGCCGGTGAAAATCAGTTGAAGGGGCTCCGTGACAGTCTGGAAAAATATGAAGCGGAAGTGACAGACGGGCAGCAGCAGCTGGAAGAACTGAAGCAGGGACGCACTGAATTCAGTCTCGAACTGACACGCTTGGAAGAAAGAGCTCTTTCGCTGCAGGAGGCAGCCCTGCGTGTACGCGACGATGTGAAAGAGCGGTGTCTGCAGCGGCAGGAAGCGGAACGACGACGGTGCGCCGGTAAGTCCCGTGTCCTGGAGCTGACTTTGGCGAAACTGAATGTGCGCGCCGAACTGGCGGAGATTTACGTGGATGAAGACCGAACGGCAGTCCAGATTGCAGCACATGGTTCGACCCGGGAGTTGCTTCGGAATCGCCAACAGGAAGCCAGCGAACGTGAAGTGGAAGTACGTGAGCAGTGTTCAGTTAAAGAGCGACAGCATCATGAACTGGAATTGCAGATCAACGACATCAGACATCAGCTGACAACGGCGGCCGAACGCATCAGGGATGAATATGAGATTTCTGTTGAGGAGGCGGTGCAACAGGGGCGTTCTGCGCTGACAGTCTGGCTGAATCAGCTAACGACCAGTGAGAATGCTGATGGTGCCGAAGAAGGGGCCGGACCTGAGGTCAGACTGACGGTGGATTCTCCTGAAGTCTCAGCCATTCTGTATGACACAGCTCAATATTCGGAATTAAGGGAATCAATTGAACAGCGTATAGATCGGTTACGTCGGCAACTCCGGAAGATTGGCAGCGTCAGTACAGAAAGCCTGGAAAATCTTTCCGAACTGGAGGATCGATTTGAACGACTGCATTCGCAGTTGCGTGATCTCGAAGCTGCGCGCGATACCTTGAAAGACATGGTGCGTCGAATCAATGTGGAATGCCGACGAATGTTTTTAGAATCGTTTTCCTGCATTCAGGAGCATTTTCGAGATATCTTCCGGCGGCTGTTCGGCGGCGGGGAAGCCGATTTGATTCTTGAAGATTCTGACGAAGTGCTGGATTGCTCGATTGACGTGGTTGCCCGGCCGCCGGGTAAGGAATTGCGGAGTATTACTTTGCTCAGTGGTGGCGAGAAAACACTCACTGCAGTTGCACTGCTGCTGTCTATTTTTCGCAGTCGTCCGAGTCCGTTTTGTCTGCTGGATGAGGTTGATGCAGCATTGGATGATGCCAATATCAGCCGTTTCGTAGGCGTGCTTAAAGACTTTCGCGATGCGACACAGTTCATCATGATTACACATCGCAAACCCACCATGGCTGTCACAGACGTGCTTTATGGAGTGACAATGGAGGAATCCGGCGTGTCAAAACGGCTTTCGGTGTGTTTTGAGGAGATCGACGAACGGGGTAATTTTATTACCCGGCAGGACGGTCAGGCTCGAGCCGCCTGATACCGTTTATCAGCAACGGTGTGGAGTCTGCGGGGCCCCGGTACCATACCCGTGGTGGTTTAGTGTGACTCCTCGGGTGTTGCGGGGAACGATCAGAGAGTTCTGCAGGGACAGATTTCCGGGTAATTGCTGTGAAGCAACTTCCGGCACCTGGGGGACCGGAGTAGAGGAGTTGGCGGGATCGACCTAATGATCATGTCAGCTGACTCTACATTCAGTATCTGCCGTTATACCGTTTCAGACTGCATCCTGTTTCTTCAGCCTGTCTCAAGTCTGACGGACTGGTGAGACAGACCGGTGATATGTTAGGCTGTTAAAGTATATTTTTCCTGGTTCTTTGGCTGTCAGAAAGGCCGGTCTTGTGTCTGAAGTCCTCGAAAGCTTTGACATCGAATGGCACGGAAATACTGTTGTCGTCGTCCCTGCCGCCAGTGTGGAGTCCCTTCAGTGGGATTTGGTGGAGCAGGCGGCCGACTTCGTCATGGAATCCCTTGCGAATCAGGAAGTGCCAATGGTGGTGTTCGATCTCACGCAGGTCGGATATTTTGGTTCCGTGTTCCTCGCACTGATTTTGCGATGTCATAAATTTCTCAAGCGTCGAGGTGGTGAACTGGTCCTGTGTGGGGCCAATGAGATGGCCCGAGAGTTACTGAAGATCACAGCGCTCGATACAATCTGGGCGATTTATGATACGCGTCCGGAAGCCATGCAGGCGATCGATTCATGATTTGCAGAAGACGCGACCCGGTCGGTGTAGTTCAGACTGATCGGAGAATTTGATTGAATGGTCCGGGAGGAAATTTAGCCTCGTGAAAAGGAAGTATCTGCGACATTCCAGGGCGTCCGAACTGGACGTGATTGAGCATTTGTCGGAACTGACTCAGCATTCTGAGCTCATAAGCGAAATCAAAGCAACAGCCGATCTGCTGGCAGCCGACAAAGCCACACGAGGTGACCTGAAAATCCTGAGTCGTGCCCTGCGTGAACTGCGATACGCGTTCAAAGTTTTTACGCCGTACCGTCGGGACCGTAAGGTGACGGTTTTCGGGTCTGCGAGGACTCAGCCGGATGATCCGGTGTGGCAGCAGGTGGAATTGTACGGTCAGCGCATGGCCGAAGAAGGCTGGATGGTGGTTACCGGTGCCGGGGGTGGCATCATGGAGGCAGCGCATCAGGGGGCCGGCCGAGAGATGGCCATGGGACTCAATATTTTGCTGCCGTTCGAACAGGAGGCGAATTCTGTTATCAGCGGCGATCCGAAACTGGTGAATCTCAAATACTTTTTTACTCGAAAATTATTATTTGTTAAGGAAGTACATGCTGTGGTTTCCTGTCCGGGAGGGTTCGGAACTCAGGACGAAGCCTTCGAAACACTGACACTCGTACAGACAGGTAAACGTGACCTGATGCCCATGGTGTTTCTGGACAAACCTGGCGGAACGTACTGGAAACGCTGGCTGGAGTTCGTAACCACAGAGCTCATGGATCAGGGAATGATTTCGCCCAGTGATATGTCGCTGTTCAAGGTCACAGATGATGCGGAAGAGGCAGTGGATGAAGTACTTGGTTTCTACAGCGTGTACAACAGCATGAGGTTCGTACGAGATCGACTCATATTGAGACTTCACAGCGAACCCGACAACGATCTGGTCGAGCAGCTCAACGATGAGTTCAGCGACATTGTTGAATCCGGTCGGATTCAAAAGGCATCGGCGCATCGCCTGGAAGCGGACGATGAGCACCTGCAGGACCTGCCGCGATTGTCATTTGTGTTCAATCGAAAAGCTGTTGGACGACTGCGCGAACTGGTTAACGTACTCAATGAATCACTGGGGCCGGCTGACGCATCTCGTGACGATTGACTCTCTGCTATACGCAACGCTGTTATGGGCTCCGGGTTCGGGTGTTTTGGTTCGCTGAATATCGAGTTGGGATGCGATGACATTATCGGCGTGCGCCGGTAACTGCGGACTCTGCGATTACGTGCGAAACAGGCATGTCTCCGACCAGGAGTCCTGAAGGGCACTGTTCGGTGCATCGTATTCTGATCGTTAAATCCCTCTTCACTCCGAAGAAAAGAACAAAGTCCCTGTTTCCTTTCTATACTTCTGGGCCGCATGGTGTTCCGAGGACTCCGGACAGATACAAATCTGTGACGACGTCGGCAGAGAACAGAGTATTCGATGAATACTGCGGCGTGTTTCTGAGTCCTCACCTGTCAATGACCTGATCGAGGTCGGCCTAACCGTCACGTCTGATCAGATCCTGGAGAAGATTAGCGAGTTTGAAAGAACCATCATCGAACCGTCAGTGGTAGCACGGTAGAGTACTGGCGGTTCCGGTGAGTACCTTCGTAATTTGTAACATCAGAATTGGCAACTTGGACCCTCTGCATTTTATTCCCGTTGCTGCTGCATTCGGCATTTGTGTCGTCTTGACGCCGGTCATCCGCAGTTTTGCCAGACGATTCAGCCTGGTTGCTCAACCGAGCGAAGACCGGTGGCACCAGACTCCGACTGCGCTCTGCGGCGGCATTGCGATTTTCGGATCGGTGATGGTCGTGTTATTTGTTGCGGGACCGGATGGATTTCAGTTTCGCAGCATACTTGCTGCCGGCAGTCTGTTGTTTCTGGTTGGACTGATTGATGATCTTCGATCGATCAAACCCTATCAAAAGCTGATCGCACAAATTCTGGCAGCAGCGATCGTCTGTGTCAGCGGAGTTATTCTCCCGTGGACACCTTTCCCTCTGATCAATATGGCAATCACCATCCTGTGGCTGGTGGGGATCACAAACGCAGTGAATCTCCTTGATAATATGGATGGTCTTGCTGCAGGGATTTCTGCGATTGCCGGTTCGTTTCTGACCGCGAATCTTTTGATCAATGGTCAGATAGCCGAAACCGTTGCTGTTGCTTCATTCGTTGCAGCGTTGATTGGATTTTTGGTCTACAACTTCAATCCGGCATCCATCTTCATGGGTGATTGTGGGTCAATGTTTCTGGGGTTCTTTCTGGCTGGAACATCGATGCTGAGTATCACCGGAGGCCGTCTGCAGAGTCTTCCGGTGCTGGTTGTTCCGGTCCTTGTGTTGCTGATTCCGATTTTTGACACCACGCTGGTGGCCATTGTGAGGCGGATGTCAGGTCGAGCGATTTCGCAGGGAGGACGCGATCATGCCTCGCACCGACTGGTGGCGCTTGGGCTTTCCGAACGACGTGCCGTTTTAATGCTGTATGGGCTGGCAGCCGTTTCCGGCTGTCTGGGACTGGCCGTTCGGTGGCTTCCGATCGACACCGCGGTGGCATCGGTCATCGGACTGACGATCATCCTCTCCCTGGTCGGTATCTATCTCGCGCAGGTGTCTGTTTACGATGCGTCCGAGGTGGCTGAAGCCCGCCGCCAGCCACTTGTGGCTTTTCTCATCGATCTTTCTTACAAACGTCGGGTGTTTGAGGTCCTGCTGGACGCCGTTCTTGTGCTGATGTCCTGGTACGTGGCCTCGTTGATTCTGTTTGGCAGAGCAGCACTGAACGAAGGCTGGGGGCAATTCGTGCATTTTGCTCCTCTGCTGCTCGCCGTTAAACTACCTGTGATGCTGATGACGGGAGTGTATCGTGGCCTGTGGCGCTACATCGGCCTTGACAGCGTGCTGACCTACGCGAAAGCAGTTGCCTCTTCGTCCGTTGGGCTCGCTCTCGCGTTACTGTTGATGTATCGCTTCGAGGGATTTTCTCGTACGGTGCTGGTGCTGGATGCCGTTGTGTTATTCACCTGTCTGACAACCAGCCGATTTATGTTCCGTTTACTCCGTCGGGTCCTGCCAGGGGGTGACGTGGCGTTCGGTCGCACCGAGAGTAAACGTGTTCTGATTTATGGGGCCGGCGACGCTGGTGAACTTTTGGTTCGGGAACTGCGCAATAATTTACGCTGGGGATGCCACCCCATTGGATTTCTGGATGACGATCCGCTCAAGATCAACAAAGTCATCCACGGTCTTCGCGTTCTTGGGGGCAACGATGATTTGCTGGAGATCTGCCAACGGCAGAATGTGGACGAAGTCCTCGTTTCCAGCACACGTATCTCCGATGGTCGGATCATGGAGATCTCGGAAGAGTGTGGGAGACACGGTATTGCCCTCCGTCGTATGCGTTTTCATCTGGAACCGATCTCGACACTTCCCGACCATCCACTCGTTGGTGCGTATGAATCATCAGACGGCGACGCGGATGGTGATGTGAATGATCGCTGGAAAACCCTGCCGCGATGAACCGTCGACTGACCACTGGAGTCAAGTGGCTGAACAATTCGAAACAATTCGGGTCGATAGTGTCCTGAGGTCAACTTCAGAGATGAGCGTCAAAGGCGTGCACCTGGATGTCGAGACGAACACAGTAGTGTCTGCATTTACCGCCTGACCATGCTGCTTTTGACCGTTGTTGCAAAGCCGGCCGATTTTGGGATCGCATTGATCCGGTCATTGACGCGACTCTGGTCCGTCAATGAGGAGTCCTCGGTTATTTCCTCTCCGGAACTATCCGGCTGTGAGGCCCAGGGCATCCATTCGCTCTGTAATGAGCGTTCGTTCATCGGGCGTTAGGGCTCGCAAAGGACGGCGGGGTTCCCCTACGTCGAAGCCCAGATGTTGCAGAGCGGCCTTAGCCACGCCCATGCCGTAAACCTGGAAGCCGGCATCGATCATCGCGCAGGATTTCTGCTGAAGTTCGCGAGCGCGGGCAATGTCGTCGGCCAGGAACGCTTGATAGATTTCCACGTAGACCTGTGGCATGAAATTGTAGGTCAGGCCGATGCCGCCATTAGCTCCCAGATTCAGGGCCGACAGAAACACCTCATCGTTTCCGGAATAGACGATCAAATCCTCGCGTAGTAGTCGTATTCGGTGCATGTTGAAATGATCGTAGTCTGAGAACTTCAATCCACTCACGTTAGGAATTTCCAGCAATTGCCGCATTTCGTCGACGCTCATTTGTTTGCCGGTTAACGCTGGTATGTGATAAACAAACAGAGGCAACCTGGTTGCCGAAGCGATCAAACGGTAATGTTCCATCGCAGCCAGTGAATCAACGTTGTAGTAAATCGGCGGCAATACGCTCACCGCGGCCGCGCCACCGGCTTCAGCGTGCTGCGCCAGATCGATTGTCGTGGCGGTATCGAGCGTTGCCACGTGTGCGATGACTTTTCCCCGGCCGTCTGCGGCGCGGACGGTGGCTTCCAGCATTTGTCTGCGTTCGTCGGGCGAGAGCAGCAGACCTTCACCGGTGCCGCCACAAATGTAAAATCCATCGACGCCTTCTTTCAGATGCCAGTTGACGATCTCTTTAACGACTGTTTCATTGATGCCGCCGGTTCTGTCGAAAGGAGTCACAAGTGCCGGGTAGATCCCGTGGAACTGTTTCATTGATTCTGTCTCCGTGAGATTGATAAACATGTCCGGCCGCCGTCAGATATGGCACGGAAGGTCATCCGCCCCCTGTGATCCGTTGTCAATCAATTTAAACGACCACCAGGTGGTGGGAAATAATCGATTCAGAAGTCAGAACTTCCTGTCTGTCTGTCTGTCTGTCTGTCTGTCTGTCTGTCTGTCTGTCTGTCTGTCTGTCTGTCTGTCTGTCTGTCTGTCTG